>JBGTIS010000380.1:0-15047 GCA_041745535.1 Cyclobacteriaceae bacterium | reverse complement strand
TTGTGATAGGGTAACCTACGAAGCCGAAGCTACTCAAAAAGGTTTGATTTATAGATGGGATGTAATTCCTGCTCCAGCCAATAGTCCCGACCTGACAAGCGATAAATTTCAGATGGTTTTCAGCCGGAGAATTGGAACCATACTACAGGAGGAAATAAAACTGATAACAACAAACGTGGCGGGATGTAAAAGTGCTGAAAATGCGGAAAAGATTAATATTTCAGAACAGGAGGATATCAATGCCTCCTTTACCATTAGCCCGAAAGTTCAGCAAATACCCAATGCTACCATACAGATTCAGAATTATACCAATCCGGGAAATTGGGCGTATGCCTGGAGCTTTGGCGACAGTACATTTTCTAATGCGGCTGATCCGGAACCCCATACGTATGAAAGATATGGTGAATATCCTGTTAAACTTACTGTTTCAGGTGCCGATTGCTTTGAAGAAGATTCAGTTACGGCCGTCATTGAACCAACTTTACCGGTTGTGGATTTCGCTTATACTAGTATTGAGGGTTGTCTGCCTTTGGAAGTAAAATTTACGAATTTGTCAAAATACGCTGATCCGGATACCTATTACTGGACTTTTGGCGATGGCACAGCAAGTTCTACTGAAGCTGACCCTACCTATGTTTTCAGGGAAAATGGCACGTATACCGTTACTCTGGAAGCAAGCAACATTCTTGGTATACTAATAAAAACACAAAAAACCATTTACGTGAACCTACAGACCGGGCCTCAGGCTGATTTCAGGGTTCAGCTTGCAGACATGTATTTGCCTGATCAACCGGTTTACTTTACAAATTTCTCTTTGAATGCCAACAGTTATCGCTGGGATTTTGGGGATGGTTCCGGCTCTTTTCTGGAAGAACCCAACCACCTTTTCAGAAATTCAGGTAATTACGAAGTATCCTTAGTGGCCTACAATGCCAACGGATGTACTGATACCCTTACCCAAACCATTGCGATTTCTCCCATTCCTCCAATAGTGGATTTTGAGATCAGTCCGGTATCCGGTTGTCGCCCCTTAACGGTACATTTTACGAATCTATCCCGGTATGCGGAATCTTATTACTGGTCGTTTGGGCGGGGACAAGGCGTTTCAACCGAAGAGAATCCTTCTTATACATACTATGAACCAGGCATATATTCCGTTACCCTACAGGCTACCAACAGTGGAGGTATAACCCTTGAAAAGAAGAAGGAATTCAGTGTGGAGGTATATGATAATCCTGATGCGGGATTTACCATCAGGCCGGTAGAAGTACTATTAACTCAACCGATTTATATGGCCAACCTCAGCCAAGGCGCTGAAACCTACTGGTGGGATTTCGGAGATGAAAATACATCATCGGAATTTGAACCGGATCATGTTTACAAAACGCCGGGTACCTATTCCGTTACCCTGGTGGCTACCAATGAATATGGCTGTACGGATACGCTCAGAAGGGAAAATTCAGTTTTTGTTCAGGAAGGAGGAAAGGTACAGATACCAAACGCGTTTACGCCGAGTATGGCAGGTCCCGGGTCCGGCGAAAATCCAGCCAATGGCAGCTACAACGATGCGTTCCTACCGGTAATTGAAGGCGTTACCAGTTTCCATATGCTGATTTACAATCGCTGGGGAGAATTGCTATTTGAAAGTTTTGATAAGCACCAGGGATGGGATGGATACTTCAAAGGGAAATTAAGTCCTAAAGATGTATATGTATTTAAATTAATTCTTGAGTACAGCGATGGCAGAAAGGAAACCAAAGCCGGTGATGTAACCCTGCTGCGGTAAATGCAGGCAGAAGGCAGGTTTTCATTTCTAAATGAAAGTATATGATCAACAATTACAATAGAGTTTTTTTTGGTTTTCTTTTACTGATAGGTTTGGCAAAAACAGCGGCATTCGCTCAGGATCCTCAGTTTACACAATACTATTCGGCTCCCTTGTATTTAAATCCGGCATTCGCAGGTACAACTTCACACCACCGGGTTGCCCTCAATCACAGAAATCAGTGGGCTAGTTTGCCCAATTCTTTTGTAACCTATTCATTTGCATATGACTATAACCTGAAGAATTCATACAGCAATGTTGGATTTTTAGCTACAACCGACAAGGCTGGAGAATCAAACCTGCGATCAACAAATCTGGGAGCTATTTATTCATATGCCATTCCTATGATCAATAAAATGGTGGTAGTTCCTTCATTACAGGTGTCATATACCTGGCAGAGCATGGACTTTGACAAGCTGGTATTTGGCGACCAGTTGGCTTTTGGCAATACCAGTGCCCCAACCATGGACCCTACTATTTATGATTTGGAAAACCATGCCTATTTCGATTTTAATACGGGTGTAATTTTATATAATTCAAAATTCTGGTCTGGTTTTTCTATTCATCACCTGAACAAACCCAATCATTCCGCGATGGGTGAGGAAAGTACTTTACCAATAAAAGCTTCTTTGCATGCAGGAGTAAAAATTCCCATCAAAATGGGCGTAATGAACCAGGGAATTGAATCAAGCATCAATCCTTCCTTCAATTATAAACATCAGGGCAGATTCGACCAGTTAGATCTGGGCCTTAATTACAATTACCGGATGCTGATGTTTGGGGCCTGGTACAAAGGCATTCCTATTTTACAGGATGTGCCTGACAATATCAATCATGACGCATTAGCGGTGGTTTTTGGCGTATCTGCCAGCAACTTTACTTTTGCTTACAGCTATGATCTTACCGTTTCGAAGTTGGCTCCGGCTACGTCGGGTGGATCGCATGAAATTGGTCTGATTCTTCAGTTTGAAACGGCAAGATCGCCCAAACATGTAAGCCGCAAGGAAAAATATACACCTTGTCCGGCTTTTACACCAAAGCACCTGTTTAAACCATAAGATAGGAAAAGTAGCTCAGGAGGGCATTTCCTCATCAAGAAGAATGTCATGTTTTTTCAGCCAATCTTCCCAGGTTGGAATTCTTTTTTTTGCTAAAAAATGAAGGGTTGGGTCATAAAGCATTTCTTTATATTCATCGTATGATTTTTTTAGAAGCCTTTTGAACCCTTCCGGTAGTTCCGACCATTTAAGTAGTTTCATATGTTCATAGGTTTGAATTCATCATCCACAATGGAATGCCGTCAGCCGCAGCCGGCATCGAACCTTGTTTTAAGTTAATTCCCTCCGAAAATAGAGTGTTTAAATTATATATCATAATTGAAATAAGGAGAGTTGAGTGAAATACAGTGGTTAACCCCTATTAAAATGAAGGTTAACCCCTATTTTTTTTTGACCGGTATGTAAATACCTTTACATTAGAATTATTTAATAAAATATTCCAATTATTATAATGACTAATTTTTTATTTATTCAGAACAAACCAGCCATTGACCTAAAGTGCCAAGTTACCGCGTTTACTATTCAAAATAAGCCTATGAACCTGGAGGTTCAGTCTTTTATCGGATTTTCTGGATTTCAGGTTTCACATGACCTAAAGATTGGTGGACTTTTATTTTTCTACCGCTCTAAAGCAATGGTCGCAAATCCTGGAAAGGTGGTAAAAATATTTAATAGGTATCAAAAAATAATAGGTATATATGTTAATTTTCCTTATTACCGATATGATGAAATTTGCGAAAACTTCAATGAGCATGAAATTCCATCATTTTTATTAAGATTGAATTTAAAATCCTCAAAATCTGAAAAGCTTCAACTTTTTGAAATTTTACCTCAGGTTGTTTCATCCGAGCAGTTCGCGGTTCGCAATCCGATGGTAGCGGCAGGAATGTAATCAGAGTTAATTTTAATTTACCAAATTCTTATTGAATTTTGTAATTGGCCTGAAATTTTTACTTTCATGGTTTTTTTTTCATTAGATTTGTTATTTCAACAAATTATTAAACCGTGGAACAACCATCAGATTTTGTCCTTTTTTTAGGAAGATTTCACCCGCTTATTCTTCATTTACCCATTGGATTTCTGGTTATTGCCTTTATCCTGGAGCTGTTATCAAGATTTAGTAAAAAATACCAATCACTGCAACCCGCAGTTGGATTTGTATTGCTGTTAGGTGTTGCCACTACCATAGTGGCCGCCATTTTAGGTTATCTACTTTCTCAGGGGGGTGGGTATAGTGAAGATTTGCTGGCACTGCACCAGTGGTTGGGCATTAGCGTGGCGGTTATTTCTATTGTAGCTTATGTGCTTTGGTTACAAAAAGAAAAAAAGGCGTCGCCCGCCCTTGACAAAGCCTATTTTTCGATATTCAGTCTTACCATCATTATTCTAATGGCTGCCGGCCATTTCGGTGGCTCACTTACCCACGGTTCCGATTATCTTACCCAATATATGCCAAATTCAATGCGGGCCATTGCCGGATTGCCACCTAAGGATAAGCCGCTGGAAATATACCAGGGGAACATAGAGGAAGCGGTTGTATACAAAGACCTGATCCACCCGATTCTGGAAAGCCGGTGTAATTCGTGCCATAATTCCCAGAAGAAAAAAGGGGAATTAGAAATGAAAACTTTTGAGGCCATGCTGAAGGGTGGCGAGAATGGTCCGGCGCTGGAGGCTGGTAACGCAGCGGAAAGTGAAATGGTGGTAAGAATGCATTTGCCCGAAGATGACGACGACCATATGCCTCCTGACGGTAAAAAACAGGTAACAGAAGAGCAAATTGCCCTTATTACCTGGTGGATTGATCAGGGCGCGCCTACTGATAAACAGGTAGCGCAGCTGGAGAAATCTGATGAAATTAATGAGGTTTTAGAAAAACTATACGGTGGATCTGAAGCCGACAAAGCCTTGTATGCTGAAGAAATTGAACCCGCTAATGAACAGGACATCAAAAGTTTGCAGGACCTGGGTGCCATTGTAATGCCCCTGGCCCAGAACAACAACTGGCTGCAGGTTAAAATCAACCAGATTTCGGAAGAAAATGAAAATCAGCTGATCGCTGATTTGGACAAACTTTCAAAACAAATTACCTGGCTGGATATGGGGAATACATCCGCTGATGATCAATTGCTGAAAGGAATTGCCAGTTTGAAAAGTTTAACCAGGTTGCATCTTGAAAATTCTGAGATCAGTAACGACGGACTGCAAAACCTGAAAGATCTGGAAAACCTGGAGTATCTGAATATATATGGCACCAACATCTCAGATGAAGGCCTGGAACATCTTACGCCGTTAAAAAGTCTGAAAAAATTATATGTTTGGCAAACCAAAGTAACGCATGCTGGTGTAAACAATTTAAAGTCCTCTATACCGGAACTGGCGGTAGATATGGGCATTCAGGACTCTACCATACAGGCATTTTCTAACCTAAAAAAATAGGCATTCAATCTTCCTGCTTTCGCTGGATGGAAAGCAGGAAGATTGAATATTACAACAAAACAATATCATCGGCGTGGGCTACAATGAAATTTTGCTTGTTTCTATTGTGATGCATATCAGTAGACGACACATTTGCCCTTGCGACTGCGATGCTATTATGATCCTGGTTTAGAATTTCAAAAATTTCTCCTTTTTCAAAGGGCTGAACTATTTCAGTAACACCAACAATTAATAAACTTTTTCTGTTTAATAAGGCCTGACAAGCGCCTGGATCAATGGTTAAACTGCCATTGACCAGGCTGCCACTGGCCAGCCATTTTTTTCGCTCCGAAAGCGTAGCTGGATGTGACTTGAAACGGGTTCCGGTTTTACCCTCTAAAGCTTCGAGCATAGTATTAAAGGCACTGGCTTTAAATATTACCACTTCAATCCCCATTTTGGTAGCCAAACTGGCAAAAGTAAGTTTGGAGGTCATTCCGCCCAGGCCCAGCGACGATTTCTTTTTTGCCAGACCCAGTACAGTTTCATCAATTTTCTCAATTTCTTTGATTACCTGGTTATTCGCATCCAGTACGCCGGGCACATTGGTGCCGAACAGTAACCGGGAAGCGCCAAAACCAACCGCGATGAGCGTTGCCAGTTCATCATTGTCTGAAAACCTGATTTCCAGGTCACTGACTACATCATTTTCGTTGGCTATGGGAATGATGTCGTTGGCCCAAAGCTCAGTAAAAGTTTCTTTGAGTTGCAGGAATTTCTTTCGGTCAGAAAAGTGATGACGTTCGCACAAACTTTGGGCAATGGTAATGCCATATGGAGAGAAAAACTGCGTATATTTATTAATCAGCAGGGGGTTGCCGATGGAAGCGGCAGCCTTTCGGGCCACTACACTGCCCGTATAGTTTTTCAGAAAATTTTTACCGGCACCCACTGCTCCTGACGACACAATAACAAGCCGGTATTGCTGATGAATCTGGGCAATCTGTCGCGCCAATTCCACCAAAGCAACTTCATTTAATTTTCCCTGTTCGTTGGTTAAACTGGCGGTTCCTAATTTTAGTACCAATAATGGTTTTCCCATACCTGATTTTACCTGTATTCCGGTTAGAGGAAAGATTGTAATTCTTTCAATGTCACACTTCCTTCATAAATTGCTTTGCCAATAATAACACCATACACCCCACATTCAGATAAAACCTGTACGTCATTGATTTGGCTTACGCCTCCGCTGGCTATTAAGCGCAGGTCAGGAAATTTCTTTCTGATCAAACGATAAAGATCTTCGGCTGGGCCTTGCAGCAATCCATCTTTGGCCACATCGGTACAAATAGCATAGAGGACACCTTTTTTAATCCAGTGGTCAAGAAACTCGAAAACATCCCAGGCTGAGCTTTCCTGCCACCCGTGTACAGCGATTTTCTGGTTTTTCACATCGGCGCCCAGAATAATTTTTTCAGCACCATACTGGTCTATCCACTGGTCGAATAATTCCGGATTCTTGACGGCCACACTTCCCCCGGTAACCTGTTTTGCCCCTGCCTGAAACGCCATTTCCAAATCCAGATCAGACTGAACTCCCCCTCCAAAATCGATGTGCAAGGTGGTTTTGGTGGCAATTTTCTCCAGTACCTTCAGGTTTACAATTTTCTTTTGGCGGGCACCATCCAGGTCTACCAGGTGTAACCTGCGGATTCCCGCGTTTTCAAACATGTGCGCTACTTCCAGCGGATCGCTATTGTATTCTTTTTTCTGATTGTAGTCGCCCTGGGTAAGGCGCACACATTTACCATCAATAATATCTATGGCGGGTATAATTTCCATTGTGATTAAAGGCTTAAAAAGTTTTTAAGAATTTGTTCACCATCTTTTCCACTTTTTTCCAGATGGGGTTGAATGGCATAAAAGTTATCTTTTTCCAGTGCGGCGCTAAATGGAAGAATATAATCGTTGGTGGCGGTAGTACTTGCTCCAATTTCCGCGTAATAACTATGGACGTAATAGAGGCAGGCATTTTCTCGTAAATGATTAAACAGCACGCTTTTCCGGTTATCCAAACTGTTCCAACCCATATGCGGAACCTTCAACTTCGGAGGAAATAATTTGACAGCGAGGTCGAATACACCCAGACATTCGGCATTGCCTTCTTCTGAGTATTTACACAATAACTGCAACCCAACACAAATGCCCAGCACCGGCTGCTTCAGGTTTTTGATTACCTGATCCAATCCTTTTGCCTTTAAATATCGCATGGCTGAGCTGGCTTCTCCCTGACCGGGAAATATTACTTTATCTGACTGCGTAATTCGCTCCGGATTATCCGTTAATACCGGTTCAATGCCCAGCCGTTCTAAAGCATAAATTACTGACTGTATGTTGCCTGCATTGTATTTAATAACAGAAACTTCCATAAAAATGTATCAATGATGTAGTGGTTTAGGGCAAAAGTAAAAAAATTGACGGATTAAATGGGCGATATTAAGAGCCTGTTATTAAAATTATAGATTTCTTAATTTTAATAACAGAAAATAACCTGAATCCAAAAGGGAAACCCTATGGTTTCAGCTTACATCAGACTTTATATGTAATTACACTGAACCAATTTATTAATCGGGGAAGTAGAGAGAAAAGAAAAAAGCAAGCCAGGTATCGCACCGCTTCGACCATCTACCCTTGCTTCATTCCTGATCTGGGGGAGTTCGACAGGAGCTGGTCGTACTGACTTGCCGCCGCAAAGATATATGCTTTTACGACCTCTGCAAATTTTGCTTTACATTCGCTTAAAATTTAATACATTCGCTTTCTAAAAAAATATTTGAGGAAAGCATAGAAGATACGAACGATTTTGAACTTTCGGGTTCGGGATTGAATATGGGTGTCGCCTATAAATTTTAAACCATGAACAAGAGTGTTTTTATCCCGGTTATTTTTCTTATTACCATATCCCTATTTAACCCAACACTTGCCCAAATCAGGGTTGGATTGGATAATTATTACAATAATGAAATTCAGGCGGATACCGGGAAGCCATATCATTATATCTGGGCAGATACTACGGACAGTGGCTACAAACAATGGGGAGATATGTTTGAGGCACAACAGGCTACTCTTTCCCTGGTAAAAGAATCGCCACGGAAATTACTGAAAGATGTAGATATTTATATCATCGTTGATCCGGACACTGTTTCAGAAAATCCAAATGCCAAATATGTAACTGAAAAAGAAGCGTTAGCCATCGCCAAATGGGTGGAGGAAGGAGGTGTACTGGTGGTTTTATCCAATAACGCGCCCAATGCTGAATTCACCCATTTTAATAGATTAACAGAAAACTTTGGCATCCACTTCAATGCGGTCACTTTACTTCCGGTTTCAGAGCAGGAATGGGAAATGGGCGCTATTACCGATTTGCCCAATCATCCGGTATTTTCGGGTGTAACAAAAATATACATGAAAGAGGTTTGCTCAATGTCCTTATCGGGCCATGCGAAGCCCGTATTGGAAAAAGACGAAAACATCATTATGGCGGAAACCAATTTTGGAAATGGGCATGTTTTCGCTGTGGGCGATCCCTGGATTTATAACGAATACATCGGCCATAAATACTTACCTGCATCCTTTGAAAACGGGAAGGCAGCCGAAAACCTCACCCGATATCTGATTTCGCTGGTGAAAGGTGAAAGCAAATAAGCTTATAACTTCATCGTACCTTCCACTCCATCATCTAAGTGTTTACCGGTAACTGCTCCAACGGCAATTTTCGCCATTTGCACCATCTTGTTATTTTTGGTATCCCAATAATGACCTTCCTGGGGTTTTACTTTCAGCAAGGTGATTGTAGGATCATCTTTGCCTTCATTGAACCAGGTTTTAGCCCAGGGTGTCCACAGTTCTTCCACCTTAGCCTGATCTTTCAAAATCTCGGCGGTGCCAAATAAAGAAAGGTATTCTGAGGAACCATCATTGGCATAGAGCAACTGCACCCGGTTATCCTACTGAATTTGCTGGTTTTTGAGAGAACCTTCTTTGCTAAAAAACCAAATATTGCCTTCTTCGTCTACCTGCTGAGTTGCCATAGGGCGCGATGCCAATGGCGCTTCCGATAATTGTGTGGTAAACATGCAAATTCTTCCATCTTCGGCCAGCTCCTTAATTTTGGATAAAGCGCCATAATTTTCAAAATTTTTTGTATCTCCCATGTTTGTTAATATAAAAAGTTTGTATTTGTTTAGAAAAAATAAAAGATAATCTTATAATTTTTAACAATACATGGCATCAGCAATTTGGTTATTCTATCAAGCAATGAGCACCATATTGGTTGATCAATCGTACCAGTAAGTCATTGAACAGTTCCACTTTATATTCCCTAACTGTGGGTTCCAAATGATCGTTACCGATTCCGCTATCATCGGTAATGAACACATATGTTCCCTGTGGGAGTATAGCCACCGACCTTCTCAAAAATTCGGTAGGTTTATCCATACCGCTGGCCGAGATAGGAATGATCTGTCCTGGGCAAACTTTTATTCATTTCTCAAACTATCTACCGGATTCGTCAGGGCTGCTATTATACTTTGGAAACCTACCGTCAACATGGGAATCAACAATGCCAGCATACCTGCCAGAGCAAACCTCCACCAGGCTAATGTGATATGTAGACAAAATCTTCCAGCCAGTTATTCATAAAGTAGAAAGCAATACGTTGCCCCCAGGGTTGGTCAGCAATTTCGCTCAATATTTCCACGTTTTTGAGGGATATTTCTGGTATAACGCATTAATATTTTCTATATCGATGTAGGCGAAATAAGAGTGATTCACCGTTTCAAAAGCCGATCGGTCATCGGTGTATTCACCCAGCATTACCCGTATCTTGTACCGATGATTTTTGGTTGTTCTTTCATCATTTGATTGTTTTATGTTATAGTTAGATGAACGCAGAAAAATTAATTTTTATAACTGACAGATAGTGTCATTGTGGTCATGAATAATCTATAGGAAAAATAAATTGTTACTATTAAACTTCTGATCGTTTTCGAACACAACTTGTCCGTATTCGTGCGCAGCTCCAGTGCGCTACCCTTAAAAATCGCTGATTCTTCAACTAAAATTAACTGGCACAATTATTATTCCTACATTTAGGAAAAAACTTTTCCACTATGAAGAAATACCAATTGGGTGAGTTTGAAGAAATCGTTATTCTTACGATAGGTGTCCTGTATAAGGAAGCCTATGGGGTATCCATCAAAAAGGAAATTGAATCCAGGCTTTCGCGCAAGGTGAGTATGGGAGCTATGCACACCGCCCTGGTCAGGCTAGAGGACAAAGGGTATATCGAGTCGTTTGCAGGCGAAGCCACGGAAGAAAGGGCAGGCCGCCCCAGGAAATACTTTCAAATAACTGCGCTCGGAAAAAAGGCCATGGCCTACACCAAAGAAACCAGGGACACACTCTGGCGGTCTATTCCCAAGGTAGTAATTGATCTAAAAGGAAGTGTTTGAAGATGAAGCATACACCGCCTAAGTTGTTCCTCCGCTTTTTCCGGTGGTACTGCCACCCGAAACTGGTAGATTTTATTGAAGGAGACTTATTAGAAGAATATGATGAGCGAGTACGGGCATCCGGAAAACGAAAAGCCAATCGGAAATTTATCATTGAGGTACTGTCGCTCTTCCGGCCGGGCATCATCAGACCTGTAAAAAATTACGAAAACTTAAACCCTACCGATATGTACAAAAACTATTTCAAAATTGCCTGGAGACATCTTTTAAAGCATAAAGGATACTCTTTCATTAATGTGGGGGGCCTTGCCCTGGGCATGACGGTAGCCATGCTGATTGGCTTATGGATTTATGATGAATTATCTTTTAACAAATACCACAAAAATTATGAGGACATCGCACAGGTATGGGGTGGAGGCATCAAGCCTGAAACCCAGGCTATTGAAGGTTCAGTCGCTCTACAATATCCGGTGGGGGAAGTACTTAACAATAACTATCCGCATTTTAAACATGTATCGAAGGCCTTTAGGACCGATTGTACAGTTTCCACGGGGGATAAAAAATTCAAGAGAAGCGGACTGTTTGTGGAAGAGGTTGCCCTGGACATGCTTTCGTTAAAAATGGTGAAAGGATCCTACCAAAGTCTGCATGATCCTCATTCTGTTGTTCTTTCAGCCTCCACGGCCAAAGCAATTTTTGGGGATGATGATCCTATCAATCAGACTTTAAGCATCGATAATGTCCTGGAAGTGACCGTAACAGGTGTGTATGAAGACCTTCCCCGAAATAGTAGTTTTAGCGAAACTCAGCTTTTCCTCCCCTGGCCGTTGCTGCCATCTTACCGGGAATGGATGAAAGGCAAAGAAACCGATTGGGACAACCGGGTTGTGACTATCTATGCACAACTGCGGCCAAACACGAGCATGGAAGCGGCCAATGCAGCCATCCATGATTTGTATTCCAAAAATGTACCGGAGGATTTTTTTGCCACCATTGAAAAGTACAAACCCTTTGTACAACTCATACCCATGAGCACCTGGCACTTGTATTCCGAATTTGAAAATGGGAAACCTGTGGGAGGACGTATTACGTATGTTTGGCTCTTTGGCATCATCGGTGTTTTTGTATTGCTGCTGGCCTGTATCAATTTTATCAACTTAAGTACGGCCCGCTCCGAAAAACGGGCGAGGGAAGTAGGTGTCCGCAAAGTAGTAGGCTCTGGTAAAGGGCAATTGATCGCACAGTTCTTGAGCGAATCATTGATGATGGTAGTGGTGGCTTTCGCAGTGGCTGTTTTGATGCTGGTGTTATTACAAAACTCATTTAATGCGCTAGCTGATAAAGACATTACATTGCCCTTCGGTAACCTGATTTTCTGGGGCGTAGCCCTGGCGTTTATCTTATTGACAGGTTTTATGGCTGGTTTGTACCCTGCTTTTTATTTGTCTTCTTTCCAGCCGGTGAAGGTGTTAAAAAGTGTGTTACGCATAGGCCGTTTTGCCGCATTACCCCGCAAAGTGTTGGTAGTAGTTCAGTTTACCGTTTCTGTGGTCTTGATTATGGGAACGCTGATTGTTTATCAGCAAATCCAGTATGCACGCAACCGGCCCATTGGGTATGACCGGGAGAGTTTAATCACCTTGGAAATGGGCGATCCGAATTATAAAGGCAAGCAGGAGGTAATAAGAACAGAACTGCTCAATACAGGCGTGGTGTCTGAAGTAGCCACTTCTTCCAGTCCCCTGACAGGAATACGGAACGTAGTAAGCGGATTCGAATGGCAAGGGAAGGATCCTGACCGGGATGTGGAGTTTGTCATTTGCAATGTTTCGCCCGACTTTGGCAAAACCGTAGGCTGGGAGCTTGTTTCCGGTCGTGATTTTTCCAGAGATTTTGCCACGGATACTACGGAAGCAGTTGTCATTAATGAAGCGGCCGTAAAATATATGGGCTTTAAAAATCCGGTCGGACAAGAGCTCATAGATGTCGACGAATTCGATCGTCCACAATGGTCTAAAACCATCATAGGGGTTGTCAAAGACATCATCATGGAATCTCCTTATGAGCCAGTCAGGCCGACCTTGTACTATTTTAATGACAATGCATCGAAGCGGTTGCATATTAAAATAAACCCGGAAGTAAGCGCTCATGTCGCCTTGACGAAAATAGAGGCCAACCTGGGAAAAATAGTTCCTACCGCACTGTTCGATTACCAGTTTGTGGATGAAGAATATGCTCGTAAATTCAGTCAGGAGGAACGAATCGGTAAACTATCCGGCATTTTCGCCCTGCTGGCCATCTTCATTTCTTGCCTGGGCTTATTTGGGTTATCCTCTTTTGTGGCTGAGCAACGCACCAAGGAAATTGGCATCCGCAAATTAGTAGGTGCCTCTGTGTTTCATCTTTGGAAGATGCTGTCCAAAGATTTTGTGGTGCTGGTCATCATCTCCTGCTGTATCGCTATTCCAATTGCCTATTTCTATTTAACAGCGTGGTTAGAAAAGTATGAATACCGCACCGAAATCTCGGTTTGGATATTGGTTTTAACCTGCATGGCTGCCCTGGCAATTACGCTACTGACTGTGAGTTATCAGACCCTGAAAGCTGCCTCGATGAATCCGGTGAAGAGTTTAAGGTCGGAGTAACAGTTAACAAGAGGCGATTCGTCAACTGCCCACTTTAACTCAAATTTTTTATCGCACTCAATAGCGAATAGGGATACCACATCAACAACCGAACCTATTAAACCCGGGTAACCAATGATAAAGTGAATGGAAAATCGTAAAAGGGACTAAGACAAATCCAGATGCCGTAATTTTTCAACTGGATTCTGACAAGCCGGAACAATCACTTTTGCTTATGAAAGGAGATGATAACGTGTTTTTTCCTGGATAATGACAGAAACTTCCTAGTGTGGGACAGTGATTTCAGTTATACACTTAATAGAAAATAACTGGGTAAATGTTTGTATAGATCAAAAAAATTACATTAGCGAATAAAATTTCATTTATAGAGTAAATTATGTCAATACAGGTCTTTTTTAGAGATTTACCGTGGAAAATCCCTCGAAATGAACTGCGATTATGAAGCAATAAGAAATTAACTCTCAGAACTGAATTCATTTCATGATATACTCTAATAGCATAGACAATGAAAATAATTGTTTTATTCTTTATCCTGGTCATGAGAATCACGGTATGCCTCTCGCAGGAAATAACAAACGTTAAAAAGGATTCTCTTATCGAAAATATAAAAGTTAAAATTAGCCAGAACTTTGTCAACACAGACTACGCTAAAATGATTTCCGATTCCTTGAACAGCGGTGAGTTCCTGGAAATAACGGACAGGTCTGAATTTATCAAGGCGTTGAACAGGAAACTGTTCTATTATACCCATGATAAACACCTATCAGTTGAATATAATCCAGACTATGCCAAAGAACTGAACAATGGAAAAGATGATAAGCTTCAGCAGCTCTTGAAAGAGAAAAAGGAAAACTATGGTTTCGAAGCCCCCAAAATTTTGCCTGGTAATACTGGGTATCTAAAGCTTAATTACTTTGCGGATACAGAAAATGCCGGACAAGCCGCTTTGAAATCAATCGCTTTGATAAGAGAAACAAAAGCTTTGATTCTTGATCTGCGTAATAATTCAGGAGGAAGTGGTTCAATGGTGCAGTTGTTAAGCAGCATCTTTCTGTCAGGCGCAGGAGAGCCCATATTAAATATTTTTTATAAATCAGGCGATACTGTTACATTAAAAACGCAGGAAATAGATAGCATGGATAAATACCTCTCTAAGCCAGTATTTATCTTAATTGATAAAAATACGTTTAGCGCAGCCGAAGCATTCACCTTTATTTTAAAAAACCGTAAGCGGGCAACAGTAATAGGCAGCATTACTGCGGGTGCTGGCAATATAGCGGGCCCATATCCTTTGGACAGCGATTATAACATTACTATACCCGTTGGTAAGATTGTAGATCCGTTCACTAAAACCGGGTGGGAAGGAACCGGGGTTCAGCCCAATATTGAAACTGGATCTGAAGATCCTTTAGAAGTTGCTAAATCATTAGCAGGCGGATGATATGGCTGTAAAATTAAAGAAATTCAGATGTTTCTATCTATTTTATTAGATTATGGCTAAATAAATCTGGATTGCCAATAATGTAATAATGGTGTCGAGTCCGGATCACTAAATAGTCTATTCATTTCTCAGGGAATCAACAGGGTT
>JBGTIS010000379.1:0-8120 GCA_041745535.1 Cyclobacteriaceae bacterium | reverse complement strand
CCCTCCTCTTCATGAGGATGTCCATGATCATCCTCAGTAGTGCTATGGCAACCATAGCCCAGCAAGGCTATGAGTGCCAGACACCCTAGTATTTTATACATCTTGATATTGTTTAATATGATTAATGGTCGTGTTCTTCGCCTGCCTCATGCATATGCTCGTGGCGGGTAGAGTCTGTTTGGGTTACGCTAAACTCTTCCTGAGCATGATCTTCATGGTCGGCATGAGTTGAACCGTCTTCGTGGGTATGAGAGCTATTTTCTTGCTTGTTGCTTGATGAACCTGAGCAAGCAGAAAGGTATAAAGTAGCTACGATAGCGATATAAAAGAATCGTTTCATTTTCTTAAACTGATTAATATTGGATAAAAAATTAATTAGAAAAGCAGGACTTATCTTTAGGTAAATCCTTTTAGAATTTAAGAAAATGAGGGAGGGCCGCGACGGGAGGTTGCGGATAAGCATAGAAATTGAAGCTGTTTATCCGGGCTAATGTCGGGTGGTGCAGGCAGTTTAATTAGCAGGAACACATTCCATAAACTACTCAAGAGAAATAAAATAGCAACAACGACCGATGCGATAGACAGGTAAGATGTGGGGGTATCAAAATTATTAAAGTGATTTATCCCCAGATCGCCATGCATAATTATGCCAGTAATATCCATCCGTGAATCTTGGTCATCTGTAGAGTTTTCATCTGTAGCATCATGATGATGCTGGGACTCGCCGCTATGGTGATGATGGATCGCAACCTGATCTGTCTCTTCCCCTATATGCAGGTGTGGTACGGAATTGTGTATCAACACCCCCAAATAGAGAAATAGAAATAAAAAGCTTAATATTGGCGATTGCAATTTCACAATAGCGAAGATAGAAAAATAAAGTATAACACCTATCATTAATTTTTTATTACGGAAACAAATCATAATTTTTATGATCCTAACTAAAAAATCTTATGTCCTTCAATCTGATTCCCCAACTATTCATCCTTTTCTGTTTGTTAATTTTTAGTAAAAATACGCTGGCACAACAAGCTGATGATTCATTCCCGTGGCCGGAAGGAAAACGAGCTGCCATTAGTCTTAGCTTTGACGATGGCCGGACCAGCCAGGTAACGGGTGGCACCACTCTACTAGATCAATATGGCGTAAAAGCAACTTTTTATGTGGTACCGTCGGCAGTGGAGCAGCAGATTGAAGGCTGGAAGAAAGCAGTAGCCAGCGGTCATGAGATCGGCAATCATTCGGTAAATCACCCTTGTACGGGCAACTTTCTCTGGTCCAGGCAAAAAGCACTGGAAGATTACTCGCTTGAAAAGATGCGGCAGGAATTAATAACAGCGAATCAGGAAATACAGGAATTGCTTGGGGTAACCCCTGAAGTGTTCGCCTACCCATGTGGGCAAACGTTCGTGGGGCGTGGTACCGGCACTAAAAGCTACGTTCCTATTGTATCAGCGTTGTTTTTAACCGGTCGGGGTTGGCTCGATGAAGGTCCGAATGATCCCACATTCTGCGATTTCGCGCAGCTTACGGGCATGGAAATGGATGGTAAAGACTTTGATCAGATTTTACCTTTGCTGGAGCAAGCCAAAGAAACCGGGCAATGGGTAGTGCTTGCCGGCCATGAAATGGGTGAATCCGGGCAACAAACCACGCGATTGGTCATGCTGAAGAAATTACTGGAATACGCGCGGAATCCTGCCAATGAACTATGGATAGCGCCAGTAGGCACAATCGCACACTACATACAGGATCAGAAAAAATAAGCAGAAGCAGTCCGGCACTTAGCTGTCTTTCACACACCTGAACCCCAGATGATCCTGACCGGAATCAAGGGAGGTGGCCATGCGGGCACTGGGCCTATAATTGCTGCAATACTGTTCGCCGCATAAAAAAGAACCGCCTTTAATCACCCGTTTTGGCTGATACGGATCGGTAGGATCGTAACTGGATTCCGGACCGGTTGGGTCTTTACATACAGTCAGGCCCGCGGTTTGAATGCGGGTATAGGTATCCGGGCGGTACCAGTCAGCACTCCACTCCCACACATTTCCGATCATATCGTACAATCCGTATGCGTTAGCAGGAAAGCTTTTAACCGGGGCTGCGCCTGTAAAACCATCATTACCCGTATTTTGATAGGGAAATGATCCCTGAAAAAAGTTAGCCAAATAGCGGCCGGAAGGCGTTAGTTCTTCTCCCCAGGCAAAGGAGCTTCCTCCCTTACCGCCCCGGGCAGCGTATTCCCATTCCGCTTCGGTGGGCAATCTTTTTCCAGCCCATTTCGCGTAAGCCTGTGCATCTTCATAGGCAATGTGCACTACGGGAATATTATCTTTACCTTCAATACTACTACCAGGCCCTTGCGGATGTTGCCAGTTGGCACCTAGTTTCCAGGCCCACCAATTGGCGTAATTATCCAGTGGAACCGCCTGCGCCGGTGGTGTAAATACCAGGGAACCCGGGGCCAGAATTTCATCGGCTGGTTTGGGGGTTCCGGGAGGGAGTTGCTTTTTCATTTCTTCCCAATCGATCGGGCGTTCGGCCACGGTTTTGTAACCGGTTGCCTCCACAAATTGGGCAAATTCCCTGTTGGTAACTTCAGCCGCATCCATCCAGAAACCTGTAATTTCCACACTGTGCGCAGGCCCTTCGTTACTGGCAGCCGCGCTGGCTTCGCTTCCCATCATAAAGGTGCCACCCGGAATCCAGACCATACCTTCGGGCTTCTCAGCATTTTTCGGAGGTTTTGTTTGGGATTGGGGGGTAGTGTGGGTAGCGATAGCCGCCTTTCGGTCGCCGTTACAGGCTGACAGTATAAGGAAGATTATCAGAATCGGAAATTGAATGAATCTATATTTCATCAAAACCAGTTTATTTCAGGTTGCGGAAAATTACATTTTTCACAGCAGTTCTCAAAGGAACAAAACCACACTTATAGCAGAATCAATCTTTAGTACATAAAAAGTAACACCTGGTGTGGTGCGAATAGTTTCGGGATTACCAGATTTCTTGATCAACAAGAGTTCATAAAAACCGCCGGACTTCCAGGCCTTGTGGTAACCTGCTAGCTATTAAAGATATTCATTTCCAGAAAATCATTCCGGAATTTTCCCTGCGGATCATATTGCAGTGCCAGGTTTTTAAAATCAGGCAATTTTTTATATAACGACTGTAGCCTCGCCGGTGAGATGGAAAAGAGCTTTCCCCAATGGGGACGGGCATCAAAAGGGGCCAGTGTTTTTTCTATCACCGGCAACAAAGCCTGTAGCGCCTTCCAATCCTGTTTCCAGGTAAAATGAATCGCGACACTGGGCTGTTGGTAGCAGGGGCTCATCCAGAAATTATCGGCAGCAATGGTTCGTATCTCAGAAATCATCAGCAACGGACTAATCTGCCCGCGCAGCCCATGTATGGCTTTAATAGCCTCCACAGCATGGTGGCGGGGCACAAAAAACTCGGTTTGCAGTTCGGTACCGCTGCTGGGCGTAAAATCCATTCTGAAGTGTGGCATGCGTTCGTACCAGGGACCCGGTACGCCCATTTGTTCGGTACAGTTTTCTGCCGAAATCTCTTTAATCGGATGGAGATTTCTGGTGGCAGGCATAGCCCCGAAGTAATCAGATTTCCCCATATTTTCCTGCCCTTCTTCTACAATGCTTTTCACCCATACCTGATTGATATTCTGTGTTTTATAATCAGTAAATAAACTAACACTATAACCACCCAATTCAATTTCATCAAAGTGTGATTCCAACTGGTCCATGGGCAGATTTTCATAGATATCCTGTCGCATGGTAAAAGTGGGTTGCAGGTCAAGCGTTACCCGGGTTACCACGCCCAGTGCACCCAAACCTACCACAACACCATTGAAAGTCTCACCATCTTTTTCCCGGGAAAGCTGTACGAGATCGCCTTCGGCATTTATCATTTCCAGCGCCTGTACGGCAGTTGCCAGATTGCCATTCTTATCGCCTGAACCGTGCGTGGCGGTGGCGCAGGCGCCTGCCACAGAAATGTGGGGCAAAGAAGCCAGATTATGAAGGGCATAGCCCTGTTCATCCAGATAGGGTGACAATTTTCCGTAGCTGATTCCGGCACCTACTGTAACCGTATTGGCAGCTTTGTCTAAGGAGATCTCCTCGAAATTTTTCAGAGAAATCTGGTTTTCAGTGCTGTCGGCAATCCGGTTAAAAGAATGCCGGGTACCCAGCGATTTAATTTTATCATATTTCCGAACAGCTTCCTGTGCCTGTTCCAGGTTTTCGGGTTCGAGCAGATTAGAAGCGCTGTATTCCAGATTGCCCGCCCAGTTTTTTCTCATTGTGTTACGATTACAGCTTATAAGCGGTGATACCATCGTGCCTGCTATAAGGAGGGAGGATGTTTTGATAAATTCTCTTTTTTTCATGAATTCAGGGTTTCCGCTAATATTGCCAATAGTTTTGTTTTTTACAAACATTACTATTCCCCTGTCTGCTGATTTAGAAAGCCTCACCAATGAAAATATAAAATCCGGGACCTTCTTTGGTAAATGCCAGGTCCAGCCGGGTAAAAATATCTTTTTTCGGAAAAAGTAAAAACCGGATACCACCCCCACCCGATACCACCAGGTTGTTAAACCGCAAATGATTAAAGCTATCAAACACTTTTCCTGCCCCGGCAAATACCGTGGCTCCCAGGCGTTTGGTAAAAGAAAATGGCAAAGGCAGAAATCGATATTCTACCTGAAAGGCAATCTGGTTTTTATCGCGAAAACGACCGGTGTAATACCCCCGCATGATGCTTTCTCCCCCCATCAGGGCCAGCTGATTAAATGGCACTTCTCCAAAATTAAACTGCCCGAGCAACTGGGCCGCCAGTACTTCTCTTTCATTCACCGAACGGTAAATCCGGTTATCGGAAATAACCGAGGTAAAGGAAAAATCGCTTCCCCAGGCGCCATCGTAGCGCGAAAAAGCCTGTTCTGAAAACAAGCCTTCCCGGGTATTCAGTACATTGTGCCGGTTATCGTAAATGAGGCTTACTCCAAAACCCAGATTGGCCGAACCTTCACTTCCCAGCGGTTTCTGTGGAAAATCTTCGGCAGATGCCCGCACAAATTCAACCGAACTCAATCGCTGGAAGTCAATTTCCAGGCCTACATATATACTCTCGTAAACCTTTCGCAATATCCTTTCTTTCAGCCAAAGCTGATTGGCATCGACCCGTGCCAGGTATTCGGAGGGCGAATCCGGACCGACCCCAAAATAAAGCAGCGGGAAACTCTGGTACCGTAACCGGCCTGCGTACAACCATTTATTTCGGTTGGAATACAAGGCATGGTCCAGCCAGATGCCATACTGATTTTCTACCGTAAAAAAAGTAAAGCCATTGATTTCGCTAAGGCGGTTGGTGGTGTCCCGATTGGTGTAGTAAACAAAAAGACTGCTCAATCCAAATTCCCAACTGGTTTCCGGCGAATAGGCCAGCGTTGGATAAACCAAAAACTGAGGTTTTGAAATATCGCTGGTATCGTTTACCAGACTGTTCCAGTATGCCACCAAAAAATTATCCTTTTTCTCCTGTGCTTTCACCCCTTCCCCCATCAAAAACAGAATAATAATTATAATAAATCCGACTCTCATATATAATCTTTTCCTGAAGAACACTTCCCGGATGGTATTGTTTATGATCTGGCGCTCACATTTTCTACTTCAGGCAGGTACAAGGCTTGATAAAAAAAAGACCGGAAAATAATTAATTATTCAGAAGCTTTTCTTTAAATGGCGTAACTTTGCTACTGCCACAACTTATAACACACCGATTTTACCGCATCCCTTACTAAAAAATATTATAATCGCATGCTTACTTTCACAGCCAAATTCCATATGAGGCAGTTTACGGGCCATGATATAAAAAAAATTTTACTGGGAGAAAGCTTTCAGATGGCCTTGCGCTATACCATTGGCTCTTTTATTCCGCTGTTGATTTTTAGGGCACTTGGCGACCAGCATACCGGCTTTGAATTGATGCTGGGCGCCATTATTGTGTGTGGGGCAGACAAACGGGAACCCGTAAAAATTAAAGTAAAAACCATGCTGATTACGGTATTGCTTTCGTTTACGGTAAGCCTCACGGTGCATTTCGCGGCGTATGAATACTATGCCCTGCTGCTACTGATCTTTGTATTTATCTTTTTGCTCACGTTTGTAGCGCCCTTTGGCAACCGGTATGCCAATACGGCTTTTATGGGTAATCTGGCTATTATTATCGCGCTCAGTACCTACAAAGCATTTCCCGAATCTGAAGATATCGTTCACCATTGCCTGCTATTACTCGCAGGCGGGATATGGTATGCTTTTTTCGCGATTGTGATCAGCCTGGTGTCTACACCCTATCAGCTTAAACAATCGGTAAGCAAATGCATGGAGCAGACCATTGCCTACTTACAGCAGCGGGTAAAACTATTTGATACAAATGAAGACTTAGGCATTGGTTTATTAACCTTATCAGAAAGGTATACGGACCTCACCTATACCCAGGTGGAACTCCGTGACTTTCTGTTTCAGCGGATGACCCCACTGCGGAGAAAAAAATCCCATGAAAGAAAAATGCTGGTGATTTTCGTGGAACTGCTGGATATAGAGGAAGCCGCCCTGGCCACACCCATAGATTACCAGCGTTGGCATCAGTGGCTTGCCTGGTATCCGGAACTGCGACTGGTTCCGGAAATCAGTAACTGTATGGTGAAGGAACTGGATCGGCAGTTTAAGCGGTATTTCACCCGAATGGACAAAAGAAATAGTTTTATACCGGATATAATAGAGAAAATGCGTGCCGCGGCGCTGTTATTCGAAAGTTTTGAAAAAGAAAACACCCAGGAGGAAGACCGGAAAACCGCCTACAGGCGTGCATACCGCATCAGAATATATCAGGAAATTCAATTAAAAAAGCTGGAAGCGCTGCAATTGATATTAGACGGTAGACTGGAAGAAGCACAAACCTATGTGGATGACTCTGCCTACCAGAAATTTGCCAACGCACCGCAAATCTCCTGGGCTGCGATTAAAGATAATTTAAACCTTCGTTCCAGCCATT
This sequence comes from Cyclobacteriaceae bacterium, assembly GCA_041745535.1. Classification (GTDB taxonomy): domain Bacteria; phylum Bacteroidota; class Bacteroidia; order Cytophagales; family Cyclobacteriaceae; genus JBGTIS01. Next base: position 1,040 of record JBGTIS010000379.1, on the reverse strand, counting down.
TTCGCTTCGCGCTCAGAACCACAACCACAGCCATAGCAGGGTATTTAATTGGCAGTTTGCTGGGTTTTCAAAACCCTTTCTGGGTACTGCTAACCGTATTGGTAATTTTAAAACCTGGTTACAGCATTGCCCGGCAGCGATTGGTTCACCGGATTATTGGCACCATTGGCGGTGCGGTAATCGCCTACGGCCTGTATCTGTTGCATCCTTCTTCTGAGATGTCGCTGGTAATTTTTGGCGTTTCCTTTTTTCTGGCCTTTTGTTTTGTGCTGAATGTATATGCGGTTACTTCCCTGTTTTTTACCATTTACGTTATTTTTCTGTACAGCTTCCTGCACCGGGAAATTCCCAGTTCGGTATTGTTCAGGGTAATTGATACGACCATGGGGGGTGGACTTTGCTGGCTGGCGATGCACTACCTGCTACCTTCCTGGGAATACAGTAATTTCCCTTTCCATCTGAAACAATCGCTGGCATCGAGCTTGGTGTTTTTTTTGAAAATCAGGAAAAAGACAGCAGGAGAAGCGCTTACCGTTACCGAATACCGGCTGGCACGCAAGCAGGCTACCATCAATCTGGCCAACCTGGTTTCCTCGTACCAGCGAATCAAGGGAGAACCTTTAAAAGCGCGGAAAAACGCTTCTGAATACGGAAATCTGATTTTGCTGAATACCGCTTTGCTCTCGGTGATTTCATCTATCGGTATTTTTATTAGTGACTTCCCTTCTTCGAAAAAAATAAGCCCATCCACTCAGGATAAACTAGCCAAAACCGGCGAATTAATTGATCTGCTGTCGCGGCAGATTCAGACACATACTGTGAAACAACCCGCCTTTGAGGTATTGAGCGACAAAGCACTTCAACACGTTGAAGCAGCATACAAAGCAATGCCGGTGCGCTGGAAGTGAACATCACTGAACAGGATAAGCAAAGGCTGGAAGATTTGCTGGTCAAATATCCCAATACGGGTGATCGGGACAATGCAGCCAGGTACAAATTAGTCGATAAAAACTAGTGGAATTCTTTTCATCTGGCTATTG
>JBGTIS010000378.1:0-35784 GCA_041745535.1 Cyclobacteriaceae bacterium | reverse complement strand
TTGTAGCGCCGGGGATCACCTCTTCCCTTTCCGAACAGAGCAGTTAAGACCGGCAGCGCTGATGGTACTGGTTCCTCCGGGAGAGTAAGTCACCGCCATTCTATTCCCTTAGCCCCTGTATATCCTACAGGGGCTTTTTTTATTTTAAGCATTCTACCTTCAACTTAAACCTGAATTTTGGGATTGCTAACTGCTAAACCCCCTACTCCATAAAAACTTTGTTTTCTTATTTAACTCCTATATTTGCCCAATACTTTATCACGGAAATTATTCTATGTTTTTTGTAACAGGTGCAACTGGATTGGTCGGAAGTTTTATATGTCGCGAGTTGTTACGGCAAGGTTTTAATATCCGGGCTGTTAAACGTTCCGGAAGCGAAATGAATCTGGTATCTGATATTGCACATCAAATTGAATGGGTCGAAGGAGATATCAGAGATATGCTCTGGCTTAGAAAAAATCTGAAGGATGTAGTTAGGGTGTTACATTGTGCGGCTGTTGTTTCTTATAATCAAAAAGACAAAGAGTTAATGCACAGTGTGAATGTAACAGGAACTTCAAATTTAATTAATGCTTGCATAGACAAAGGCATAGAGAAATTGTTATATGTAAGCTCAATTGCTACAATTGGTAAAAAGAAAAACAGTTACTCAAGCGATGAAAATTCAAACTGGAATTATACTGAATTAGGTTCTCATTATGCGAGAACTAAATATTTGGCTGAACTAGAGGTGTGGCGAGGAGTTGCAGAAGGATTATCCAGTATTATCATAAATCCATCTGTAGTAATAGGACCTGGCAACTGGGATAAAAGTAGTACTAAATTATTAAAATACGTTTGGGAAGAAAGTCAGTTTTACTTAGAAGGCCTAATAAATGTAGTGGATGTACGGGATGCAGCGAATATTGCAGTGAAATTACTCAATTCAGAAGAAAATAATGAACGGTTTATTATAAATGCCGGAGCGATCTCATACAAAGATTTTTTTGAAAAAATAGCTGATAATTTTAATAAGAAGCCACCCAGAGTCAAGCTAAACAAGATTCAACTTCAAACTGCTATATGGTTTGCAAACTTTGGTTCGTGGATTTTAAATAAACGAACAAACTTGAGCAGTGAACTTCCCAAACTGGTAAATAACCGTTATACATATAGCAATAACAAAATTAAAAAGGTTTTAAATTATAAGTTTAGACCAATTAGCCAAACACTTGAATGGGCTTGTCAAGAAATAATGAAAAATATAAATAAATAAAATTAAAATGTCGTATTATAGATAATGGTAAACCGTTTTATTATCTGAAGCTTAAATTAACATACATAGTATTGTATATGTAAATTTTAGGATATATAATTACATAAAAGAGAGATTCAAGGTGGCTAATTTTAGAGCTCTATGAGTTTAAAAATTTTCTAGAATAAAAATAACTAATGAATATGGGGGACGATTTTAACAGGGAAGAACATAGCCAGGAACTGGTAAAAATGTTTGAAGAACACTTAGAAGATGGTTCACATTTTTTAGAACTAGAAACTTATATATTTATAATTGATTACTATATTGATTTAGGAGATAACCACAAAGCACTTAATGCGTGTAATTTTGGCATACACCAATATCCTTATTCCGTAGAGCTCCTGCTACATAAAGCCCAGGTTCTTAATTATACGGAAAATTATGAGGAGGCCCTTCAACTACTGGATAACGCCTCTAACCTGCAGCCTAACGATCCGGAAATTCTAATGCTGAAAGGCACTATCTATAACCAAACAGGAAATCAGAAAGCGGCAATTTTTGAATTTGAACGGCTGATAGCGCTTACAGAAGAAAAAGATGAAGCCTATTACCAATTGGGCATGGCGTATCAGGGTATTTCCGATTATAAAAAAGCCATCTCCTGTTATAAACTTGCTGTTGAGTTTAATTTAAACCACCAGGACGCATTGTACGAATTGGCTTACTGCCTTGATATCACCGGCGAGCTCGAAAACAGCATTGTATATTACACAAAATTTATAGATCGAGACCCTTATTCTCAATACGCATGGTACAACCTGGGGCTGGTATATAATAAAATGGGCAAATATGATAAAGCCGTTGAGGCTTATGAGTTTGCTATTACTATCGATGAACAGTTTGCCTCAGCTTTTTTTAATCTGGGCAATACCTATATGAACCTCCAATACTATGACAAAGCGCTCAAATCATTTAAAGAAACCTACAAATTAGAAGGGGCTAGCGCGGAAACATATTGCTGTGTGGGAGCTGCTTATGAAAAACTGGAAAAATACGACATGGCTATCAAGTATTACCGCAAAGCCACTAAAATAGATTATGGGTACGATGAACCCTGGTTTGGAATAGGATCATGCCTGAATAAGCAGCAGCGATGGTATGAAGCTACACATTTCTTGAACAAAGCAGTTTCATTAAATAACGAGCATCCGCTTTACTGGCGTATTCTCGCTGAGGCGGAATATAATATTGGCAATATTGTATCGTGTACCGACGCTTATCAAAAGGCAAGTGCCTTAGATCCAGAATGCGTGATTACTTGGTTAGATTGGTCTTATGTGTATTACGAACAAGGGGATTATGAAAATGCTATTTCCCTGATACTCGACGGTATAGATGAACTTCCCGAGGAAGCAGAATTGTACTACAGGGCCACTGCCTATATGATTAGTAATAAACAATTTAAAGAAGCCTTTAATTATCTGGAAAATGCTTTAATTTTGGATCACGATAAACATGTGGTGCTGTACCAATTCTTTCCAGATTTAGGCATGCAGAAAGCCCTCTTTAAAATTATTGATCAATATAGAAAAAAAGATACTTAATGAATTATAGTATAAGCAATGTTCCTGAAAGAACGCAAAAACCCCGCGCCCATGGTTATACCATGGCTATGGACAAAGGATTAAGCATTAGAGAAGCCGAAGATTTTATTAGCAATTCAGGCGATTATGTTGACATTATCAAATTAGGATGGGCTACTTCTTATGTTACTCCCAATCTGAAAGAAAAAATAAAAATATATAGCGATGCGGGTATCCCTACCTATTTTGGTGGCACCCTTTTCGAGGCATTCATTGTCAGAAATCAATTTGATGATTACAGAAGAATTTTAGATACATATGCACTATCATATGCTGAGGTATCGGATGGTTCTATTGATATGAACCATCAAAAAAAATGCGAATTTATCCGAAAGCTTACCGAACAGGTAACGGTACTTTCAGAAGTAGGATCAAAAGACGCGGAAAAGATTATGCCTCCCTACAAGTGGATTGAACTGATGCAACTGGAACTGGATGCGGGAGCTTGGAAGGTGATTGGCGAAGCCAGAGAAGGAGGTAATGTAGGGTTATTTCGGTCAACGGGCGAAGTCAGATCAGGTTTGGTAGAAGAAATTCTTACTAAAATTCCATTTGAGAAAATTATTTGGGAAGCCCCCCAAAAAGAACAGCAGGTGTGGTTCATAAAACTATTGGGCCCCAATGTAAATTTAGGCAACATTGCTCCTCATGAAATAATTCCCCTGGAAACTACTCGATTAGGACTAAGGGGTGATACTTTTAATTTATTCATCGACAAAAATTTGCGGATTGAATAAAGATTTCTAAAAAACATGACAAAAAATAGTATGAATTTTATCAGCCGTAATCTGGTTTTTTATGCCTGCGACACGAAGTATTAAGGATTATTCCAAACTTTTTTTAAAAGGGGTAGCAATGGGAGGCGCGGATATTGTGCCTGGAGTATCAGGGGGAACCATAGCCTTTATTACCGGGATTTATGAAGAACTACTAAAATCAATTAGCTCAATTGATGCGGAAGCGGTGCGGTTGCTTAGCCGTTTTCAACTAGCAGCGCTATGGAAGCATATAAATGGAAATTTTCTGATAGTTTTACTAAGTGGCATTCTGCTTAGTATTCTTTCCCTTGCCAAATTAATTTCTTTTTTATTAGAAAATCACCCCATTCAGTTATGGTCTTTCTTTTTTGGTTTAGTAGTAATCGCCTCATTCTCTGTAGCACGGGAAATTAAGCATTGGAATGTTCCTATTGTGCTATTTGGATTATTAGGAATTGGCATCGCTTTTTTTATAACCATTGCTACACCTGCTGAAACCCCAAATGCCCTCTGGTTTGTTTTTATAAGCGGCGCCATCGCAATTTGTGCCATGATTTTACCAGGAATTTCAGGTAGCTTTATTCTACTCATTTTAGGAAAATATGCCTACATTATTGAAGCAGTAAGAGATTTTAATGTTCTGATAATTGCTGTGTTTGCTATTGGTTGCGTAGTAGGTTTACTGAGCTTTTCAAGAGTGGTTTCCTGGCTTCTCGACAGGTACCATGATGCAGCGGTAAGCCTGCTGGCGGGCTTTATGATCGGTTCGTTAAATAAAATTTGGCCATGGAAGTTGATTACTGCTTACCGCCTTGACAGCCACGGTGAACAAAAACCTTTTCTCACTGAAAATGTGATGCCCACAGAGTTTTTGGATACAACCGGACAGGATCCTTTTATTATGCAGGCATTACTTTTTATGGCATTGGGTATAGGTATCGTAGTAATATTGGAAAAAATAGCGGAAAGCAATAAGAAAACAACCAAAGCAGTATAAATTATTGCTATCTTTGCGGTTTTCCGCAAAATTCCATTTAAACATTTAAGCATGGAAGAAAAAGTCAATACAGACATTCAAAAAGACAATCAGTATAAAATTAATCAGGTTTTTGAGGAAGTAGGAAAGGTAGTTGTAGGGCAGGAATATATGGTAAACAGACTGTTAATTGGTCTTTTTACACAAGGGCATATATTATTGGAAGGCGTACCTGGCCTTGCTAAAACCCTAACGGTAAACACACTTGCCAAAGTTTTACACCTGGATTTTCACAGAATACAATTCACTCCAGACTTACTACCTTCCGATTTGATCGGAACCATGATATATAATCAGCAGAAATCTTCTTTTGAAGTAAAAAAGGGCCCTATTTTTTCCAACCTTATTCTGGCAGATGAGGTAAACCGGTCGCCCGCTAAAGTACAATCCGCATTGCTTGAAGCTATGCAGGAAAAGCAGGTAACCATTGGAGAAACTACCTTTCAGTTAGATCGCCCTTTTCTGGTATTAGCCACCCAGAATCCGGTAGATCAGGAAGGAACTTATCCCCTACCGGAAGCTCAGGTAGACCGCTTTATGATGAAAGTATATGTGGATTATCCGAGTAAAGAAAATGAACTGGAGATAATGCGCCGCATGTCTAATATGTCATTTCATGGTAACCTGAGGTCTATACTTACTAAAGAAGATATTTTTGCCATCAGAGATGAAATTAATATGGTAACCATCTCTGAATCGTTAGAAAAATATATTATTGAGCTGGTATTCGCTACGCGAAACGCGAAAGAGTACAAACTGACAGACGAAGCCAACTATATTCAGTTTGGCGTTTCGCCCCGAGCCAGTATTAACCTCAATATCGCGGCAAAAGCCATTGCTTATTTTGATAATAGAGATTATGTGTTGCCAGAAGATATAAAAGAAGTAACAAACGATGTGTTCAATCATCGTATTTTATTAAATTATGAAGCCGAAGCTGATGGAGTTTCCACTTCGGATATTATAAAATCAATTCTGAATAAGGTCCCGATAAATAGTTAAGCATATTATTTCCCGTTCCTGAAATACGAACTTCTGCAATTTCTTCTTAATATTTTTTGTTATCCTATTAACTAAATTTCTAAGGAATCAGGATTGACTAACTATTTGTTTTTTAATTCAGGCAGAAAATTTATTTGCATAACTTTATTCCATTGATCTTGTAATCAACATACACGCTTTGTAAGTTGTATACCAAACCTATAAAAGATGGATTACCTGAAAAACTTGAATGACGCACAACTTGAAGGAGTAATTAACTCAGAAGGGCCATCTATGGTAATTGCCGGTGCAGGTTCTGGAAAAACGCGTGTGCTTACTTACAGAATAGCCTACCTCATTCAGGAAAAGAAAGTAGATCCTTTTAATATTCTGGCTTTAACTTTCACCAATAAAGCTGCCAACGAAATGCGGAAACGAATTGAGGAGGTAGTAGGTACGGAAGCCAGAAACTTATGGATGGGCACATTTCACTCGGTATTTGCCCGGATTTTAAGATCAGAAGCCGATCGCCTTGGCTATTCAAGCAACTTTACCATTTACGATACCGATGACTCCAAATCGTTGATTAAATCTATTATAAAAGATTTTAGCTTGGATGACAAAGTATATAAACCAAATGTGGTATTGAACCGTATTTCGGCAGCAAAAAATCGGCTGATATCCTGGAGAGAATATCTGGATAATCCGGTTTTTCTTTCAGAAGATCAGAGTGTGGGCAAACCTCACATGGGTAAAATTTACAAAAGTTATGTAGAACGCTGTTTTAGGTCTGATGCAATGGATTTTGATGACTTGCTGTTTAATACTAATGTGCTTTTCAGAGAACATATTGATGTGCTTAATAAATATCAGCATCGGTTCCATTACGTGCTGGTTGATGAGTTTCAGGATACCAATTTCTCACAGTACCTGATTACCAAAAAACTTTCGGCAGTGCGGCAAAATATATGTGTGGTAGGTGATGATGCCCAAAGTATATACGCTTTTCGGGGTGCTGATATTGAGAATATTCTCAATTTTGAGAAAGATTATAACGACCTTAAAGTTTTTAAGCTGGAGCAGAATTATCGCTCTACCAAAAATATTGTAAATGCGGCTAATTCCATCATCAGTAAAAATAAAGCGCAACTTAAAAAGAACGTCTGGACGGCCAATGACGAAGGTGCTCTGGTAGAACTGATCAAAGCCACTTCCGACCACGAAGAAGGGAAGCTGGTGGCCACTTCTATATTTGAAGATAAGTCGAACTACTACCTGCAGTATAAGGATTTCGCGATTTTGTACCGTACCAACAGCCAATCCAGAGCCATGGAAGAAGCTTTAAGGCGACACAATATAAAGTATAAGGTAGTTGGCGGTCTTTCTTTTTACCAACGAAAGGAAATTAAAGATATCGTAGGTTATCTGCGTTTTGTAATTAACCAGAACGATGAGCAGGCACTCCGCCGAATTATTAATTTACCCAAGCGGGGGATTGGCCCCACTACAGTAGATAAAATTGTGCTATCCGCAACTGAAAATCAAATTTCTTTGGGTGAAACACTTGCTAATGCAGAAAGTTTTTTGCCTGGCAGAGCAGCCAGTGCTGTAGTGCAATTCGCGGATATGATCAAAGGATTTGAGCTTCAGGTTAAAAGACAGGATGCCTTTGGTGCCGCGGCCCATATCGCGAAAGCTTCCGGCTTATTAAAAGAGCTGTATGAAGATAAAACCATAGAAGGACTAAACCGCTATGAGAACGTACAGGAATTGCTGAATGCTATTAAAGAATTCGTTGACAATCAGGAAAATGATGATAAGACGCTCAGCGCTTTTTTACAGGAAATCGCGTTATTAACTACCATTGATGAGGATAAAAACGCAGATCAGGACATGGTAACTCTCATGACCATTCATTCTGCCAAAGGGCTGGAATTTCCTTATGTGTATGTGGTGGGCATGGAGGAAGATTTATTTCCTTCTCAAATGATGTTAAGTAGCCGCAGAGAACTTGAGGAAGAAAGGCGATTGTTTTATGTAGCATTAACCAGGGCTAAAAATAAAATAACACTATCGTATGCGCTAACTCGCTACCGGTTTGGGCGCCTGAAAAATTGTGAACCCAGCCGGTTTTTAGAAGAAATTGATCCGGCTTATGTAATGGTGAACAAAAGAATGAGTGCTACCGATACTCGAGGATCTTTTTCGGTATGGGCTAAAGCGGAAAAAAACGCTCCTGAGCAACCTATGTTCAGTGGTATATCGGGTTTGCGTAAAAATTTCAGAAAGGAACCTGTTGTACAAAGTAATTACAAGCCTTCGGCAGATTTTACTCCCAGCGATACCAGTAAATTAATGGCAGGCATGAAAGTTGAACATCCGAAATTTGGTTTCGGGGTTGTAAAAGACATAGAAATACAAGGCGCGAATAAAAAGGCAAAAGTCAATTTTGATAACTTCGGCGAGAAAACCTTGTTACTTAGCTTTGCCAAACTCAAAATTCATGACAATAACTAACACAATACATTTAAGCAATAAAAAAACTATTTGAACTAACTAATATCTGAATAATATGGACGAATATAACACAAGTAAATCAAAACTTATTCTTAAAGAATATGGCAGGAATATTCAAAAACTGGTTGAATATCTTCCCACAGTGGAAGACCGTGAGAAAAGAACCCGCTATGCTTATACCTTAATAGAATTGATGCGCCAGTTGAATCCTGATGTGAAGGAAGGGATGGAAAGTACGCAGAAATTATGGGACGACCTTTACATTATGTCAAATTTTATATTGGATGTAGAAAGCCCTTTTCCTGTTCCTACAGAGGAAATTTTACTGAAAAAGCCAGACAGAGTGCCCTATCACCAAGAACCCATCCGGTACAAACATTATGGTAAAAATATTGAGATGCTTCTTGAAAAAGCAGCAGCTATTGAGGATAAGGAGGAACAAAAAGCCGCTGTCATTTCAATAGGAAAACTGATGAAAAGTTTTTACGGAACCTGGAACAAAGAGAATGTAGATAATGAGGTTATCGTACAAAACATACGTGAGCTTTCTAAATATAAATTGGATATTTCTTTAGAAGAAGTTGCGGGCGGCAACCTTTTTGATAGTGCAAATAATAAGAATCGTTCTAATAGTAATAAAAACCGGCGCGGATCCGCTAAGAAGCGAAACAAGTAAACGCGGGAACCTGTGATTTTTTTAGTTATAATAAATTTTATTTTTCATCTATTATTTTTTTCGTATGACCTCATTTGTTGTTGAAGGTGGGCACAAACTCAAAGGCCAGATAATTCCTCAGGGTGCTAAAAATGAAGCACTTGAAATATTATGCGCTGTATTACTTACTCCGGAAAACGTTACAATTAATAAAGTACCTGCCATCAGAGATGTAATCAAACTTATTGAATTACTGGAATCTTTAGGCGTGGTGGTCAATAAAATTGGTCAGGAATCCTACACCTTCACAGCTCGAAATATTGATTTGTCATATCTGGAAACTAAGGAATTCAAATCACAGGCGGGTTCATTGCGGGGATCTATTATGATTCTGGGACCATTATTAGCACGTTTTGGTAAAGGTAAAATTCCACGTCCCGGTGGCGATAAAATTGGCCGCCGTAGGTTGGATACCCACTTTACAGGTTTTCAGAAACTGGGAGCCAAATTTATTTACAATGAAGAATCCGGATTCTACAGTGTAGAGGTTGATAAGCTTAAAGGTTGCTACATGTTGTTGGAAGAAGCAAGTGTAACAGGCACAGCCAACATTATTTTAGCTGCGGTAATGGCCGAAGGATTAACCACCATTTACAATGCTGCCTGTGAGCCCTACATTCAGCAACTTTCTCGTATGCTTAATCGGATGGGTGCCAAAATCAGCGGCATTGGCTCAAATCTTTTACGTATAGAAGGAGTAAGTTCTTTAAAAGGTACCGAGCATACTATGCTACCCGATATGATAGAGGTAGGAAGCTTTATCGGTTTAGCAGCTATGACTAACTCTGATATTACTATTAAAAACGTGCAGGTAGATCAATTAGGACTTATTCCTGACACTTTTGCTAAGTTGGGCATTAACTTCTCAATTTCTGGCGACGATATCCGGGTGTATGATAATGACAGCTATGAAATAGAAACTTTTATAGACGGTTCTATTATGAACATAGCTGATGCGATCTGGCCAGGATTAACCCCTGATTTACTTAGCATTTTATTAGTAGTAGCTACGCAGGCAAAGGGAACGGTACTGATCCATCAGAAGATGTTTGAGAGTAGGCTTTTCTTTGTAGATAAACTTATTGATATGGGCGCTCAGATTATTTTATGCGATCCTCACCGGGCTACCGTAATTGGTTTAGACCGCAAATATCCATTACGGGGTATTTCTATGACTTCACCCGATATCCGTGCGGGAGTTGCATTGCTTATTGCCGCGCTTTCCGCGAATGGTACCAGCCGTATTTATAACAGCGAGCAAATAGATAGAGGGTACCAATTAATTGATACCCGTCTACAAGCGTTAGGTGCAAATATTAAGCGAATTGAATAGTATTTGTTAAGTATAGTTGTTACATAGGCATTGGATTGCTTAATTCAGATAAACTCTGGAATAAGTCAGAAGTCTTTCAATAGTCATAAATCCGCGGTTGTCAAGTTCAGGTTTCGGTTCGTTCGAATTGGTTACTGAATTAACAACCTTCACTTTAGTGCTCAGAAGTTGCAGTAAATGTTCAAGTTCGGCATTTAAGGTTTTGATCCGTGTGATCAGTTCCTCTCTTTTGTTCTCCTTCATATTCTTTCTATTTAGTTGATATTTCTAAATACTGACTACTTGTAAACATTCTGTAAAACAGAACAGCTACTCATTACATTACAAATGTAATAATAAAATTATATTTAATATATAAAAAGTAATATTATTTGAATTTTTATTTCTCCTGTAAGCATACTATATAAGCTAAACAATTGATTTACAATTCATTACACCTTTATTAATTGTAAAACAATAAATATTATACATGTGTAATATTTTCTTGAATAAGAACAATTTAAGTCGATACTACCACTAAAATTTGAAATTTTAAAATATATTTACAAGAATATTTTTAGTGATCTTAATTTACATTCCCAGTGTTGATAAAATAACTTCATAGTATATGATTGTGAAAGTCTGTCATTAACAGTATTTTTGAATGCTAATAACATAAACTTTATGCAGCGAGACCAGGAAATATTTGATCTTATCAGAGAGGAAACCAAACGGCAGGAACAAGGCATTGAGTTGATTGCCTCTGAGAATTTTACTTCTCGTCAGGTAATGGAAGCCATGGGAAGTGTACTTACCAACAAATATGCTGAAGGATTACCAGGAAAGCGATATTATGGCGGTTGCGAAGTGGTTGATAAGGTTGAACAACTAGCTATTGATCGTATTAAAGAATTATTTGGGGCAGTTTGGGCTAATGTTCAACCTCATTCCGGTGCACAGGCCAATGCCGCTGTTATGCTGGCTACGATCGCACCTGGCGACAATATTCTTGGATTTGACTTATCTCATGGCGGTCACTTAACGCATGGTTCTCCGGTTAATTTCTCCGGTAAGTTGTATAACGCTCATTTCTATGGCGTTGAAAAGGAAACAGGACTTATTAGTTGGGATAAAGTAGAAAAAATAGCTGATGATGTAAAACCTAAGCTTCTTATTTGTGGCGCTTCAGCGTATAGCCGCGATTGGGATTATGAAAGGTTAAGGGCGATAGCCGATAAAGTTGGTGCTTTTCTCCTGGCCGATATTGCACATCCGGCAGCGCTTATTGCTAAAAAATTATTGAATAACCCGCTTCCGTACTGTCACATTGTTACCACTACCACACATAAAACTCTTCGTGGACCACGGGGTGGGCTGATTATGATGGGGCAGGATTTTGAAAATCCTTTCGGCTTAACTACTCCAAAAGGAAAAATTAAAATGATGTCGGCCTTGTTAGATATGGCTGTTTTCCCTGGTACGCAGGGTGGTCCTTTAGAACATGTAATAGCTGCCAAAGCAGTAGCTTTTAAAGAAGCCCTTTCTGACGAATTTGGCGATTACGCGCGTCAGGTTATAAAAAATGCCCAAGTAATGGCAAAAGCTTTTACAGATAAAGGGTATCATGTAATATCAGGAGGAACGGATAATCATGAAATGCTGATAGACTTGAGGTCCAAAGGATTGACAGGTAAGGAAGCAGAAGAGGTATTAGGATTAGCTGATGTTACAGTTAATAAAAATATGGTGCCATTTGATGATAAATCTCCTTTTGTTACTTCCGGAATCAGAGTAGGAACACCTGCAGTTACCACACGAGGTATGCAAGAAGATGATATGGTTAAAATTGTTCAAATTATCGATAAGGTATTAACACACCGCGATAACGAAACTAAGATCAACCAAATTAGGCACGAAGTTAATAGTTGGATGGAAAATTTTCCTTTGTATAGTTTAGAGAAAATAAGTGGATAGCGAAAACAAAAAAATTGAAGAGCATACCTCAGCTAATGGGCAAAATGGAAAGCTAAATACACAAGATGAGCAATCGGAAGAGAAGGAAGGTGCTATGTCATTCCTGGAGCACCTGGAAGAACTACGGTGGCATGTTGTGCGTTCGCTCATAGCAATTGTAGCTTTTACTATAGTTGCTCTTTTAGCTCGGGATTTTATTTGGGGTACGTTAATTCTGGGGCCATCGCGGGGAGATTTCTGGACCTACCGCATGTTCTGCAAATTGGGTAATTTAATGAACTCTGATGCTTTCTGTATGGATGAATTGCCCTTTATTATACAAAGCAGGCAAATGACAGGGCAATTCACGATGTACCTTACCTCATCTATTACAATAGGTTTGATTTGCGCTTTTCCTTACACGTTTTGGGAAATATGGCGTTTTATAAGTCCTGGACTGTATAACAATGAGCGACAGGTAAGTAGAGGGGCTGTATTTTTTGTAAGCCTTCTTTTTATGCTAGGCGTATTGTTCGGATATTTTGTTATTGCCCCGGTATCAGTCAATTTCCTGGGAAGTTTTCAAGTAGATCCTAGTATACAAAACGAATTTGATATTACCTCATACGTAGGCACAATAACCACACTGGTTTTAGCCGCTGGTTTGTTATTTCAACTTCCTGTGGTAGTTTTCTTTCTTACTAAAGTAGGTTTATTATCCCCGGGATTTTTACGAACTTACAGAAGGCATGCTATTGTGGTAATTTTGGTATTGGCAGCTTTAATAACTCCGCCCGACGTAATGTCGCAAATGTTAATTACAGCGCCGCTACTTGTACTGTATGAGGTAAGTATTTCTATTTCTGCCATGGTAATACGCCGTGAGAAAAAAGCTATGGAAAAGTTTGATAAGGGTGAAGAATAATTGCATATAAGTTCTATTTTAGAATCAAAATTTCCTAAAAATGAAGTTAAAAATTGCGGTTGGTGGCGATCATGCCGGTTTCTCCTACAAACAACAGGTAACTGATTATTTAAATAGTAAAGGTTATAAGGTGCAGGATTACGGCACGCACAGCGATCAGTCTGTAGATTATCCGGACTTTGCCCATCCTGTATCCGAAAGCGTAGAAACAAAAAAACATGATTTGGGAATTCTGATCTGTGGTAGTGCCAACGGAGTGGCAATGACGGCCAATAAACATGCCGGAATCAGAGCGGCAATTTGCTGGAACGAAGAATTGGCTTTGCTGGCAAGGCAGCACAATAATGCTAATATCCTTTGTTTACCTGCCCGTTTTATTTCTTTCGATGAAGCAAAAGCTATTATCGATAGTTTTTTAAGTACAGATTTCGAAGGCGGGCGGCACGATCGCAGGGTTCAAAAAATAAGTTGCTGCTAATCACTATTTAAATAGTACATAGTTCCTTCCTTCCGGTAAGCATTTTTCAGCATAGGAATTCTTTCTGTTAACGAAGGTAATAGCTGGGCATTATCGATAATTATTTCGGGCATATCTTCATTAAAATTAATGTATACCTCACTTAAATTATCGTAATAATCGAGGGCTCGTAACTGTCTGATCGAAAGTCGCCAGTTTAGATACGGAGTCGCCAGTTGAGCTGAATTATAAATATTGAGGTCGTCTCCCAATACTAATATTTTTTTGCCACTAACTTTCGCGTCGTAATCTGTAGGCTGCACCAAAAGTTTTTCTGTTTCCGTAATACTATTAATAGAAAAAAGGTTATACAAGCCTCCATAGTTAACAATTACTAAATAGAATAACAGAAGTACTACGTAAGCCTCGGCCAGAAGCTTTCTTTCCACATTTAACAGAAAATGTGTAATATAAAAAGCCATTGGAGGAACCAGAAAAAGCATATGATAGGCAGAGCGTTCCTTAATAAAAAACAAAGAAAGCACAGCGCCTGCTAACATAGCCAACATAGTTCGTTGTAACCGGCTCTGGTAATTTGTATATCGAATACTATGCTGAGAAACTGTAACAATGGCCATTAGAAATATAACCAATGGTAAAAATCCTATGAATAGTAAAGCGTAAATACTTAAAAAAGGCTTGTTATTAATGCTGAAAAAAGAAAGAAAAAACTGATTGACAAAGTGCGACAATCCGTTAAACCAGTAAAAAATTATAGAAACCAGCACTACCGGCAGCAACAAGCCATATAATAATAGCAGGTATTTTCTGATAGACAGGTTAGAAAATAGAATGTAGGAGAAAATAGTAGAAAAAAGAAACACGACACTGGGTAAATAAAACAGGCTGGCAATGCCTAAAAGAAGGCCTGTGCCTAAAATATTCGTGTCTCTTGATTCGCTTTCTACCTGATAAAAAATATTTCTGATGGCCAGTAGAATCCAGGTAAGGCTTAATAGTACCGGCGAAAGTGTAAAGAAATCAAAAAAACAACAGCTGAGTAATGCGTATACTAAAGCAGGAATGTAGGTGTTTTCATTAAAAGCTTTAATTCTCAACAAGAAGCTGTTAAAAATACCACTCTGAATAGTAGTAAGAAAAATGGCTACAATAACGTACGCCAATTGCGAACGACCAAATAAAAAATCTATAATGCAATAAATAAACGCGGAAAAAGGGGCAATATTATCCCACACACCAACATATAACAGAGTTGGAGCAGAGAGTTTTTCGCCAACCAGCATCCAGTTCAGTTCAGGGATGGTAAGGTATTGATCTGATAAGAGAAGCGGTAACCTAATTAGCGATAAGAGCAAAAAAATCCCTATCATACGATAAGGATCATTTAATCGGAAAAAACTTAGCAAAATTTAATATTTTATCGCAAACCTAAATACTAAGTGAAAAAAAGATAAAAAATCGAATAATAGCCACGAAGATAGAAGATTGATGAAAATATTTTAGTAAAAATATGTTAATTATGTAGTTATGAAAGAAAGTAAGAGACAAAAACAATTTTCCAGCCTGATTCGGAAAGAATTAAGTGAAATATTTTTGAAAGATGCCCGCTGGATGTTTGATAACAAAGTGCTAATAACCATAACTGATGTGTCGGTAAGTGCTGATTTGAGAATTGCTAAAATATATTTAAGCTTTATGCTTAGTAAAAATCAGCAGGAATTGGTTGATCAGATTAGCGTGCGGAAAGGTGAAATTCGGCGCTTATTAGGAAACCGTATTGGAAAAGTAGTAAGAACCATACCTGACCTCATCTTTTTTCTGGATGATCGCGCCGATTATGCGGCACGGATGGATGAAATCATTTCAGGTTTGGATATTCCTCCCGACGATGAAGAAAAAAGCAACGAATAATTGTACGAGCGTACAAATTATTGATTAAATTCTATCAATTTCATATACCAACTAAAACCCTTTGAATTTATCACTTTTTATCGCGAAGCGATACTTCCGGTCGAAGAAGAAAAAAAATTTTATTCAGGTAATAGCCATTATTTCCATGGTTGCTGTAGCGGTGGGAACAGCGGCGCTTATCATAGTATTGTCGGTTTTTAACGGACTTGAAGAACTGATCCGGGATTCATACAACACATTCGATCCTGAAATAAAAGTGATGCCCGTCAAAGGGAAGTCTTTTGTGTTTTCCGATAGCATTAAGCAAGAGGTCGCAAAAATTGAGGGCGTTAAAATTATTACCGAAGTAATTGAAGACAATGCCCTGGTCCGTTACCGCGAGGCACAAATGGTGGTAAAACTAAAAGGCGTAAGCGATAACTTTATCGACCAGCATCGGATCGACAGGGCCATGGTATATGGTGATCTTGCCCTGAAAAAAGGCAATACCAATTATGCCATTCTGGGCAGAGGCGTACAGTATGTGCTTTCTGTTTCTCCTACTGATGAGTTTTATGCTTTGCGGTTTTTTTACCCGAAGCAATCAACTGTAAACCGCAGTGGTGGGCTAAGCCTTACTACTGGTAACTTATATAACCAGAAGAATATATTACCCGGAGGCGTATTCGCCATCGAGCAGCAGTTTGACGCCAATTATGTAATTGTACCACTGGCTTTTACCAATGATCTTTTCAACTACGGCGACAAGCGAACTGCTCTGGAAATCAAAACTACGAATGAAGAAAGTGTTGGCTCGGTACAGAAAAAATTACAGGCAGTGCTTGGAACCGAATTTGAAGTACTAAATAGCGATGAACAGCATTCCGGGTTGCTGAGAGCGATCAAAATTGAAAAGTTTTTCGTTTACCTCACCTTTTCTTTTATTCTGGCCATTGCGTCATTTAATATTTTCTTTTCGCTTTCTATGCTGGCTATTGATAAACAAAAGGATATTTCAGTACTGTTTACCATGGGCGCTAATAATAGCATGGTTCGATCTATATTCTTATTTGAAGGCGCGATTATCGCTTTTGCCGGAGCAGCGATCGGACTGGTGGCCGCACTGATTATTTGCTGGATTCAACAAACTTTTGGCATTGTATCCATGGGCATGCAAACCGCGATTGTTGACGCTTATCCGGTAAAAATGCAAGTTTCTGACTTCATTATCACCGCTATCAGTATTATTACAATTACTTTTTTCGCGTCTTATCGTCCCGCAGCCATCGCTTCAGGTACAGAAATTAAAGATTATTTGTAATTTGCGAGGTCATAACCAGAAATTTTCTTAAACTTATAGTTTGCCGGAAGTAATTTTTCGAATTTACTCCAATGGATCGCTTGGTTGCTCATTATGAAAGTATCTACAAATAAACCATTCAGAATTGTGTACTCATTGTTTCAACACGAATACCTGGGCTATTTATTCGAATCATTTGCCGTCCAACTGGACGAACAGAGCCGCTATACTTTCGAGCATCAGAATATCTCTCACAAAAACGCCAAAGAATTCGCCGCAGGACTTGATGCGCGCGATTATCAACTAATCAGGCTGATGGATGCCATGCAACAGGACGTTATTATTTATAAATTTTCTGAAAAGAAGGTTCGTTCACAGGACTTTTTTAAGAAAGTTTTTGAATCAACCACTGAAAAGCAGATTGCGGTAAAGGAAGCAATAGAAAAATACCTGGAAGAGCATCGGGCACACGTGCTATCATTACTCCACGATAAGCCTCTTTTTGAAATGAGTAACGATGGTGAACCCACCGGTATGGCTATAGAAGTTTTGCCCCAGAAAGCTACAGTGCTTTTTCATTTTCGCAGAAATGATGATAATACTCATTATTTTCCAACTATTAAATACGATGGACAAAAAGTAGATTTTCAGTACAAGGGAGCTTATATTATTTGTAAAGAGCCTGCCTGGATGGTACTTGAAAATAAATTGTACAGCTTTGAAAAGGAGATAGATGGCCACAAACTACAACCCTTCTTAAATAAAAAATTTATTGTAATACCAAAAAAAGTAGAAGATTCATACTATCAAAAATTTGTAGCGCCGCTGGTAGCATCTTTTGATGTATATGCCAAAGGTTTTGAAATTAATACAGTACAATTTGATGCTATTCCTCATCTTCTGTTTTATGAAGTAAATACAGCGAATGGAGATAAAGATAAATTATCCAATGGAAACCATAACAATGTCAATGAAGCGTTTCAATCAATAAATGGTAATAACGATAAAATTGGATTTAAACTAACATTCCGGTACAATCAGTACTATTTTGATGCTGATCAACAGGCTCCTGTAAGCGTAAGCACAGAAAAAAAAGATGATACCTATACTTTTCATAGGGTAAGGCGCGACACTGAAAAAGAGAAAGACGCGCTTGAGTTTCTGAATGAAAAATCGATGCTGCTTGACAACGGTCCCGTAATTTTACCGAAATACGATGCCCTGCAGTGGATTTCCCAGTATAAATCCCAGTTAGACGAAAAAGGTATTGTGATTGAACAAAAGGGTAGTAATGGAAAGAAATATTTCCTGGGAAAATCATCTATAGACATCACAATAAGAGAAAACATAGATTGGTTTGATATAAATGCACAGGTAAAATTCGGCGATTATTACATTTCTTTCGCGGAAATCAGAAAATATATCTTAAATAAACAACAGGAATTTTTGCTTCCTAAAGGCGAGGTCGCGATTATTCCCGAAGCCTGGTTTACGGAATATACCCAACTTTTCGCTTTTGCGGAAGACCAGAATCAGGAAATAAAGTTAAAAAAACATCATATTGCGCTTATTCAGGATTTGCGACATGGCAATCTGGCCCAGGTTACTATGACCCGTAAATTGGAGAAGCTCAGAGACTTCAGCGAAATAGAGGAGCAGCCTTTACCCAAACATTTCAAGGGAAAACTTCGGCCTTACCAGAAAGCAGGTTATAACTGGTTATGTTTTTTGAAAAGCTATAATTTTGGGGGTTGCCTGGCCGATGACATGGGCCTTGGAAAAACCATTCAGACCTTGGCTTTGTTGCAACGTGTAAAAGAAGAAAATGACGAATTGGGTAATGTAAACAGCGCGTCACTGCTAATTATGCCCACCTCCCTGATTTATAACTGGGAAATGGAGGCCCGGAGGTTTACCCCCAAACTGCGTATTCTGAATTATACAGGAACCAACAGGGATAAAAATGTAGCACAGTTCAAAGATTATGACTTGGTACTCACTTCCTATGGTATTACCCGCCTGGATGTAGATTTGCTGAAAAGCTTTTATTTCAACTACCTGATTCTTGACGAGTCGCAAGCCATTAAAAACCCTGATGCGCACATCGCACACGCTGTAAAGTCATTAAAATCTAAGTACAGGCTTATTCTTACAGGTACACCCATCGAAAATAGCACCCTCGATTTGTGGTCGCAAATTTCATTTATCAATCCTGGGCTGTTGGGGCGCGAAACTTTTTTTCGGAACGAATTTTTAAACCCGATAGAAAAGAAAGGCGATGTTGATAAAACACAGAAACTATACACTTTAATTAAGCCCTTTGTAATGAGAAGGCAAAAATGGCAGGTAGCTACCGAACTGCCCAAAAAGATAGAAAGTGTAAAATATTGCTCAATGACGGATGAACAAGAGCAGTTATACGAAGAAATTAAGTCTTTTTATCGCAATAAGGTACTCAATATGGTAGAAGAAGAGGGAATAGGAAAATCTCATTTCTTGTTGCTGCAAGGGCTTACACAATTGCGACAAATAGCTAACCATCCTAAAATGGTTGATGATGCGTATACAGGCTATTCAGGCAAAATGGAAGATGTAATGTACATGATAACCAATGCTATTGGTAAAGGGCATAAAATATTAATATTCAGTCAGTTTGTAAAGCACCTTACCATTTTGAAGCAACATCTTACCAAAGAAAATATGCGGTTCGCGTATCTGGATGGGGGCACAAAAAACCGGCAGGAACAGGTTGAGCTTTTTCAGGAAAACGACCAAATCCCCTTGTTTTTAATATCATTACGGGCAGGAGGATTGGGCTTAAATTTAACCAAAGCCGATTATGTTTTTATTCTCGATCCGTGGTGGAATCCGGCCGTTGAGGCTCAGGCAGTAGACCGAGCACACAGAATAGGACAAAAAAATACAGTGTTTACTTATAAGTTTATTACAAAAAACACGGTTGAGGAAAAAATTCTAAAACTTCAGCATAGTAAACTCAGGTTGGCAAATGATTTAATTTCAACTGAAGAGAGTTTTGTAAAAAGCCTCTCCAGAGATGATATAGCTGCCATATTGAGCTAAATGATCGTGTTATATTGATTACTTTGCTATTAATCCAATTTAAATTTTGTCGTTAAAATCTTATTTCACAGAGACTTTACTGGAAGCTGGTTGCGACGAAGTTGGGCGGGGATGTTTGGCAGGGCCCGTGGTAGCTGCTGCGGTTATTCTGCCCAAAAATTACACGCATCCCCTACTTACCGACTCAAAATTACTTTCTAAAAAACAAAGAAACATCCTGGTATCAGAAATTAAAAGCACAGCCATTGATTATGCCATTGCAGAAGTTGATAACCAGACTATTGATAAAATTAATATCCTGAATGCTTCATTTCTGGCCATGCACAAAGCCATTGATCAGTTAAAGCAGGTTCCTGAATTGCTATTGATAGATGGAAACCGGTTTACCCCCTACCCTTTTGTTCCACATAACTGCATTGTAAAAGGCGATACCAAATATTTTTCTATTGCGGCAGCCTCGGTGTTGGCTAAAACTTATCGTGATACCTTGATGGAAAAATTATCAATAGCATTTCCTCAATATGGATGGGAAAGAAATGTGGGTTATCCAACTGTTACCCATAGGAAAGCCATTCAAAAGTATGGTACTACACTTTGGCATCGTAAATCGTTTAAACTATTAGATAATTTATCTTAAAAAACTTTGTTACAGATTAATATTAAAACTGCTTATCCTTACCTTTGCGCATTCCGAATAAAATCATTATAGCTTATGGATTTGAAGAAAATCGCTCTCAATGATGTGCATCAGCAACTGGGAGCAAAAATGGTTCCTTTTGCAGGTTATATCATGCCACTTCGTTATAGTTCTGACTTGGAAGAACATTTTGCCGTGAGAAACAACGTAGGCGTTTTTGATGTTTCACATATGGGTGAATTTTATTTGCGTGGTCCAAAAGCCTTGGATCTTATTCAAACAATAACTACTAACGATGCCTCCAGGTTATACAACGGTAAAGTGCAGTATAGTTGTTTGCCAAACTATGAAGGCGGCATTGTGGATGATTTGCTGGTTTACCAGATCAGCGAGGAAGAATATATGCTGGTGGTAAATGCAGCTAATATCGAAAAAGACTGGAACTGGATTAGCCAACACAATACCGAGCAGGTAGAAATGGAAAATGCGTCTGATCAGACTTCTCTGTTTGCCGTACAAGGCCCAAAAGCTACTGATATTCTGCAAACCCTGACTAGGGTTAACCTTTCAGCGATGGAATACTACAGTTTCCAGATTGCTGAGTTTGCAGGAGTTTCTGACGTTATCATTTCAGCTACGGGCTATACCGGAGCAGGAGGTTTTGAAATTTACGTAAAAAATCAGTCAGCAGAACAGGTATGGCAGAAGATCTTTGAAGCGGGGGCACACCTAGACATTAAACCCGTCGGACTTGGCGCCAGAGATACTTTACGGTTAGAAATGGGATATTGCCTGTATGGAAATGACATTGACGATACCACGTCCCCCTTAGAAGCCGGTTTAGGTTGGATTACAAAATCTAGTAAAACCTTTATTAACTCCGAAAATTTGCGGAAACAGAAAGCCGCCGGAGTGAGTCAGAAACTTACAGGATTGGTAATGATTGATAAGGGGATTCCAAGAGCGGGATATGAACTATTTGATGAAAATAACAACCTGATTGGTAAAGTAACTTCTGGATCTCAATCGCCAACTTTAGGGAAAGGGATAGGATTGGCATATGTGCAAGCGGAATTGAGTAAACCAGGAACAACCGTTTTTGTTAATATAAGAAACAGAAAATTAAAGGCAGCGTTAGTAAAACCGCCTATGATATAAAGCAATAATATATGAAAAACGCAATTGATATTTGTATTTCTCCAGAGTTAATTCATCAGTATGACCTGAGCGATAAAATAGTAGTTGTAGTGGATATATTCCGATCTACTACCTGTATGACTACCGCCATGGCCTATGGAGTGGAGAAAATTGTGCCTGTGGCAGAAATAGAAGAATGTAAGGCATTGGGAAAACAGGGTTATTTGACTGCTGCCGAAAGGGGCGGCCTTCAGATAAAAGGGTTTGATTTTGGCAATTCGCCTTATAGCTATCGTGATGAAAAATTAAAAGGCAAATGGTTGGCCATGACCACCACCAATGGTACTATGGCTATTAATAAGTCGAAGGGTGCAAAAAAACTGATTATTGGATCGTTTCTTAACCTGACTTCAGTAATCAGATTTCTGAGAAAAGAAAATGAGAATGTACTGATAGTTTGTGCCGGATGGAAGGGAAAGTTCAGTTTGGAAGACACTTTATTTGCGGGAGCATTGGCTCATAACCTTCAAACTAGTTTTATTTTTGGTTCTGATATGGTATTGGCAGCTTTAATTTTATATCAGGCTGCCAGTGATGAATTGCTGGAGTTTCTTAAAAAATCGACCCATTATCAGAAACTCATAAAAATTTCTAATGAGATTGATAAGGATCTGGCTTTTTGTTTACGGATTGACAAATACACAGCCATCCCTATATTGGAAGGAGACAATTTAGTGAATTTTGATTTCTAACTGCAACTGTATTACTCAATTTGAGCAGTAAATTAAAAGTTTGGTCTGCCCAGAAGTTCCCAGACCAAATCGGGTTCAAAACCCTTACCAATTACATAGCGAGCTATTTTGTGCTTTCTGGTAAATTCATTTTCATTCTGAAAAGAGCGCTTTTTTTTATCTATTAAATCCTGAAGTAATTTTTGGTAGTTATTATCGTCAATTTCCGCAAACCCACTTTGAATTAATGATTCTTTTACACCTTTTTGCTGTAATGCCCGGGTAATTTTTATTTTGCCCCATTTATTTCTGTGAAGTTTGCCCTGTGCAAAGGACCTGGCAAAGCGTGCCTCATCTACAAATTTTTCATCAATAAGTTCATCAAGCACTTTTTCGGTTTCCTCCTGAGTAAGTCCATAGCCTTGCAATTTATCTTTCACTTCCTGTAAGGAACGCTCCTGATAGGCACAGTAATTGGCAGCTTTTTGTTTCGCTTCTTTGGTAGATATATTTTTTGATTCAAAATTTTTCATAAGTACTAGCAAAGTAGGTTGAGTCCCGGGTAAGATTTTAATATAAATAGTATTAAATTAGATTTTTTATATTACTTATTCAATAAGTTACGTTATTAGGAGCAGACATAGTTAAACTCCTGATTTCGCGCTTTATTTTATAAACGAATAAATTGAAAAAATTATCCTCAAAAATAAATAAGTCTGAAACATTTTCTGTTTTAATGTTGTAGACTATAAAATTGTTTAAATTATAAAAGAGGTTTCCGAAATTAGTTGGCAAAAATCTAATAACTTTACTATATTGTAGAACTGAAAAAACTATCTTGAGGAAAACTATCTGTTTAAAATTTTATATTTTTTACTGATGTAGGGTTATTCCTCATTTTTTAGTAGATTTAATTAATTAACTCATCAATAGGATATGATCGATATGTTATTAATGGGGGCTGCTTATATCATCATGGTGTACTTTATGGTAGTACTCATGAAAAAGAGAAACTTTCGGTTTGGTAACGATGACGATGACGATGACGATGGTGGTGTTTCAGTAAATTCAACACCAGATTTAGATCTTCCTCCTGGGGTTACACTACCAGATGATAGGCCCACCAGAAGAATTAAAGTAGAAGAACCAGAAGAAATATTGGTGTAGATCAGTGTGCTTTAGATTTTATTAAAAAGTCAATCCAACTGTCTATAGATTTTCTTCGGCTTACTTTGCCCTTTCATAAGTGTTCAAAATTTCTTCATGTTCTTAAAGAGAAAAAAACAAAAGCCCGATTAAATCAGGCTTTTTAAGTTTTAATTAAAATTCAGATCTATTTGTTCTCCGACTTTGTTTCGAAATTGATAATCAACCAAAGCCAGCGAAGAATCTATCTCCAGGTTTACCCACTTGCGGTATTTCAAATACCATTTCATTTGTTTAGAAGGGATCCCTTTTGTAAAATATGCATGCAAATAAGGATGAAGTGAGATGGTAAGGTGTTTCTCATTTTGCTTCATTAACACATATTCTACACTATTTTCAATTTGATCGGAAACCAAAACGGTAGGGGCTATTTTGCCAGTTCCGCCACAGGTAGGACAAATTTCTTTGGTTACAATATTTAATTCAGGTCGAACCCGCTGCCGGGTAATCTGCATTATTCCAAATTTAGTAAGGGGCAAAACGGTATTTTTGGCCCGATCATACTTCATCTCTTCTTTCATTTTTTGGTATACAGTTCTCTTGTTTTCAGGTTTCCGCATATCAATGAAATCTATGATAATAATGCCCCCCATATCGCGCAACCTCAATTGCCTGGCGATTTCCGCGGCGGCCTGGCAATTTACATTCAGGGCTGTAGTTTCCTGGTCGGTCTCAGAGTTCGATTTATTGCCGCTATTCACATCAATAACGTGCAAAGCTTCAGTATGCTCAATAATCAAATAGCCGCCTCCACGGATACTTACAGATTGGCCGAACAGAGATTTAAGTTGTTTTTCAATACCAAATACCTCAAATAGTTTTGGTTTGCCATTGTATTTTTTAACAATGTTCTGTTTTTCAGGCGCAATATTGCGGATATATGACTTTACTTCGTTAAAAATATCGTTATCGTCTACGGTAACGCTATCAAACGACTCATTAAGCATATCCCTGAGAATGGCAGAAACTCTACCCATTTCGCCAATAACTTTGTCGCGGGGTTTGGCCGTTTTGAGTTTATGGTGACCATCAGTCCAGATTTGCACCAGGTTTCTCAGATCTTTATCAAGTTCCGCAACATCTTTTCCTTCAGCTACAGTTCTGATAATAACTCCAAAATTTTCAGGCTTTATAGAGGAAATAAGCCTGCTCAGCCTTTTTCTTTCGTTTTTGTCGGTTATCTTCTTGGAAATATTTACAACCCCGGAAAAAGGGACAAGGATGAGATACCGACCTGCAATAGACAACTCACAGGATAAGCGCGGACCTTTTGTCGAAATAGGCTCTTTTACTACCTGCACCAAAATTTGCTGATTTTTAGTAAGCACGTCCGAAATTTTCCCTAGTTTATCAATATCGGATTCATTTCGGATTTTGGAAAGCTGATAGCTTGAATCTTTTTTCGAAAGAGTATTTTTAGTATACTTATTTAATGTTTTAATCTGCGGGCCCAAATCGAGGTAATGCAAAAAAGCATCTTTTTCATAACCTATATCAATAAAGGCTGCATTTAAACCAGGCACTACTTTTTTTACAGTACCTAAATAAATATCACCAACAGTAAATTTAATGGTATTGCTGTCATGATGAAACTCAACAAGACTCTTATCTTTTAAAAGGGCGATCCGGTATCCATCCTGAGTTGAATTTACGATTAATTCATTACTCAACGGAAATATTAGTTTAAATGAAACTTAAAAACACTACATAGAAATACTAAAGTAGCTTTATTTTGTAATTTAACTTAATTAAAAAAAATAAAGAAAAGCTTTTACGCGATATTTGTGGATTTTACTGCCAAAAGCTATCGATGCTACTACTTCTTTTTATGACGATTCTTTCTAAGTCGTTTTTTTCTTTTGTGAGTTGCAATCTTATGTCTTTTTCTTTTTTTACCACAAGGCATAATATTAAATGTTTTAAGTGTTAAAATTTTTTATATACGATTTAAATAATTATCAATAGTAGCAGCCAGTTCCGGATCATTATCCATCTTTTTTACCAGTTCGAACTGCTCTTTTGCTTTATTTTTTTTCCCTAATTCAAAGTATCCTACCCCTAAATAAAAATTCCCCTGCAAATGATTAGGGTTTATTTGAACCAACTTTTCAAATCTTTCGGTAGCTTTTTCATATTGCCCCGATTGTAACGATAGCACGCCGAGATTAAAAATAGCTAGTTCGTTATTTTCGTCTTCCGCTACCACCTCTCTCAACATACTGATGCCTTTCATAGGGTTTTGGGTTGACATATACGTCATGGCCAATTTTACCTTCGCATCGTAGTTTTTAGGTTCAGCCGCCAAAACTTTCTCATAATAACTTCTGGCTTTTGCGCCAAATGTTTGTTGTTTTTCGTTATCAACAGCAAACATGTAAGCCTCATAATAAAGATTTGCCGCTTTCAGCAAATTTTTCACATCTTTATCTTGTGCCACAATGCTTTCGGCATATGCGGCAGCACTGTCATATTGGCCTACCCCAATAAAGGCAGTTATTAAAGAGTCTGCGAAGTTAACACTTTTTTCACTATTTTTATAGCTTTCTTTAAGGCGTGCTATTTCTTTTTTTTGTTCTGGGCTAATCTCAATGTCATGTGCGGTATTTGGATCCGCAGATGACACAGGTGCATCTCGTGCAGCATCAGTGGCGTCATTCTGTTCGGTTGCTATGTTATCTTCGTCGTTATTTACTACCACTTTAGGTAATAGAAATAGTAAAACAACCGTAATTAGCGCTACCGTACTTACTAATATTTTCTTCTTTACCATACCTTGTTACATCAATACCACACAAACGATAAACATGAAATTAGGTTGAACTATTGTGGTTTGCCTTCAGTTTCTCACTTTTCTTTATTTTTTCCGTAAATACTTTAGAGGGTTTAAAACTAGGTACAAAGTGTTCATCAATCACCATGGCGGTATTTTTTGAAATATTTCTACCCACTTTTTTTGCTCTTTTTTTGTTTACAAAACTTCCAAATCCTCTGACGTAAATATTTTCGCCATTGGCCATAGAATTTTTTACAACACTAAAAAAAGCTTCAATGGTGGTATAAACGTCGGCTTTGTCAATACCTGTTTTTTCGGCGATTTGCGCGACTACTTCTGCTTTGGTCACTTTTTATGTATTTAAAAATTTATGAATAGTTTAAAAATTGTACGAATTGTAAATTTATACTCTTAAAGATTAAATTGAAAACAAAATAAATATTAAAACCAATGATTTAATCCATTGTTAATTAGTTTTTAATCAAGGTTATGCCACAGAAAACTCTAGAAAATCTTTATTTTTCCGAACAAATTATTACCTGGTACCAAAAACACAAGCGAAATTTACCCTGGCGTAAAACTACCAATCCCTATTTTATCTGGCTTTCCGAGATTATTTTGCAGCAAACCCGGGTAATACAGGGGCTTCCGTATTTTGAAAAATTCATAAACGAATATCCTACTATTTTTGATCTTGCTAATGCTTCCGAACAGGAAGTTTTGCGGTTGTGGCAAGGCCTGGGATATTATACACGCGCCCGCAATTTACATGCTTGCGCCAAAATATTAGTGGATAAATATAAAGGTAATTTTCCTGAAACTTACCACGAATTAGTTAATCTGAAGGGAATAGGAGAATATACAGCAGCTGCCATTGCTTCTTTTGCCTATAACGAAACCGTGCCGGTGGTAGATGGAAATGTTTATCGTGTACTGTCAAGGGTATTTGGAATTAAACATGATATTGCCACTAACCAGGGAAAGAAAAACTTTAGAAAACTTGCCGAAAAACTAGTTCCCGAAGGGCAGGCTTATATTTACAATCAGGCTATTATGGAGTTTGGCGCGCTTCAGTGTACACCGGTTGCGCCTGCCTGCCTGGTTTGTCCGCTACAAGGCAATTGCTATGCCTTTCAGCACGGAATGCAATATGAACTGCCTGTTAAAACCAGAAAAATTAAACCAAGAAATCGTTATTTCCATTATTTTGTTATCCATTACAAAGATGAATTTGTAATGCAACTACGTACAGCAGATGATATTTGGAAAGGGTTGTATGAATTCTATTTAAAAGAAAACGATACTGCGTTTATGCCTTTTTCAGCGCTAATTGAGGGGGTAATAGGAGAAATTTTATTGGAAAGTCATGCTATAAAAGTTTCTGAATCAAAAATTTATAAACATCAACTTACCCACCAGCGACTTTTTGTAAAGTTTTACGTAGTAAATATAAACAGCGAAATATTTATGCAATCAATAAAAGAAAGCTGTAAATTCGCGACCTTTAGCTTAGAAACCATTAAAAAATTACCGAAATCAATTTTGATTGATAAATTTTTGAACGAAAGGTTTTTTTAACTAAATTGAATATAGTAAGAACAAATTTTTAAAAAATGTCTGGTGTTAATAAAGTAATATTGTTGGGAAATTTAGGTGCCGATCCTGAAATCAGGCACCTGGAAAGCGGATCTATGGTAGCTAACATCAGTATTGCTACCTCAGAATATTACAATAATAAAAACGGAGAGCGGGTAGAACAAACTGAATGGCACAAAGTTGAACTTTGGGATAAATTGGCAGAACTGTGCGAAAAGTATTTGGCGAAAGGTAGAACCGTTTATATTGAAGGGAAACTAAGAACTAATACCTACCAAGATAAAGACGGAATTACAAGGTACGATAAAAAAATTCGTGCTACCAACCTAACTTTTGTAGGATCAGCTCCAGATTCTGATAGCGGATCTGCTTCAAATTCAGACAATAAAACATCTACTTCACCACCTATGGTGAATTCTGGTAATGATTCTGAAGTTGATGATTTACCTTTCTAATTTGTCGAAACAAAAATTAAAAAATTGGAAGCATCTACAGGTGATCCATACCCGGAACTTTTATTTATTTTAGCAGAGCTTTTTCCCGTAGCTGGATTATCTTATTTCTTTATTATTGCAATACTTTTGGCTTTGCTGTTTGCCTCTGCTATGATCTCCGGTTCGGAAGTAGCGTTTTTTTCCCTTTCATCCGATGAAATTTCTTATTGTAAAAAAAGTAATAAACCTACCCACCAACGGATCATCAGCCTGTTGGAAAAACCTAAGAATCTGCTCGCGACTATTCTGATTCTTAACAATATGGTTAATGTAGCCATCGTAATGCTTTCCACTTACCTGACCTGGGCAATTTTTGGGCGAAGTACAGAAGGACTGCTGGTCGCATCCCTAACCTTTGTAACCACCTTTGCTATCGTATTTTTTGGTGAAGTGGTTCCTAAAGTGTATGCGAGTAAAACCAGTCTCGATTTCGCGAGAATGACGGTTAATGTAATAAGTTTTGCCAATACCCTATTTCGCCCTTTTGCATGGCTGCTGATGTCACTGAGCGATAGAATAGAAAGAAATTTGGAGAGAAAAAACCATGGTGTATCCGTAGATGAACTTAATCATGCACTCGAATTAACTACTCAGGAAAACACATCAGAAGAAGAAAAAGGAATTCTGAAGGGTATTGTTAACTTTGGTACTTTATCAGTAAGACAGGTGATGCGATCAAGGCTTGATATAACGGCGGTTGATTATGAAGCCG
The DNA here is from genome assembly GCA_041745535.1 of Cyclobacteriaceae bacterium. GTDB lineage: Bacteria > Bacteroidota > Bacteroidia > Cytophagales > Cyclobacteriaceae > JBGTIS01. The sequence goes on along the minus strand of JBGTIS010000378.1, from coordinate 6,672 downwards.
ATTTCCATGAACTGATGGATCGTATTAACAAATCCGGTTACTCCAGGATTCCAATTTATAAAGAAACCATAGATAGTATCGAAGGAATTATGTATGTGAAGGAGTTGCTACCCTACATCGATCGGGACGAAACCTTTCAGTGGCAAACTTTATTGCATCCGGGTTTTTTTGTTCCGGAAAGCAAAAAAATAGACTCTTTACTTCGAGATTTTCAGGCTAAAAGGGTACATATGGCGATTGTGGTAGATGAATATGGCGGAACTTCCGGCCTGATCACATTAGAAGACATCATTGAAGAAATTGTAGGTGAAATTAATGATGAATTTGACGAAGATGCTATTCATTACAATAAACTTGATGATAATACTTATATTTTTGAAGGTAAAACTTCATTGAACGACTTTTGTAAAGTTATTCAGGAAGATCCTTCTGTTTTTGAAGAAGTAAAAGGAGAAAGTGAATCTCTTGGTGGTTTATTATTGGAAATCCATGCGAAAATGCCCAGAGCAGGAGAAAAAGTTTCTTTTAGCAAATTTGTGTTTACCGTAGTAGCGGTTGACAGCAAGCGTATCAAAAGGATTCGGGTTTTTATCAAAAAAAATGATGAGGCAAATGTTAGCAGCTATCTGAACCGCGGCTAAAAATCGCTAAAGAATAATATTTTATGGAATTATTTTACAGAACCCTGGGCAAAGGACAACCTGTTATTATTTTGCACGGGATTTTTGGCACTTCAGACAACTGGCAAACTTTTGGGAAAAAACTGGCGGATGACCGGTATAAGGTATACCTGATAGATCAGCGAAACCACGGTAATTCTCCCCACAGCGATCAATTCGATTATCAGGTATTATCCAATGATATTAAAGATTTTAGTGAACAACACCAATTAAACAAGCCTGTGGTACTGGGCCATTCCATGGGAGGGAAAGCCGCGTTATTTTTTGGAGTACAGTACCCCGAATTGTATGACAAGTTAATCGTAGTGGATATGGCACCAAAAGCTTATCCGGTTCGGCATGATAATATTATTAAAGCCCTGGAAGCCGTAAAAATTGATAGTATTCAGCATAGAAAAGAAGCGGAAGAGCAACTGGCTGTGTATATACAAGAACCCGGCGTGCGACAGTTCCTGATGAAGAACCTGAAAAGGACTGAGCAGGGATTTAGCTGGAAATTAAATTTACAGGTAATAAGTGAAAAATTGGAAAACATCGCAGAAGGACTGCCTACCGATCAAACTACCGATAAACCTGTATTATTTATCAGAGGGGAAAAATCTGATTATATTACTGCTGAAGACGAAGCTACTATTAAAAAACAATTCTCTAATGCCAGGTTGGTAACCATACCCGGTGCCGGTCATTGGGTGCATGCGGAACAACCTGAAATGCTTTATAAAGAAATAGAGAAGTTTCTGAAAGAATAATTTTTTAGTGTATTACCCACCGGTTTTTCTGATAAAATATAAAATTATTGAAATAATAATGCTAAGGATAATACTGGTAGCAAGTGGAAAATAAAATGTAAAATTTTTTTTTGTGATGATTATATCACCGGGCAAACGTCCTATAAAAGGAATTTTATCTGCAAACTGAATAAGTAATCCTATAGCAATTAAAATTACGCCGGCGATGATGATGAATTTTCCCATTTATTTAAAATAAGTGTTGATATAATTATGGCCTTCAACGCTAATAATAAAGGTATTGTTTATTTAATTCCTACCCCAATTGCCGACGACACCATAGAGCAGGTAATGTGTCCGCAGCTCCTTTCGGTGGTTAAAAGGCTGGATTATTTCATCGTTGAAAATTTAAGGAGTGCTCGAAGGTTTATCAGCGCATTAAAATTAGGGATTAAAATAGATGAATTAAAGTTTGTGCTTTTAAACAAACATACCAAACCCGATGAAATTGCTTTGCTGCTCGAACCCGTACTTAAAGGAACCAATGCAGGAATTATTTCGGAAGCAGGGTGTCCTGGAGTGGCAGATCCTGGGGCGCTTGTTGTTGATTTTGCCCACCAACATCAGGTGAGAGTAATCCCAATCATAGGTCCTTCCTCTATTTTGCTTGCCCTAATGGCATCAGGCTTAAACGGACAATCTTTTGCTTTTCATGGGTATTTACCTATTAAGTCGCCACAAAGGATGCAGGTAATTAAGGCCTTGGAGAATGAGGCGGGTAAAAATTCACAGACACAAATTTTTATGGAAACGCCATATCGGAACAACCAGTTATTTAACGACTTACTCAATTATTGCAATCCTAAAACGAAACTATGTGTCGCAAAAAATGTTACGGGAAAAGATGAATTTATTTGTACCATGACCATTAAAGAATGGAAGAATAAAAAGCCTGAGTTACACAAATCGCCGGTAATGTTTTTGATAGGATTTTAGCATTTTAGGATTTAAGTTTAATTCTATTTACCTAACTTTGAAAATCACGTTTGTTTATTTAATTAAATAGAAGAAAGAGAAATGTCATATTTATTCACTTCAGAATCAGTTTCCGAAGGGCATCCTGATAAAATTGCTGACCAAATTTCAGATGCTGTGCTGGATGCTATGTTATCGCAGGATCCTAATTCACGGGTCGCTTGTGAAACTTTCGTCACTACCGGTCTGGTAGTAGTAGGAGGCGAAGTTACAACGAACGCCTATGTTGAAATTCCGGATATAGTGCGTGAAACAATCCGTAAAATCGGTTATAATAAAGATAACTATATGTTCGATTCAAACTCCTGTGGAATTATGGTCACGCTGCACAGCCAATCGCCAGATATCGCAATGGGAGTAGATGAGTCAGAGGGAAAAGAGCAGGGCGCCGGAGATCAGGGTATGATGTTCGGATATGCCACAAAAGAAACTCCTGAGTATATGCCTATGGCCTTGGCTTATTCGCACCGATTGGTAAAAGAACTTGCCCGCATCAGAAAGGTAGCGCCTCATTTGATGCCTTATTTACGGCCTGATTCAAAAGCCCAGGTAACAATCGAATACAACGATGATAACCAGCCTGTTCGGGTACATACGGTTGTGGTTTCTACCCAGCACGACGATTTCATAAAACCAGCAGACGATTCTACGGGAGCAAAATCGAAGGCTGAAAAGGAAATGCTGGCTATTATTAAAAAAGAAGTAATAGAAAATGTAGTAAATAAAGTTATCCCAAAAGATTTGTTGCAAGATACTGTGTATCATATTAATCCTACCGGAAACTTTGTAATAGGCGGACCCCATGGTGATGCCGGACTAACAGGAAGAAAAATTATAGTAGATACTTACGGTGGTAAGGGCGCACATGGTGGTGGTGCTTTTTCTGGTAAAGATCCCAGTAAAGTTGATAGAAGTGCCGCTTATGCTACCCGACATATAGCCAAAAACTTAGTGGCTGCCGGAGTCGCTGACGAAGTGCTTGTTCAGGTCGCATATGCCATAGGCGTGGCACAACCAGTATCATTAACTATAAACACATACAATACCGCGCATGTGAATATGAGTGATTCGGAAATCGCTAAACTTACAAAAGAATTATTTGATATGCGCCCTAAAGCGATTATAGATCGATTAGGCCTTAAAAATCCTATATTTTCACCTTCAGCGGCATATGGTCATATGGGGCGAGATCCCTATCGCAAATTTGTCGATATTGAGCAAATTGAAGTGAAATCAGGAGAAAATATCCGGGAAACTATTCACCGTAAGGAGAAAAAAGAACTTGAATTTTTTACCTGGGAAAAGTTGGATTATGTAGAGAAAATAAAAGATGCTTTCTCAATAAATTAATTTATAAAAAAAGGCTCATTTACTGAGCCTTTTTTTTATCGTACTGTTTGCTGTTTTTCTTTGTGTTTCTTTATTTGCCTTCGCAATGCTTCCACCGACATATCAACCGCGGCTTCAAACGAGTCGGCCAGTTCTTTTGCGAACAGCTGGCCTCCGGGGATATTCAGTTTTATTTCCGCTATTTTATTTTCTCTGGATTCTTTTTTCTCTAACCGTAAAAAAACTTCTCCATCAATAATACGGTCATAAAAGGTTTCCAACTTATCAACTTTTTTCTGTATAAAATCAATAAGCCTTTGGTCTGCATCAAAATGGATGGAGTGCACTTGTAATCTCATCATATCAAATAGTTTAATAATTAATAATTAAGCTTTTGGGTGTGCTTTTTTATAAACCTGCTTCAGTTTATCAAGCGTATTATGTGTATAAATTTGTGTCGCTGCCAAACTTGCATGACCCAGCAAATCCTTAATCGCATTCAGGTCCGCCCCATTGTCGAGTAAGTGTGTTGCAAAGGTATGCCGTAAAACGTGTGGACTGCGTTTTTCGGAAGCTGTGATTTGATCAAGGTATTTTTTTACTGTTCTGTAAACCATCATAGGGTAACACTGTTCACCTTTGTCGGTTACCACCAAATAGTAAGAAGCTATATTACCGAAAATGGCATTTTTTTCTGTTTTATACTGTTCAACCAATCTCATCAAGTTTTCGTAGCAAGGAATCATTCTTTCTTTTTTCCCTTTTCCATCAACTTTTAACATCTTTTCCTCAATATAAACATGAGAAGTTCTCAAATTGATCATCTCAGAAAGGCGCATTCCTGTGCCATACATCAGTTCAAACATCAGTTTATCCCGTAAACCCGTGAAATCGTCAGGGAAACTAAATTTGCTTAACAAATCAGAAATTTCTTTTACCTGAACAAATGAGGGTAAAGGATAATCTGCTTTAAGCGCTTGGACTTTATGAGTTGGATTTTTATTAAGATGGCCCCTTTGGTGCAAAAATTTAAAAAATGACCGGAGGGTGCTTACTTTTCGATTAACAGTGCGCGGGGTATTGTTTTTGCTTACCAGATCTACTATCCAGGCACGAATATCCTCATGCGAAACGTGAATGATATTTGTACTTGGCGCATGGTATTTAAGAAACTTGCTAAATTGCGATAAATCATTTTTATAGGAAACAATAGTATATTCACTAGCCCTTTTCTCAAATGTTAAAAATCTTAAAAAAGAATCAATCATGCTGGTAATGTAAAAAACTACAATACCAACATAATGAAAAGTGATGAAAAATGTTAACTAAAGTGCTTAATAATTTTCTTCAGCATATTTCATCTGTCGATAGGCAGCCTTCAGCCTGGTATTTCTTTTGGTAATAGAAGGTTTCTCGTAATGTGTTCTGGAACGTAATTCTCTTAAAACACCAGTTTTTTCGAATTTCTTCTTAAACCTTTTTAATGCTTTGTCAATAGATTCGTTTTCTTTTACGTTTACTACAATCATATAAAATCCTTTATTTTTTTTGCAAAATTAGATAATAAAAACAAGTAATCAAGGGATGAGGTTCAAATACTCGTTATTTTTTTATAATTTAGCATGCGTTTTCAGATTAAGCGATAAAGATCATAATTATTAGGTAAAAGCTAATTTTTTATTTTAGATGTTATGAGGTAGATAATATTATTTCACTTTTTTTATTATTTATCTAAAATTAGTTTATTTTTGTATCTTGATATAAATCAAAAAAATCTTTAATTCTAACAATTAAACTTGTAATTTATGAAAATAGCAGTAGTTGGTACAGGCTATGTAGGCCTTGTTACAGGTACTTGTTTCGCGGAAACTGGTAATCAGGTTACATGTGTCGACATCGATGCGGAAAAGGTTGCTAAGCTAAATGCTGGTCAAATTCCTATTTATGAACCAGGTTTAGATGCTTTATTTGAGCGTAATGTAAAGCAAGGCCGGTTGCACTTTACTACCTCCTTGGACCAGGGAATTGATGGTGCTAAAATTATTTTCCTGGCACTGCCTACTCCTCCCGGAGAAGATGGATCCGCGGATTTAAAATATGTTTTAAAAGTGGCGGATGATTTAGGGCCACTGTTACAGGAATTTACTGTTATTGTTGACAAAAGTACAGTTCCGGTTGGTACCGCGGAAAAAGTACATGCAAGAATCGCTGCCAATGCGAAAGTTGAATTTAGTGTAGTATCGAATCCGGAGTTTTTACGGGAAGGGGTTGCTGTAGAAGATTTCATGAAACCCGACAGAGTGGTAATTGGTACTTCTTCGAAAAAAGCTCAGGAAATTATGGGTCGGTTATATGAGCCTTTGGTACGCCAGGGTAATCCGGTTATTTTTATGGATGAAAGATCAGCCGAGCTTACAAAGTATGCTGCTAATTCATTTCTGGCTACTAAAATTACTTTCATGAACGAAATTGCCAACCTTTGCGAAAAATTGGGCGCAGATGTTGATGAAGTAAGAAAAGGCATCGGGACAGACAGTCGTATTGGCAAACGCTTTTTATTTGCCGGTATCGGATATGGCGGCAGCTGTTTCCCAAAAGATGTACAAGCATTGGCAAAATCCGCGGTAGATGTCCAATACGATTTTAAAATACTGAATGCGGTAATGGACATCAACAATAAACAAAAAACCAGGCTTGTCGAAACTATGAAAACCCATTTCAAAGGTAATTTAAAAGGTAAAACTATTGCCATATGGGGTTTGGCTTTTAAACCTTATACCGATGACATCAGAGAAGCTCCTGCTTTGTCCAACATTAAGTTATTACTGGATGAGGGCGTTCAGATAAAAGCCTACGATCCGGAAGCCATGAAAAACGTAAGAAATCTGGTTGGTGACGAA
>JBGTIS010000377.1:0-8135 GCA_041745535.1 Cyclobacteriaceae bacterium | reverse complement strand
TCAGGAATTATTCGCAAAGGCATTCTCAACACAGGGTTACCAATACCTTAATTCTTCAAAGAACTTAATTTGTGATTTATAACCAAGACAATTAGCCTAATTACTTTCATGCTTCGGCAAATCTTTCGCAAATTGAGGATTACGTTTCAATATTTGTGCATGAGGCATGCTACTTATGGCATCAATTTTCTATTTTTCAGGATTCAACACGCCTGCTGTGATGCGCAGATTCAGATTGTTCTCTCTGGGAGGAATGGGACACGAATATTTGGGATTATAAGCACAATAAGGATTGTACGCTTTGTTGAAATCTATCACCATGGTATTGCCTTCTGGTATGGACAGGTCAATAAAACGGCCACCACCATAGGTTTCTTCGCCATTGGTTAAATCAGTAAAAGGCAAAAACAGATAATTTTTATAGGCTTCGGTTTCCCTTAGGCTATGGCTTTGGTAAATATTCAGCTTGAAGTTCTGACCATCAATGGCAAAGGTAACCTCACCGTATTTTTCATAAGTAGGCAGGCGATTGGTAGTGGTTTTCATCTGAAAAGGTACCGCATCCGCGGTTTGGGTAAACGCTGCCGTAACCCTGAACTTTTCATCAGCCGGATAAAACGCCAGGCCCTTAAACTTTTTCAACGCTTTTTTGGGCAATGGCGACTCTTCCGAATTGGCAAACTCTTCGTTCAGTTGCTGCTGAAATGCGGCGATTTCTTCCTGATAAGCCGGGGTAACAGATTGCGCCATAACCTGCAGGCTTATGAGCAGTAACAAACAACCTAATTGTATGATTTTGTTAATCATCTTAATTCGGAATTTCAATACCTGTCAGGACCAGTATGGCATAAGGCCGGTTTAAGCTTTATCTACTTCCTCTTTGAGCTTGTTGAGCGAGCTTTTGGCATCACCAAACAGCATCTTTGTTTTCTCGCCAAAAAACAAAGGATTTTCGATACCGGCATATCCGGTGCTCATGCTTCTTTTCAATACTATTACTGTTTTTGCTTCTTCCACATCAATAATAGGCATACCATAAATGGGGCTGCTGGCATCTTCTTTGGCTGCCGGATTTACCACATCGTTGGCACCAATTACCAGCACCACATCGGTAGTTTTCATCTCTTTGTTGGCTTCTTCCAATTCCAGCAACTTAGGATAAGGCACGTCAGCTTCGGCCAGCAGTACGTTCATGTGGCCGGGCATTCTGCCTGCTACGGGATGGATCGCGTATTTCACATCTACGCCTTCCGCTTCCAGCAACGATTCCAGCTCGTGGCAGGCATGCTGGGCCTGGGCAACCGCCAGTCCATAACCGGGCACAATCATTACTTTTTCAGAATATTTTAACTGAATGGCCAGGTCATTTACGGAAACTTCTTTTACTACCTGATCGCGGTCGCTACCACTTACACCACCACCACTGGTACCAAAACCTCCCACAATTACATTCAGCAGCGAGCGGTTCATGGCATTACACATCAGAATGGTAAGAATAGTACCGGAAGCTCCTACCAGAATTCCACCCACCAGCATCACCTGGTTGTCGTAAATCAGTCCGGCCAAAGCAGCGCCAATACCGGTAAAAGAGTTCAACAAAGAAATAACCACCGGCATATCGCCACCGCCAATAGGCGTTACAAAGGTAACCCCATAAATCAGGGAAATAACCAGGAAGATAATGACCATATTAAAATCAAGATCGGGTAATGTCATGATATAAGCTCCCAGACCGATAATGCCAATCAGCAATACCAGATTCACCACTTTTGGCGCGGGAATCACCAGCGAGTCTCGTAAAAAACCATCCAGTTTGCCATAGGCCACCAAACTACCGGTAAATGAGATGCTACCGATAAACAAGGCAAACAGGGTAGTAAACACCTGCGCGTTCATCAGGCTGGTATCAGATGGGTAATTGATAAATTCTACAATAGCGATCAGCATGGCACAGGCACCACCCAAACCGTTGAACAGGGATACCATTTCGGGCATGGCGGTCATTTTCACCTTTTTAGCGGCAGCAATACCCACTACAGAGCCCAGTACCATACCACCGGCAATCCAGCCATAGTTATTATCGCCCGTTTCCAGTGGGTAAAATAAGGTGACAATAATACCAATTCCCATTCCGGCAGCGGCAATCAGGTTACCACTCCGGGCAGAATCGGCGGTACTGAGTTTTTTAAGTCCGATGATAAACAGGACTATGCAAATCAGATAAATAAAATCGATGATCGTTAACAAGGGAATAAGTTTTATTTGGTTAGTAGCAAATATATGCGTCCTGAAAATTTAATACTTAACTTAGCGCGAAGTGTACTGAAAAGATAAATTCCGTCGCTATTATTTTCTCTTTTTTTTCTTAAACATATCCAGCATCCGGTCAGTAACGGCATAGCCGCCTACCACATTCACCATGGCCAGGGCTATTCCAAAAACTCCGAGGACGAGTACCAGATAATTATCAGCAGATGCCTGCCGAATCAGAATAATGGCTCCGATTACCACCACGCCACTAATGGCATTGGCACCGGACATCAATGGCGTATGCAACACTGTGGGAACTTTCGAGATCACCTCCATGCCTAAAAAAACAGCAAAAGTTAAGATGTAGATCATGAGCAGGTTTTCCCCGATAAAATGTAGTAATGCTTCCATACCTAGTTATTCTGAGTTTGAGGTTTTTGTCCGTTGTGTACCACGCAGGTAGATTTAATCATATCGTTGTTGAAATCGAGCTCCAGTTTTCCGTCTTTAATCATTAACTTCAGAAAATTGAGTACGTTTCTGCTGTAAAGCTGGCTGGCATGCGCGGGCATTTTCGCTTCCAGCGAAGAATCGCCAATAACGGTTACCCGATTGTATTGTATCGTTTTTTTATTCTCAGTTACCTCACAATTACCACCACCGGCAGCCGCCAAATCCACAATCACACTACCCGGCTTCATTTGGTCCAACATGGCTTTGGTAACCAGTATCGGTGCCCTTTTGCCTCTGAGCAAGGCCGTGGTAATTACCACATCCGCTTTGGTAATTTTATCATAAATGAGCTCCTGCTGCTTCTTTTTGTATTCTTCTGTCTGTTCTACGGCGTATCCACCAGCCAATTTCTCGTCTTTGGCACCTTCTACCTCTACAAACTTTGCCCCTAAACTTTGTACCTCTTCTTTAGCTGCCAGCCGGGTATCAAAAACTTCAATCACGGCACCCAAACGTTTTGCCGTAGCAATAGCCTGCAAACCTGCCACGCCCGCACCCAGTATTAATACTTTTGCAGGGGGAATACTACCGGCAGCCGTAGAAAGCATGGGGAAAAATTTAGGCAAATGGGTAGCTGCTTCCAGCACAGCCCGGTAACCCGCCATAGAGGCCATAGAAGACAAAATATCCTTGTCCTGCGCCAGGGTAGTGCGGGGCAGCATATCCAGACTAAACGCAGATATGGGATATTTGCTCAGGCGGGTAGCTACTTCCGGATCGGCAAAAGGCTGAAAGGAAGAAATAACGACTGCTTCTTTGTGAAGTTGCGTGTATTCGGCGTCGTTCAGCGGGAAAACTACCACCAGCAGGTCCGCGTTTTTCAATACATTTTCTCTGGTTTCTATTTTGGCTGAGGCCTCTTTATAGTCTTCATCAGAAAAAAAGGCTGATTCACCAGCACCTTTTTCAACTAAAACTTCATTATGGTCCGAAAGCTTTTTTACCGTTTCGGGTATCAGGGCTACACGGTGATCATTTTCTTCTTTTAGGATTCCGATACGCATGTTTATGGTTAAATTTCGGGCAAACTTAATGATTTATCCTAATTATATAGATAATGTTTAAGAAGAATTTCAAGTTATTAACCATTTGGCAAACAACACGTTATGCATGCATAACATTTTTATGTGCTTTATTTTTACAAAGTTTTAGCGTGTTTTTACGGTAACAAATATAACTTAACACCATAATTTTCTCAATTTGTTTGATTCCAACCTGCCATCCCCCTAATTTTGACCCGCTTTTATAATGAAAATCCATATGACCAACAAAAAAGATAATAAGGAAAAGGATAAGGTTTTTGACCAGCCCAATGCCATGGGCGATTTCAAATTCGGTCCGAAGGTAGCCAAAGTATTTGATGACATGGTATCGCGCTCAGTACCCTTTTACGGTGAAATGCAACGCATGATTACCGAACTGGCGGCTGACTTTGTGCCGGATAACACGGCTGTATACGACCTGGGCTGCTCTACCGGCACCACCATGATCAACATCGACCCGGTAATTCCGCCCGGCGTAAAGTTTGTCGGCATTGATGAATCGGCTGATATGCTTACCAAATGCAAAAACAATCTGAAGAAAGCTGGCGTAACCCGTGCGGTAGATTTACAGGCTACTGACCTGAACAAAGGAGTGGTGATTGACAATGCCTCTATGGTAATTATGTGCCTTACACTTCAGTTTGTGCGCCCCTTGTACCGCGAACGGCTGGTGCAGGATATTTACCGGCAACTGAATGAAAATGGCTGTCTGATTCTGGTAGAAAAGGTGCTGGGCGAAGATTCCCTGTTCAACCGTTTGTTCATTAAATATTATTACGATATGAAACGCAGGCATCAGTACAGCGAAATGGAAATATCGCAAAAACGGGAAGCACTGGAAAATGTACTGATCCCTTATAAACTTAAAGAAAATCAGGAATTGCTGATGCATACAGGTTTCCGGTATGTAGAGGTATTTTTCAAGTGGTACAACTTCTGTGGACTGATCGCGGTGAAGTAATGGTAAAACTAGGCAACTTTTTATATCATTACCGGAATCTGCTGTTTCCTATTATTTATGCCCTGTTATTTGTGCCTTCACCGCAAATTTTTGAAAGTCCTTTCGTTGCTTTCATCGTAGGTTTGATCATCGCGCTGGCCGGCCAAACCGTGCGGGGCGCTACCATCGGACTGGAATACATTATCCGGGGTGGGAAGAACCGGAAAGTATACGCCGAGAAACTGGTAACGGGGGGTATTTTCAGCCATTGCCGCAATCCGTTGTATGTAGGCAATGTGCTTATTATTTTCGGCCTGGGCTTTATCGCCAATTCCTTGTTGTTTGTCGGCATCATCTGCCCTTTGTTTGTTTTCTTCTGGCAGGCCATTATCCGGGCAGAAGAAAATTTTCTGTATAATAAATTTGGCGCCGAGTATCTGGAATACATGGAAACCGTAAACCGGTGGATCCCCAATTTTTCCGGATTAGGCCATACGCTTAGTACCATGCAGTTCAACTGGAAAAGACTGGTACTGAAAGAGCACAATTCCGCTTTTTACTGGATGGCTGCTTCCATTATTCTGCTAATGAAAAACATTTACATGCAGGCCAATTACGCCCTGGACGATGCCAAACCCTACCTGATTACTGCTTTTGTGGCCCTGGCACTCACATATGCGCTGATCAGGTACCTGAAAAAATCTGGTAAAATGGTGAGCGATTAATAGCTGAATGTAAAAGCTTCAGTGGTTAATTAATATCCTCCACCACAAACAGGGCATTATTGTTCAGGTCGTAGAACCCGAATTCATTGGTTTTCCACGGCGTATGGGAAACAAATTTATCCCGGCTAACGGTACCTCGCTGGCAAAACTCGTCGAAAAGCGGTTTGATATTTTTTACAAATATCCTGATCACCGCGCCACCGTGCAGGGGATCAGCTTCGGTGTTGGCATGCCATTGCAGGTGTATCCGGATATTTTCTCTGTGTAGGGCAGCATACATGTCATCAGAAAAAACACAGGTAAAACCTGTTTTATCCTGATACCAGGTTATGTCTCTGCTAATGTCGGCAGAGGGAAGTACAGGAATAATTTGAAGAAATTGGGTATCGGTTTCCATATATTAATTATCACAGGGTTGATGTGGGCCAAACGCAATATGGCAAAATACACATTATGATGCGCTGTACTTTTCTTTTTATCAAAAGCTTTATGAGCAGGATACTTCCACCAAATAACTCATGTGGTTATTTCTTTTCAAACATGGTGGTTACCTCTCCTACCTTATCAATAATAACTTTCAATTCTGTATCCTGGTCGATATTTACCAGTGCCACCGGCGAACCCGGTAGTACCAGGCTGCCCTTTTCCAGGCACAAGCCCTTTCTGGTCAGAAAGGTTACCAGCCATCGCAATGCATGCAGCGGGCCACCCATTATTTCAGCACCAGGCGCTGAGGATACCAGCACGTTATCTTTATACACGTAAAACATTTCGTTCGCAAATAGTAAGTCAGCAGGATCAACCCTGGGGGTTCCTGCAACAAGTCCGGCATGGATGCCACCGGAACAAATAAGTTCCTGTATGGAGGGCGGGGTGATCCAGAATTTGAAATTATGAATCTCAACACCCGGACTCACATATTCTATGGCGTCGCTGAGTGCCGCATCGGATAGATTTTCCCCTGCCAGATCTTTCCCGATTTTCAGGATCATTTCCGGCTCTATGGCGCAGTTAATATAATTGCTCCAGTCGATATTTACATTAGCATCTATGATGTGTGGATGGAATAATTTCCCGTTGATAGCTTCATTCAGGCCGAATTGTGCCCGAATAGCCCGGCTGGTACAGCCAACTTTAAAACCTGCCACCTGCTCTCCCGATGCTACTCGTTTCCGGGTTACCAAATCCTGCACCACATAAGCTTCTTCTATTGAAAGGCGGGTTACCGCCGCCCCATCGCCCCGCCACTCCTGCCTGTAAAAAGACTGATAAAAGGCCGTGGCTATCGAATCGAGTGTTTGCATGTGTCTGGTTGCTTTCAATATCGGATCAAGATGGCAAGTTATACTATAGGCTGCATTTCAAATGGTTATTTGTCCTTTATGTTATAACATCTGGATAACAGCAATTGCTGTTATTTTCTATATAGCAGATGCCTGTTTATTTAGCTAAATATATGAATACTGATATACAAAAAAAAGCCCTGCGATCCATATCGTAGCATCAGTAGCAACATTAAAAAAAGACCATAAGCAGCCAAAACTTACCTGAATAGGTAATACTAATAAGATGAAGGAAATATTTTTTATGAAGCATGCTATGGCGCTCTGAGCAGAATAGCAAATATGCCCTGCCAAGCCACATTTCAAGCCTGCAAACTCATTCGGAAACCATTCTGAATGGCATTGCATACCTGCAAACTCATTCGGAAACCATTCTGAATGGCATTGCAGATCTGCAAACTCATTCAGCAACCGTTCTGAATGGCATTGCAAGCCTTCCGAACGGCATTGCAGGTCTGCAAACTCATTCGGCAGCCACTCTGAATGGCATTGCAGGTCTGCAAACCCGTTCAGACTATAAGGTAATGTTTTCTTTTTTTTCTACTTTATAAAGTTAATCGTTCTCAAACAGATGTTTTACAGCTTCCTGTACGGCCTGCAAGGAGCTGTACCGTGGCTGATAGTCCAGTAACTTCCTGGCTTTTTCAATGCTGCAATTCGGGCTGTGGGCAATATGATCCCAGGTTCGCATAGCTTCGTGTTCGCTCACGGTTTGTTTCCATTCCTCCCAGGGCAGAAACTTAAGCCGGGCTTCCTGACCAAACCAGGCTGCCATGGCGGTGGCATACCCCCGTAAGGTAAGGGCATGCGCCGAAACCACATGGAAGCTTTCTCCTACCGCGCTATTCCGATGGTGAATGGCCTGTACAAACGCCTGCGCCACATCATCGGCGTGCACATGGTGCACGGTTTCCATGCCCAAATTGGGTAACGTAAGTGCCTCGCCCTGCGCCAGTTGCTTAAACACCTCCGGATTAAAATGTCCGGCCGGATTCAGGGGCGCCCAGCCCGGTCCTACGATATGACCCGGATGCAGCACCGTAGCCGGAAAACCCGTTTGCCGGGAATGCGAAAGCAGATAGGCTTCAATAGCGGCTTTCTGAATACCATACTCACCAAAAGGTTGACGATGTTGGGATTCATCGGTGGGCACCTGTTCGCTGTGCCCATGTACCCAAATGGTACCGCAATGCAAAAAGTGTTGTACCTTTCCGTGCAAGGCTTCCACCAGGCTTTTGGCACTCTCCGGGGTAAAGCAGATCATATCGATAACCACCTCAGGCGCCAGCGCACGGATTTGCTCTCCGAAATTGTTTTGGTT
>JBGTIS010000376.1:0-38017 GCA_041745535.1 Cyclobacteriaceae bacterium | reverse complement strand
TTCCATTCCTACCCAATCGGGATTTGACTATTTTTACGGTTACAATTGTCAACGGCAGGCGCATACCTATTATCCGCTTCATCTGTATGAAAACGAACATCGGGTGTACCTGAATAACGATACAGTTCCGCCCAGTATCGGTTTGCCCGAAGGGGCTGATCCGTGCGATACCGCCAGCTATGCAAAATTTACTTTGACCGATTATGCGCCGGAGCTGATGTTCCGGAAAATGACAGATTTTATTGAGAAAAATGGAGAGAAGCCATTTTTTTTATATTGGGCCACGCCCATTCCGCATATGCCCTTACAGGCTCCCAAAAAATGGATAGATTATTACCGTAATAAATTTGGAGCTGAAGATCCTTATTTGGGTGAGCGATCTTATTATCCGCACCGGTATCCGCATGCTGCCTATGCAGCCATGATTTCCTATCTGGACGAACAGATTGGAAAGTTGGTGCTGCAATTAAAAGAACAGGGATTGTATGAAAATACCCTGATTATTTTTACTTCCGACAACGGACCATCTTATAACGGCGGCACTGATTCGCCCTGGTTTGACAGTGCCAGACCCTTCGCCAGTGAAAAGGGCCGTGGTAAAGGTTTTGTGTATGAAGGCGGAATCCGTGTACCCATGATTGCGTCCTGGCCCGGACATATTGCGCCAGGCAGTAGTTCCGATCATATTTCCTCATTTTATGACGTAATGCCAACCCTATGTGAGGTGGTAAATGTAGCTGCCCCGGATAGTATTGATGGTATTAGTTTTCTGCCGGTATTAACTGGTAAAAATGAACAGGAAAAGCATGCATTTTTGTATTGGGAATTTCCTGAAAATGAGGGCCAACTGGCCATTCGGATGGGTGACTGGAAATTTATAAGAAGAGATTTAAAAACAGACCAACCAACGCTGGAATTATATAACCTTTCTGACGATCCTGAAGAAACACAAAATGTGGCTGGAGATCATCCTGACCGCATCAAAAAAGCGAAAGAAATTTTATTTCGAGAACATACCGATCCTGTAATCGAAAAATTTCAAATACCTGCACTTATACACGCTCAGTCTGAAAAAATGAATGATTAGCTGGTATAGCCTTATTTTGCAGTGGGCAACCCGGAAATAAATGATGGGAGCATCTGTTTAAAACTAATCGCCATAATTTGTCGTATGATTGGAAAGTAGGTGTTATATTAATATATTTACATATATCAATAATATAACCAGAGGAGAAATTATGGACGTAAAACAAGCAAAGAAAATTTCGAAGGCATTGGCAGATGATAGCAGGTTGCGGATTTTACAGGAAATCAGAAGGAAGGCAAATTGCTTGCAGTGTACTGATATTAATGAATTCATCAATTTATCGCAACCATCCATTTCGCACCATATCAAACAACTTATGGAGGCCGATTTGATCATTTATGAAAAAGAAGGCCGACGGATGAAATACCGCATCAATCAGGAAGTGCTGGATGCGTATATCAATTTTCTGGATGCACTAAAAATGATATAAAAAAATTTTCAATTAATACATTGAAATATTTGAATATATTTTAAATATTTGCTTTAGGTTTTGGTAAACCTCAGTACCAGCGATGCACTAACCCCGCATACCTCTACCTTCCCAGTGGTATATTTTCAACGCGTACATCAACCTATAAAACTGGCGGGGTAATAAAAAATTTTAGAAATTTTTTATTACATATTGAAACATTTAAATATATCTATAGTATAAGTCTGTTATATCCCTTTCCAATGGGGAACCTATTCAACTTTTAAACAGGTAAGTTATCAGAATATTTTTAGATAACTTATTAATTATCAGCTATTTAAACCATAAATAATCAATCATGCATTTAATTAAGAAAGTAACTAAATCTAAATATTTAATAAGCCCTGTGTATATGGGTATGCTGGCCATTTTACTTGCCAGCCTGTATGTATCAGGTTGCGAACCCAGTAGTGGCCAGAGTGCGCCACCTTCCTTATTAAAGGTGCCGGTAGCCCAGCCGTTGCAGCAGGAAATTACCGAATGGGATGAATATACGGGGCGGTTTAAGGCCATTAAAAAGGTAGAGGTAAGAGCTCGCGTAAGCGGTTATGTTGACGAAGTCAGGTTTAACGATGGTGAACTGGTTAAAAATGGGGATGTGCTTTTCCGAATTGATCCTCGTCCTTTCAATATTGCCCTCAGGCAGGCCGAAGCCCAGTTGGAGCAAGCCAAAGCCGGAGAACGTCAGGCCCAAAGTGCCTTCGATCGGGTAAAATCCCTAAAAGGTTCTAAAGCTATTTCCCAGGAAGAATTTGATCAGCGGGAACAGGCCTTGTATGGGGCTTCGGCCCAGGTGGCGGCTTCAGCGGCTAACGTGGCACAGGCCAGACTTAACCTGCAGTTTACCGTGGTTACGGCACCCATATCAGGAAAGGTAAGTGAGGAATTTGTAACCGAAGGCAACCTGATTAGTGGAGGTAGCGATCAGGCTACGTTGTTAACCACTATTGTTTCGCTTGATCCCATCTATTTTTACTTTGAGGGTAGCGAATCGGCTTTGTTGAAATATAGCAGGCAGCGTGGCCACGATAGCATTACCGGATCATCGAAACCGCATAACCAGGTACTGTTGAAACTGCTGGATGAAGAAAAATTTCAACATGAGGGTATCATGAACTTCATGGACAATGAGGTGGATTTTAGTACAGGTACCTTTCAGGGCAGGGCCATTGTGCCCAATCCGGATTTTGTAATTGAATCAGGTATGTTCGGAACCGCCCGTGTACTGAATATGGAGCAGCATCAGGTAATTCTGGTACCCGATGCCATTATTGCTACCGATCAGTCACAGAAAATTGTGTATGTACTTTCCGACAGCAATACAGTAGTAGCAAAGCCAGTTCAACTCGGCCCTTTGCACACGAGTGAACTCCGGATTATACGCAGTGGATTGAATCCCGACGACCAAATTATTGTGGGTAATATTCAGAAAATCAGACCGGATATGGAAGTGGAACCTGAAGTACGAACTCTTGCCAGCAACATTAAAAATTAAAATGCAGCCATGAAATTTAGTCATACATTTATTGACCGGCCTATCCTGGCCACGGTCATCTCCATTCTAATCATAATTGTGGGAATACTGGCTTACTTTTCTTTGCCGGTTTCCCAGTATCCTGAGATCGCGCCACCAACTATTGTTGTAACAGCTGCCTATCCGGGAGCAAGCGCGGAAACTATTTCCAAAACCGTGGCCACGCCATTGGAACAGGAGATTAACGGTGTGGAAAATATGTTGTATATGTTCTCCCAGTCGACTGCCGATGGCGTAATGACGCTGACCATCACCTTTGAACTGGGTACTGACCTGGAAGAGGCGCAGGTACTGGTACAAAATCGGGTGGGCATTGCCGAACCCCGCTTGCCCGAACAGGTGAGAAGATTAGGGGTAACCACCAATAAAAATTCACCGGATATGATTCTGGTTATTAACCTGTTTTCTCCTGATGGCCGCTACGACCAGACCTACATTGGCAATTATGCCACTTTACAGATCAAAGACCGGCTGGCGCGAATCAAAGGAGTAGGAAATTCAGCAATATTTGGTGCCAGTGAATATTCCATGCGCATCTGGTTAAATCCGGATGTAATAGCCTCTTTAGATTTGTCGGCGGCGGAAATACTGAATGCCCTCCGGAATCAGAACGTACAGATTGCCAGTGGTAACCTGAATCAGTCTCCTGTTGATAACCAAAATGCTTTCGAGCTGAGTGTACAAACCAAAGGGCGTTTACAGGAAATTGAGGAGTTTGAGAATATTATTGTGAAATCAGGCAAAGAGGGTAGAATTGTGCGTGTTAAAGATATTGGACGGGTAGAATTAGGCGCTGCCAGTTATACCACCCGTGGGTATCTGGGTAATAAAAAAGCAGTAGCAATTCCGGTTTTTCAACGGCCTGGTACCAATGCCATTGAAACAGCTGACGAAATTAAGGCGACGATCAAGGACCTGTCTAAAGATTTCCCACCCGGACTGGATTATGATATCGCCTACAATCCCACCGATTATATACAGGAATCCATAGATGGAGTAACCGATACAATTTTTGAGGCTGTAATTTTGGTCGTGCTGGTTATATTAATTTTCCTCCAAACGTGGCGGGCTACCATTATTCCTATTCTGGCCATTCCGGTATCGCTCATTGGTACATTCGCGGTAATGCAGGCACTGGGATTTACGTTGAATAACCTCACTTTATTCGGATTGGTACTGGCCATTGGTATTGTGGTGGACGATGCCATTGTAGTGGTTGAAAATATGGAACGTAACCTGAAAGAAGGACTCAGTGTGCGTGACGCCGCCCGCAAAACTATGAATGAGGTAGGTGGCGCCCTGATTGCCATTGGCCTGGTACTGATTGCCGTGTTTATTCCTACTACGTTTCTGGAGGGAATTTCAGGTCAGTTTTACCGGCAATTCGGTGTAACCATTTCAGTAGCTACCCTGATTTCAGTTTTTGTATCCTTAACCTTAAGCCCGGCAATAGCTACCCTATTACTAAAGCCACATACAAAAGAGGCCAATGGGAAAAAGGCAGCCTGGTTAAGGCCTGTCACCGGGTTTATGAAAGGCTTTGATCGGTTTATGGGTAAACTTTCCCATGGCTATGGCCGCCTGATCAGGAAATTCCTGAAGTGGAGTGGGGTAGTAGCCGCTGTTTATTTGTTGTTGATGCTGATCACCGTTTTTGAGTTCAACAGGGTGCCCACAGGTTTTATTCCCGCACAGGACCAGGGTTATTTTATTGTAGCCTTACAACTACCGCCCGGTTCTTCCCTGTCGCGAACCGATGAAGTGATCCAAAATGCCATTGACCAGTTAATGAGCATGGAAACCGTAGAGAACGCCATCGCTTTCGCAGGATTTGACGGTGCCAGTTTTACCAATGCTTCTAATGCGGCTACTATATTTATAATGTTGAAAGATTTTAAAGAAAGAGAAAAACTAGGCGTAACGCATGAAGAAATTCTGGCAGCAATGCGGGGCAAAATGTTTTCCATCGAAGAGGCGTTTGCGGTGGTGATTCCACCGCCTCCTGTGCGGGGTATTGGCAATGCAGGTGGATTTAAAATGATGGTACAGGACCGGAAAGACCGGGGGTTGGATGAACTGAAAAATGCCATTGGCGCACTATCGCAACGTGCGAATCAGGACCCGAAGCTGTCCAATGTGTTTTCATTTTTCAATACAGGTACGCCCCAACTGTATTTTGATATTGATCGGGTTCGGGCAGAAAAACTGGGTATTCCCCTTTCTGAGGTTTTCAGTTCTCTGGAAATTTACCTGGGTTCAGCTTTTGTCAATGATTTCAACTATTTAGGACGAACTTTTAGGGTAACCGCCCAGGCCGATGCGCAATTTCGTTTGACGCCAGAAGATATTTTACGCATCCGCGTCAGAAACAACAATGGTGAAATGGTGCCGATGGGTACCTTGGGTACGTTTAAAGATATTGCCGGTCCGGCCAGGGTGCCCCGTTATAATTTGTATCCATCAGCCGCTATTACAGGGGATGCAAATCCGGGTGTCAGTTCCGGGGAAGCCCTGAAGGCCATGGAAAAGCTGGCGTCTGAAGTGTTGCCGGAAGGAATATCCTACGAATGGACCGACTTGGCTTATCAGGAAAAGAAAACCGGAAATACAGCCATCATTGCTTTTAGTCTGGCCGTTTTGTTCGTGTTCCTATTACTGGCTGCCCAGTATGAAAGCTGGATTTTACCGCTGGCTGTAATCCTGATTGTGCCCATGTGTTTGCTCTCTGCCATGATAGGAGTGGATATTGCCGGTATGGACAATAATATTCTTACCCAGGTCGGACTGATTGTGCTGGTGGGACTCTCCAGTAAAAATGCCATCCTGATTGTGGAATTCGCCAAAAAACTGGAAGACCAGGGCATGGAATTGTGGGAAGCCGCCATAGAAGCCGCCAAATTACGCTTACGACCCATATTAATGACCTCTTTCGCGTTTATTCTGGGCGTAGTACCCCTGGTTACCGCAACAGGTGCGGGGGCAGAAATGCGCAAAGCTTTGGGTGTGGCCGTATTTAGTGGCATGCTGGGTGTAACCATTTTTGGTTTACTGTTTACCCCCGTATTCTATGTGTTGAGCAGGAAATTAGCGGCTGTTGGAAGCAAAAAAAGAAAAGTAGTCGCATAATCAAAGACAAAAATACTATGAATAATAGCATTCAAATAATCATAATATTCCTGCTGACAGTTTTCAGGTTTCATCACCTGGAAGCCCAAGTGCAAAGCAGTGCCGCATTGAATCATGAACCTACATCATGGCAGGAACAAGCTGAGGCAAACGTATTAAGTTATGGCTTGGATACATTAAAATCTACTCCGGTTTCAGGCACCGTTGCTGGTAACCAATGGTGGAAGGTTTTGGGATATGAAAGCCTGAACGAACTGGTAGCGCTGGCACTCAATGAGAATTACCAGTTAGCAACTGTACACAGCCAGGTAAAAGAATCGGAAGCGAGGGTGCAATTGGCAAAATCATCCTTGTATCCCACCATCGGGTTTAATCCTTCTTTTTACCGACAGGAATTTTCAGGAAACAGACCATTACCTTTTGATCTACCAGCGGATCGAATTACGTATAATACCTACTCGTTGCCCATAGACCTATCATATGAAATAGATATTTTCGGCCGGAATAAAAGTAATGTGAAAGCCAGCCAGTTCAACCTGCAAGCGGCTTCCGCATCGGAACAGGCCTATCAACTGGACGTGGCTTCCGCTGTAACCAGAAATTTTATTTTTCTGCTTACCCTGGATTCCGAGGCTAAAATAATGGAAAGTACGCGACAGGCGCGAGAAGAAAACCTGGAAATTGTGACCATCCGCTATGAAGCGGGTTTAACCAATGAGATAGATGTGCAGCGGGCAAAGTCCGAATTATCGTCTGTGGAAGTACAAATTAAAAATATTCAGATCGACAGAAGAGAAGTGGAACTTCAACTGGCCTCGTTAACAGGTCAGACCGCCAGCGATTTTTCTGTTGAAAGTGAAGGTATTCAATATTTTGCCCCGGCACTCAGTGCGGTTGATAACATCGCGCTGATTGAAAACCGGCCGGATCTGCAAGCTTCAAAATATGCCGTCGAAGCCTCTAAAATGCAGATTAAAGCTGCCCGTAAAAATAGATATCCTGCCTTGTATGTATCGGGTTCGGCAGGCTTGTTGGCAGGTAATTCCAATCAGATTTTTGATGGAGAAAGCCGGAACTGGTTATTAGGGGCTGGTCTTTCCGTTCCTTTATTTGAAGGCGGCAAGCGACAGGCTTTATTGCACATCAGCGAACACCAACTGGAAGGCGCCGAAGGCATGTTTAAACACAATGAACTAGTAGCCGGAAGAGAAGTAGCCAATGAGTTATCGGATCTGCAACGACTAGAGGAGCAACTGACTGCCCAGCAGGGATTTTTGGCAGCGGCCCGGCGTGCGGCAGATCTTTCCAGGCAGCGGTATAAAAAAGGGCTGGTTACTTACCTGGAAGTTGTAGATGCCGACCGGATTGTGCTGGAAGCAGAACGTTTATCCATTCAATTGCTGGGCCAGCAACTGTTAAGTACGGTTGACCTGATAGTTGCTTCCGGTGGAACACTGGAAAAGCTTGATATTAAATGACCAGATAAATTATTGAAGATTAGATTTCTTCTGCCTGAAGCCGGTTCCTATCAATTTCGGGGACCGGCTTTTTTTCTTCATTTATCAATTGTCGCAATGGGAACTTTTCTCAGGCGGAAAACAAAGGTTATTACTACACAAAATCTTTGATATCGCGGGCAGATAAAATGGCATTCTTAAATTTACTGGGATTATGATTGAATTCCTTGGCAAAACATTTACTGAAATATTTTACATCGGAAAAACCACAGAGCCAGGCTGCTTCATTCACTCCTTTATCTTCATTTAATAAAATTTTGGCCGCATACTGAAGCCTGATCTTTTTGATAAAGTCGACTCCTTTAATGTCAGTAACTTTCTTGAGTTTTCGGTACAAAGAAGACCGCGACATATTCACTTTCTCAGCCAACTGATCTAGGTGGAACGACTCTTCGGAAATATGTTTATGAATAATGGTCACACATTCGTTGATAAAATCCTGATCAGCCTGATCGGCATGGGCGATGCTTTCGGAGATGAACTGATATTTACCAAGGGAGTGCTTAAACTTATCACGCGATTCCATCAGGTTTTTTACCCTGCTAATCAAAAGGTGTTCATTTACAGGTTTGGTAAGATAATCGTCGGCCCCAATGTCAAACCCACTTACTTTTGTTTTATAAGAATCGATGGCGGTTAGCAATATCACAGGTACCTGAAAAGTACCGGGGGTTTTTTTGATCTCCTCGCATAATTCAATGCCATCCATTTCTGGCATAAATATATCGCTGATAATCAGGTCAGGATGCTGTTCCAAGGCGCAGGCAAGGCCTTCCTGTCCGTCTTTTGCCTTTATTACCTGGAAGTATTTTGAAACCACATCAGCCAGCATATTTAGTAACCCCGGATTGTCTTCTACAATCAACACCGTTTTACTGAAATCAGGTTCTAAGGATTTACCGGTTTTTTCAACTGATGATGTAGCGGTGATGGTGGTTTTATCCTGGTATCGCGGCAGACAAATGGTAAAAATGCTTCCCACATCCAATTGGCTCGATACAGTCAGTTTGCCGGAATGTAAATACACCAGTTCTTTGCACAAGGCCAATCCCAAACCAGTACCCTGTTCGTTGCCCTCTTCATGGTCATGCGGAGCCCTGTAGAACAAATCAAAGATATAAGGAAGATGCTCTTCAGAAATTCCGATGCCATTATCCTGAACCTGAATAAGTACCTGCTCATTTTCCGCGGCAACCTTTATCGAAATAGTTCCATTGTGTCTTGTGTTTTTAAGGGCATTGGAAAGCAAATTGAATACTACCTTATCAAGTACTTCACCATCAAAATCCATTTCCATTTTTTCGGGTACCACACTGGTCAGGGAAATGTTTTTTTCTTCAGCCTGAGGGGTAAATGATGTAACCAGCTTATGAAGGAAAGTCGCCAGGTTATCGCGCGAGATCAAAAGGCTGGATTTGTGTTTTTCAATTTTCCTGAAATCAAGTATTTCTTCTGCCAGCCGTACCAACCGATTGGTATTCTGTTGGATAATCCGCAATTTCTGGTAATGCGGAGAATCTTTTTCAGCGGCGGCAAGGTCATTAACCGGCAGGGAGATCATATTCAGGGTAGTTCTGAATTCGTGCGACAGGTTGGTGAAAAAGCTGAGTTTGGTTTCGGTGGCTTCTTCCGCTATTTTCAGGGCTTTTATAACTTCGTCGCGTTGTTGGGTAATTTTTTTGTTCTGCTGTTCAATCGTTTTATTCTTATTGTCCAGTACCTTATTGATCTGATTCTTTTTGTAAAGGAAATAAATAACCGATCCTATCAGAAGTACCAACAGCCCAATGGTGAGCGACAACAACAGTAAAAAAGTTCTTTGCCGCTGGATCAGGTGATTCATACTGGCGATGAAGTTCCTTTGCAGATCAATCTTTTCGTATTGTTGCCGGATTTGTTCGCCCTGTAGGGTAAGGGTTCGCGCATTGTCTGCATCAATTCTGAAAGTACTGAGGTAGTTGAATTTTTCAACCGTCTTATTGTTAAGGATATCAAGGGTAAGCTGAATAGCTTTATCTCCGCCGGTTGGGTAATATATGGTACCATCCATATAGCCATGTAATACATTTTCCAACCCGCCATTCGGGATATTAATGCCATCAATGCCAATAATATGGGGTTTGAAACCATATTTACTGGCCGAAAGGTAAACGCCAAAAGCCATCGGGTCATTCTGTGCGAAAACCAGATCAATGTCCTGATCAGCCTGGAAAAGCGAATCGGTTAACTGTTGTGCGATCGCGGGCAGCCATTCTCCTTCCAGCGTATGTACGATTTCCATGTTCGGATACTCACCAACAATAGACTGAAAGCCTTCTGATCGCTCAATCGCGGAAGTCGCTCCTTTCAGTCCGGTTACCATGGCGATTTTACCTTTCCCTTTTAGAATGTCGGCTGCTAACCGACCTGCTTCTTTACCAATAAGCAGGTTGTTGGCACCAATATAGGCAGTAAACTTTCTGGAATCTATCTTTCGGTCTATTACAATCACGGGGATTCCCGCGTCATACACTTTTTCCACAATGGGGGTAAGGGGTTTGGCTTCATTGGGTGAGATCAATAAAATATCAATGTCTGAGGCAACTAGCGCCTCTACATCCTCAATTTGTTGCTGGTTATTGTCATGGGCGTCTTTTACGATTAGTTCAATATTATACTGCGGATATAAGCTGATTTCCCTCAGCATCTCTTCGTGCATAAACTTTCGCCAGTCGTCGCCAGTGGTACATTGAGAAAAACCAATGGTAATTTTTGTTTTCTGTTTGCTTTCATTGTTAGCACAGGAAAAAAAGAGCAGACAACTTGTTATAAAAATTAAGGAATAGGGTCTTTTCATGGGTGAATAATTTTCCACTTTACAGGTAAATTTAGCTCAAAAATGGTATTGAATCATATTTCCTCTATAATTGACCAGTTTTTCTAACCTCAAATTTCAGTAATAAAAGAACTTTGAATGGTGGATTTAATACAATATTTTCAAAACGTATAAAAATTATTGTGTCATATTATAAAAATAACAATATAGAAGGAATTCTACTAATCATATTATCGCTACCTATGAAAAATTTATACCTTGTACTATCCTTAATGCTGATCATTATAATCAGCGGATGCCTGTCTGAAGCCACGGAAAAAGCTGATGCCAAAACCCAAACGGTTTCTCAGGAATTTACAGAACCCCACCGCCCACAGTTTCACTTTACTCCGCCCACCATGTGGATGAACGATCCGAATGGGATGGTATATTTAAATGGTGAATACCACCTGTTTTACCAGCATTACCCCGATAGCACCGTTTGGGGACCCATGCACTGGGGGCATGCTGTCAGCAACGACATGATCCATTGGGAACACCTACCCATCGCGCTGTATCCTGATAGTTTAGGCTATATATTTTCTGGCAGCGCCGTGGTAGACGAAAAAAATTCTTCAGGTCTGGGATCCATCAATTCTCCTCCGATGGTGGCCGTATTTACGTACCACGATGCCGTGGCCGAAAAAGCAGGCAGCCATGAACACCAGTCTCAAGGTATTGCCTTTAGCCTGGACAATGGCCGGAGTTGGGAGAAATATAACGGTAATCCCGTACTGCGAAATCCAGGCAACGTCAGAGATTTCCGTGATCCGAAAGTTTTCTGGCACCAGCCATCACAAAAGTGGGTAATGACTTTAGCCGTGGGCGACCATATCGAACTATACGGATCTGAAAACCTGCTTAGCTGGGATAAATTAAGCGAATTTGGACAAAATTTTGGCGGCCACGGGGGCGTTTGGGAATGTCCCGACCTGTTCCCGCTTGCCACCGGCAACGGAGATCAGAAGTGGGTTATGCTGGTGAGCATCAATCCGGGAGGACCATTGGGTGGTTCGGCTACGCAGTATTTTATTGGTAATTTTGATGGTAAAAAATTTACAAGCGATCATCCTGAAAAAACAGAAATGTGGATTGACTATGGCAAAGATAATTACGCTGGCGTAACCTGGGCCAATATTCCTGAATCGGATGGAAGGCGTCTTTTCCTGGGCTGGATGAGCAACTGGCAGTACGCCAACCGGGTGCCAACCGAAAACTGGCGAAGTGCCATGACCATTCCGCGTGAACTGACTTTAGCTGAAACTGAGCAAGGTCTTAGGCTGATTTCCAAACCAGTTAAAGAACTGGATGCCATTAAAGCAGAAACGGCTCAAATAAAAGCTCAGTTAATTGAGGGCGAAATAAACCTGACCAGTGAAATCCCATTTGCGTTAACTACCTCAGCGATAGAGGTTTATTTTACTGATCTTGATTCAGCCAAAGAACTTGGCGTACAACTTTCTAATGATAAGGGTCAGACAATCAGCATCGGCTACGAACGGGAAGGAAACCGGTTTTTTGTAGACCGCACCCAATCTGGAAAAGACGATTTTTCATCTGATTTTCCGGGAAAGTTTTATGTGCCAAGAGTATCCACTGCTGACTCTTTGAAAATGGAATTGTGGTTTGATGTAGCTTCAGTTGAAATGTTTGGCGACAATGGTGAGGTGGTGATGACGGAAATATTTTTTCCAGACTCGGATTATACCCAACTAAGTTTGTTCGCCCGGGAGGGTAGGGTACGGTTAAGTTCTGGTACGGTAACGCAACTGGCTTCCATATGGAATAACGATCCCAATTCCGCGAAATAATGGAAAATTATCTTAACAATTTTCAGGACATGGCAGTCAACAGCAGATCTCTTAACTTTCTTTCCTTTGGCGAAATTCTATGGGATTTTATAGAAGGATCGCCCTATCTGGGCGGTGCGCCTTTTAATGTGGCAGCGCATCTGGCCCAGTGTGGCGCGCAATCGTATATGCTTACCCGAATTGGCAGCGATGCACTGGGCGAAAGGGCACTGGCGGAGGCAAAAAAGCTGGGTGTTCGGACTTCCCTGTTCCAACAAGATCCGCGGTATCCTACCGGTACCGTAGAAGTTTTTCTGGAAGGAGGCCAGCCGGATTATACCATCCATAAAAATGTAGCCTGGGACTACATTAAAGCGGAGAAAAAACAATTGAAAACGTTTAACTTCAATGGTTTTTATTATGGTACTTTGGCACAGCGTAACTCCATTTCACGAAAAACACTGGGATGGATTCTTGACCATATGAACTTTGATACCTTATTTTATGATGTGAACCTTCGTAAAGATGTATTGGTTCCGGAATTGATTGGTCCTTCTCTTTCTTTTTGTGATGTTTTTAAGCTCAATCATGATGAAGTGGAACCTATATCAGAATTGTTATTTGGGAAAAAATACAGCATCGCGGATTTTTCTGTGGCTATTCAGGAGCGATTCAGGGTAGAAACAGTGATTATTACGGCTTCTGAAAAAGGTTGTTATGTGTCGGTTGGCAATAAATTAAACCTTATAAAAGGCAAAAAAATAAATCTGGTGGATGCCGTTGGAGCAGGTGATGCATTCAGTGCCGCATTCCTATGGGAATACAGCCAAAGCAAAGATGCCGTTCAAGCCGCTGAAATCGCCAATCAGTTGGGTGCTTTTGTAGCTTCCTCACGGGGAGCCATACCCAGCTATTCACCTGAAATTCAAAAAATATTAACCCATCAGAATTATTGAACTTATGAAAGGAAAAAGTTTTGTGTTGACCAATACCATCATCGCTGCCCTGGGAGGATTTCTGTTTGGCTTTGATACGGCAGTTATTTCCGGAACCACACGTGATCTGCAAATGGTTTTTGATTTAAGTACCAATAGCCTCGGCTTTACAGTAGCCATAGCGCTGGTGGGCACCATTATCGGGTCGTTACTGGTGAGCAAGCCCGGGGATACCATGGGGCGAAAGAAAGTATTAATTGTGCTGGCAGTTTTATACTTAATCTCAGCCCTGGGAAGCGCTTTGGTTTCCGATTGGTATTTATTCCTGTTTTTCCGTTTTCTGGGAGGTCTGGGTGTAGGCGGGTCTTCCGTATTGGCGCCCATGTATATCGCTGAAATATCTCCGGCAGCTATGCGGGGCAGGTTGGTAGCGGTACAGCAGTTTAATGTGGTTTTTGGCATCCTGATTTCTTTCTTGTCCAATTACTTTCTGGCCGCCTACATTAGTGAAAATGCCTGGCGCTGGATGCTGGGCGTTGAGGCAATCCCGGCCGCAATCTTTTTTGGATTGCTGTTTTTAATCCCGGAAAGCCCTCGCTGGCTGGTGGGTAAAAACCGGGAAGCAGAAGCAAAAGATATTCTGGAAAAAATGGGTGAGCCCAATGTAGAGGAAGAATTGCGCGACATCCAGCAATCGTTGCGGGTAGATACCAAAACCAGTAATGAAAATCTGTTCCAGCACAAATACCGGTTTCCCGTTACCATGGCCATTCTGATAGCGGTTTTCAACCAGGTATCCGGTATTAATGCCATTATGTATTACGCTCCGAGGATATTTGAAATGACCGGATTGAGTACTGATTCCGCATTGATACAATCCATAGCCATTGGGGTTACCAATATGTTATTTACGCTGTTGGCAATGACGGTTATCGATCGGCTGGGCCGAAAGAAACTGATGTTGATCGGTTCAGTGGGCATGGTAGTAATGCTGGGCATGGTAGGCTGGGTTTTCCTTACCAATGACTTCTCTGGTTACGGTGTACTAATTTATCTGATTGGATTTATCGCTTTCTTCGCTTTCTCGCAGGGGGCGGTTATCTGGGTATTTATATCAGAAATATTTCCTAATAAAGTTCGGTCCAAAGGGCAGGCCCTGGGCAGCTTTACCCATTGGCTGATGGCCGCGGTTGTATCCTGGACCTTCCCAGTTGTAGCAGAAAGCCTGGGTGGTGGTATTACTTTTATGTTCTTTGCCTTAATGATGCTGCTGCAAGGCATTTGGGTATGGAAGTTTATGCCTGAAACCAAAGGGAAATCGCTGGAACAATTGGGAAAAGATGTAGAAAAAGCAAGTATGCGAACTTCACTGGCACAAAGCTGGTGATTGGGCTAGCCCTATTGTTGGACTAAATAGCCTGTTTAAAAGGAACTTTTAATCAATCAGTGTCTTCTTATAACCTGACCATACACAAAAGTTGGTCAGCCTGAAAGTGAAGTGGCTAATAATTTTAGCCTTACAATTAATTTCTAAAAAAAAGATCGTCTGATGACTTATCGTAAGTAAGTCTTTCTGCTATAACTATTCCTTTTTTGAGAAATATGAGAGGTGAGGAATAGACTGATGCGCATACGAAATTTTTCTGGCAATCCATGAAAAGGTAAATCAAATGAATGTGAAAGCTTAAATCTCAAGTACCTGATTATCAAATAAAATAATTCAAAATGTTTAATTTAAACCCTATCAACTATGAAAAAGCAAATTTTACTAAAACTTTTACAGATGTACGGAGGATTTCTGATCGTCCTCTGTATGGCTGCTTTCTCGCCTGTGGCCGCACAAAACAATACGGTTAGCGGTACAGTTACTGATGAAACCGGCGAAGGATTACCTGGTGTTAACGTAGTGGTAAAAGGAACCAGCAAGGGTACCGTTACCGATGTGGAAGGTAATTACAGCCTGGATGGTGTATCACCCAGCGATGCCTTATATTTTACTTCAGTAGGGTATGCGGCTACCGAAATTGTGGTGGGCAACCAGTCTACCATTAATGTGCGATTAGTGGTAGATGTACAATCACTTTCAGAGGTAGTGGTAACGGGTTACGCGACCGAACGGAAAGTGGATGTTACCGGAGCGGTGGCCGTAGTGGATCTGGAGCCCATCAAGAATACTTCTTCGGGCAATCCCATGCAAGCCTTGCAGGGAAGGGTTGCCGGTTTGTTTGTAGAGAAAAATGGTACCCCTACCGGTGAAAACAGCCGCATCCTGATCCGGGGCGTCAATACCCTGGGTAACAATGATCCGCTGTATATTATCGATGGGGTTCCTACCAAACAGGCACAGGTATTCCAAAGTTTGGCACCCGGTACCATTGAGTCTGTACAAATTTTAAAAGACGCCTCAGCGGCCTCTATTTATGGTTCCCGTGCCTCCAATGGCGTAATCATTGTTACTACCAAAGACGGAAGCGGAAAGGTCGGGGAAAGATTGAGTGTTGAATTCAATTCCAGTGTATCCATGCAGACCACAAAACCCCAGCAACAAAATATGCTGAATGCGGAAGAGCGGGGCATCGCGCTGTGGCAGGGTTCGGTAAACGATCGCACCGATCCAGGCGTCCATTCCGCCATTTATACCTACGACTGGAATAATGATTTCAATAATCCGGTACTGAATAGTGTAACGGTTCAGCCTTTTGTGGGGGGCGACCAGAATGTGCCTGCCGGCGATACCGATTGGCAGG
The DNA here is from genome assembly GCA_041745535.1 of Cyclobacteriaceae bacterium. GTDB lineage: Bacteria > Bacteroidota > Bacteroidia > Cytophagales > Cyclobacteriaceae > JBGTIS01. The sequence continues at coordinate 21,958 of JBGTIS010000376.1, read as the reverse complement.
ATGAAGCCTATGAAACAGGGTATGTAATTTCCAATGATTTGACATTAACCGCAAATACTGAAAATAGTGGATTATTGGCCAATATTGGTTATATAAAAAATACCGGGACTTTGGTACACACCGATTATGAGCGGTACAGTGCCCGTATCAATGCCAATACTTCGGCCTTTAACAAAAAGCTACGACTGGGAATAAATTCTCTACTGGCTACGTCCAATCAAACTTTGGCCACGACAGACTTAGGGGGCGCGCCCACGCCCTTCCTAGCCATTACGCTGGCGCCTACACTGCCTGTGCGGACCGTGGATGGAGAGTTTGCCGGTCCCTTGGGTGCGGGCTATTCCGACCGGAATAATCCTGTGAATATGCAATATCTTAATCGTTGGGATAATTTTAACCGGACTACGGCATTTGGAAATGTATATGCTGAAATAGAGCCGATCGAGAACTTGATCTTCCGAACCAATTACGGTATTGAATACTCAAATGGAGTAAATAAGGATATTCAACTGGCTTTTCAGGAAGGTTTTCTGGGCAGGTCAGTAAACAGTTTACAGCGTGCAACCGGGATGCGCCTGGATCAGGTATGGTCCAATACGCTGCGCTATGAATTTGAAGTGGGAAAAAGCCGGATCAATCTGCTGGCCGGGGTGGAAGCCATCTGGCAGGATTTCCAGGAGTTTGGCGCGTTTCGGGAAGGTTTTGCCCAGCAAACGGAAGACTTCTTTACGCTTTCTGCCGGTACGGGACGCAGTACCAATTTCGGAAGGGCCACCGGTGGCCGATTATTGGCGCAATTTGGTAAAATAAACTATGCTTTCGCCGATAAGTATCTGGCTTCGGTAACGATACGGCGGGATGGATCTTCCCGTTTCGGACAGGAAAATCAGTATGGTATTTTTCCTGCGGTTACTTTAGGTTGGAGAATTGTGAATGAGGAATTTATGCGGGAAGTGAGCGTACTTTCCGATCTGAAGCTAAGAGCAGGATATGGAGAAGTTGGGAATCAGGACATTGGAGATGTGGCCCGATTTGCCCTGTACGAACCCAGGTATGGCACACTTTTCAACAATGGGGAAGGCTTTCCCGGTCAGTGGTTGAACGTTGGAACAGCATATGACCTGGGCGGCAACGATACCGGCGGCCTTCCTTCAGGCTTTGTGTCAGTACAGGGCGGCAACCCCGATTTAAAGTGGGAAACAACGAAAGAGTTGAACGCAGGCATAGATTTTGGTTTTTTAGATGACAGAATTATTGGCTCTATTGACTATTTTACCCGTCAAACATCCGACATTCTGTTGCAACCACCCATTGCCTCAGCGGTAGGTGAAGGCAAACTCAAATGGGTAAATGGTGCCGTGGTAGAAAACAAAGGATTAGAGGTGATACTGGCATATCGGGGTACCATTGGTAATGATTTGTCCTATACCATCAATGGTAATTTCAGTAGATTCCGTGACAAAATTACCGAATTACCAGAGGAGGTGCGTACTGCTTTTCCCGGAAACTCAGAGAAAACAATTTTAGGGCAGTCTCAATTCTCATTTTTCGGATATAAAACCGATGGCATTTTTCAGAGCCAATCTGAAGTGGATGCCCATGCTACGCAAATCGGTGCCGGTCCGGGTAGAATCAAATATGTAGACCTGAATAACGATGGCGTAATCAATTCGCTGGACCAGGATTATTTGGGTACTGTGCTTCCCGGTTTTGAGTATGGCCTTCGAATCGATCTGAACTATAAAAACTTTGATTTCTCACTGTTCGGATCGGGTGTTGGAGGCAGAACGGGCAATGACCAGTATACCTTCTGGAATAATTTTCTCAGGGTAAGAGAAAATATGGGAACTGATGTGCTGAAAGCCTGGACACCTCAGAACCCTGGCTCAGACATTCCGATGTTGACCCTGGTAGATGCCAATAATGAAACCCGTCCATCGGATTATTTCCTGCTTAACAGTTCTTATTTTAAGATGCGAAATATCCAATTGGGATATAGTTTTCCTTTGGCAGCCATAGAACCATTACACATGGACCGGTTGCGTATTTTCCTGATGGGAGAAAATTTGTTCTGGTTCAAAAGTAAAGAGTTCGCGGGGGCCGATCCTGAAGTTACTGACTGGAACCTGATACCGGTCCCGACTTCGGTAACTTTCGGTTTAAATGTCACATTCAACTAATTAACGAAACATATCATGAAAACGAATATATTATCCGCACTCGTTATAACCACCTTATTGGTGGTGGGTGCCTGCACAGAACACCTGGATTTTCAACCGAAAGGAACCCTGACGGAAGAACAGGTGACTACTCCTGATAATTTAGACGCATTGGTAACAGCCGCCTATGCTGCCATTGGCAATGACTTTTGGAACAATTCCATTACCAGTATGTGGGTGTATGGCAGCGTGCGCTCCGATGATGCTTACAAAGGCGGGGGAAGTGTGGACGATGTGGGGGAAGTAAACGCTTATGAACAATACAACCTGACGCAACCTACTACCGGTGGGCTCTTTAACAATACCTGGGAAAATGCTTTTAAGGCTATTTCAAGGGCTAATTTCGCACTCAGTGCTTTGAATGATGCTTCTGAGGCAGACTTTCCTAATAAAGCCGTTCGTCAGGGTGAAATGCGCTTTCTTAGAGGGCACATGTACTTTGTGCTGAAAGTATTGTTCAAGCACGTTCCCTATATTGTTGAAACCATTCCCGATGAGGAACGAGCTTTGGTATCGAACCGTGAATTTACAAATGATGAATTGTGGAATAAAATCGCGGAAGATTTTCAATTTGCCGTTAACAATCTGCCTGAAACCCAACCGGAAGTGGGGCGGGCCAATCAGTTGTCGGCCAAGGCTTATCTGGCCAAAGTGCGTCTCTATCAGGCTTACGAGCAGGATGACAACCACAATGTGACCGGTATTAATCCACAAAGATTAGAGGAAGTAGTGAGCCTTACCAATGATGTGATCAATTCGGGCATGTACAGTTTACAACCCGATTTTGCCGAAAATTTCTTATATGGATACGACAATGGCCCTGAATCGATATTCGCGATTCAGCACTCAATCGATGATGGAACGGCTATTGGCAGACTCAGCATGTCTACCAGCCTGAACTATAGCCTGGCACCGCAGTATGGTTGCTGCTGGTTTCATATCCCAAGTCAAAATATGGTGAATGCCTTTAAGACTGACGAAGCTGGTCTGCCGATGTTCGACACATTCAACGATGTGGCACTCACCGATGCGGATCTGGTACCGAATGGGGCACGGGTGGATCCTCGGCTGGACCATACAGTAGGCATTCAGGGACACCCTTTTAAATACCAGCCCGATGTGTTGTATGACCATGGTTGGGAGCGTGTACCGGCTTTGTATGGTGGATTTGGCAACATGAAAGAGCAGCAGGCCGCTGATTGCTCTTGTTTCAAAAAAGTGGGCCCTTTCTATGGTTCATCAGTAAATATTGGTATAATCAGGTATGCCGATGTCCTGTTGTGGCAGGCAGAAGCGCTTATTGAGTTAGGACGACAGGCCGAAGCTTTGGCACTTATTAATATGTTAAGAACCAGAGCAAAGAATAGTACGGGAAGGCTGAAACACGCTGATGGCAGCGATCCTTCCAATTATCTGGTTGATGAATATGTGGATGGCATAAATATTAATTGGACGCAGGAAAATGCCCGGATAGCGATGCGGTGGGAGCGGAGGCTGGAATTTGCTACGGAAAGTCCGCGGTTTTTTGATCTGGTACGGTGGGGTATCGCCGATGAAACCCTGAATGCTTATCTTGCGGTAGAGAAAACCAGAAAAGAATTTCTCTCCGCCGCTTCTTTTACACAAGGCCGGGACGAATATTTTCCGATCCCTCAGCGTGAAATAGATTTCACCAAAGGATTGTATGTACAAAATCCAGGTTACTAAAGCTTAATTAACAAATAGGAACTCTAAAAATTTTCTTTCTCCATAAATGGGCAAAGGCCAGGTGATTTTCATCTGGCTTTGTTTTTTTTATTTCCATTGTGCCACAATAGGTTACAATTTTAGGTAGACCTATTCCAGGGTATGACCTAAAGTTATATAACTATTATTATGTTAATAATTTGCCTTTTTCTAATAAATAAACAACATTTGCATTAAAAGAAATCAAATGTTGAACAGTATAGAAGAGGCCATCAACGAAATCCGGAATGGCAGCGTAATTATTGTAGTAGACGATGAAAATCGGGAAAATGAGGGTGATTTTATTTGTGCTGCTGAAAAAATAACTCCGGAAATAATAAATTTTATGGCTACTTATGGGAGGGGATTGATTTGCGCGCCCCTAAGTGAAGCCAGATGCGAAGCATTGCGCCTTGACTTAATGGTAGGAAAAAATACTGCCTTACACGCTACGCCATTTACTATTTCTGTGGATTTAATTGGGCACGGCTGTACAACTGGAATTTCCGCAAGTGATCGCGCAAAAACAATAAAGGCTTTGGTAGACCCGGATACTCTCCCTGAGGATTTGGCCAGACCCGGTCACATTTTTCCACTGAAAGCGAAAAGTGGTGGGGTACTGCAACGGACTGGTCATACTGAAGCAGCAATTGATTTTCCTCGCTTAGCCGGACTTTCCCCGGCAGGTGTATTGGTAGAAATCATGAATAAGGATGGATCTATGGCACGACTGCCTGATTTGCGTAAAGTTGCCGACGAATTTGATTTGAAACTGGTTTCAATTGATGATCTGATTAAATACAGGCTGGAAAGAGAAAGTCTGATCAAGCCGGTTATCGAATTAAATCTGCCTACGATGTATGGCGAATTTAAATTAGTAGCCTATCAGCAAATTAATAAAAATATTATCCATTATGCTTTTGTTAAAGGGCAATGGACAGAAAATGAACCCGTTTTGGCGCGTGTACATGCGGCCAATTTCTATGGTGATGTTTTTGGCGCGATTCAGTCGGGATATGCCGGACATTTGCAAATCGCTATGAAAATGATTGCCAATGAAGGGAAAGGGCTGGTTCTGTACATGAACCGGGATGAAAAACCAGAATCATTACTGGCAGAATTAGTTGCTTTTAAGGAAGCGCGACTGAATGAAAAAAATCATATCGCTCAGGTTGCTACTATGGATGAACGTGATTTTGGTATTGGTGCCCAAATTTTGCGAGATTTAAATGCCCGCAAACTAAAGCTTATTACTAACCATCCACAAAAAAGAGTGGGCTTGATTGGCTACGGACTCGAAATAATTGAGAACATAGTTTTGGAAGTTAATTAAAATCATTTATCTGATTACACTTTACATACTTTTTAAAAATTATTACGTTTATGATAATGTAACAATATTCAGATTCTATTTCCTTTTATTAGCAATGATTAAAAAAGTATTTACTCTTCTATTTGTACTCTGCTGGTCTCTATCGTACCTGCAGGCACAGGATCAGTTTCCATCTGAATTGTGGCATGATGGTAAAGTTGTTCTTTTATCAGGTGAAGAATTAAGTGGGAAAATTAAATATAATCTGGAAGGAGATTTGATACAGGTTTTAAATAACAACCTGATCAGCACTTTTAGCTCTAGAAAAATAGTTTACTTTGAGATATACGACGAAACAGTCAACCGCTATCGTGAATTTTATGCCTTGCCCTATCAGGTTAATCCTAATTATAATGTTCCCAGACTGTTCGAGGTACTTTACGAGAATACCATCACCTTACTTTGTCGCGAAACCCTGGTCCAGGAAACTGTTCCCCAGTATAGTTATTATTATTCCAGCAGCCGCTACTATACCCGTCTGAAACTTGAATACGAATATTATTTTTTAGATGGTAATGGAGAAATCGCTTTATATACCCAAAAAAAAGATGAACTTTATGATATCCTCACCAGAGATAAAAACAAACTGGAAGAATTTATTAAAAAGAATAACCTTCGCTACGACCGGCAACGCGATTTGGTAAGAATTACCGCCTATTACAATTCACTAATCAATACTTGAAATAATACAGGTACCGCATGGGAAAACCTCTGATCTTAGTTTCCAACGATGATGGCATTACGGCTAAAGGAATACAGATATTGGTGGAAACGATGAAACGATTGGGCGAAGTGGTAGTCGTGGCTCCTGATAGCCCGCAATCGGGTATGGGGCATGCCATTACTATTGGAAACACCTTGCGCCTAACCGAAACGGATATTTTTGATGGTGTAACCGCTTATGAATGTTCGGGTACGCCTGCCGATTGTGTAAAATTGGGTAAACATTATGTGTTAAAAGATCGACAGCCTGATTTACTGGTGAGTGGCATTAACCATGGTAGCAATACCTCAATCAGCGTTTTGTATTCTGGCACCATGTCAGCGGCTATGGAAGGAGCCATGGAAGGTTTTCCTTCTATTGGTTTTTCTTTGTGTGACTATGCTTCAGATGCTGATTTTTCTCATGTGCGGGAGTATGTTTATACCATTGCCAAACAGGTGCTCCATAACGGACTTCCCTATGGTATTACACTGAATGTTAATTTTCCTCCCAGGCAAAATGAGAATATCAAAGGCGTTAAAATATGCAGACAAGCACGAGCCAAATGGCAGGAAGAATTTGATCAGCGTTATGATCCGAACGGACGAAGGTATTTCTGGCTGGCTGGTAACTTTGTCAATTTCGATAAAGGAGATGACAACGATGAATGGGCAATCGCCAACAATTATGTATCGGTAGTACCCTGTCAGTTTGACCTGACTGCCCACCATGCGATTAGCCTACTCAATGAGTGGTCCTTATAATTTTGATAACTAATGGATTAATAGCTGATCAACCACCTTCAGCAGCATTTCTTCTTCTGTATTCCAAAATACGGTTTTAGGAATTCCGTTTTTATAAAACTTCCTGTCTGTAACCTGTTCGATTATTTCCACAGCATCAAACTTATTGAAATCCAAAATAATAGCACAGTCCCAGAGGGCGCAGTAATCTACCCATAGCGGATGATTCTGGAGAAGAAAGGGCATACCATGCGCCATGTATTCATAAATACGTGTCGGAAAACAATTTTTAATACTTTCTACCGGCTGGTGACTGATAAATCCGAAATCCGCTTTCTGTATGGCCTTTAATATAAGGCTATGGGGCACCGGCGTAAGTCCGCCCACCACTTTGATTCCCGCATCTGAACTGGCAATTTTCTTAATGGCAACCAGATCAGATCGATATGGAAAATGACCAATAATAGTCAAAGTTGCCCCCGGCAAGGCGGTTCTGATGGCAGCGAAAACCTCCAGGGTCTGGTAAATACCATAAATTTTTGTAATGGTGCCTGAATAGATAAAACGGTATGAATATGTTGTTTTCTTAGTTGTAGCTTTTAAGTCCGTATGGATGGCTTTGTTTTCAATAATATGGTATTTCTTTTTATGAAAAGTTAACTCTGTATCATAACCTTTTTCTGCCAGAAAAAACCAATCGAAAAATATGCCTGCCCAATATTCTGTTATACTTATATACCATATCCATAAATTTTTTAACCCCATATTGCTTCCTAAATTGGTATTGAGGTTCTTTTTGTAATTTTCACGAACATCATATATTACCCTGGTTTTGAAGAGCCACTTATAAATAATTGTGGAGAAAATTAATTCGTAAGTGGTAATGATAATCAGGCTTGGGTGTATTTTAATAAGGTATTTAAAGTACTTAAAAGGGGCCAGAAACCTTTTCAGACTTACCCTCGAGAAAGAAAATATCGGATAAAAATTAATATTCTTGTGTTGTTTTTGATTTTTTGAGAAAAAACCTATGATATTAACCTCATATTTATTTGATTTCCCTATTGAAATACCAAACTTTTCATACATTCGTGTATCATCAACAGTCTTTAGTACTGAAGCGATTACAATTCTTTTCACATTCATAAATAAGTAAAATGGCGCTATAAATCGCGGTTTCTAAATTAAATATCATAAATTATAAAATGGAATTAAAAGAAATAATTGAAAAAGCATGGAACGACCGTTCCCTTTTAGCGGAAAAAGAGGTTAGAATTGCTATCAAAACTATTGTAGACGAGTTAGATGGCGGTACGCTGAGAGTAGCTTATCCGGAAAGTGGCGAATGGGTAGTAAATGAATGGGTTAAAAAAGCGGTTATTTTATATTTTCCAATTCAGAAAATGAAAGTTGTAGAGGTTGGTCCTTTTGAATTCCATGATAAAATTAAACTCAAAACCGGATATGACCAGCTGGGCGTCCGGGTGGTACCGCATGCCATTGCCCGTTATGGTTCCTTTCTGAATAAAGGGGTGGTAATGATGCCTTCTTATGTAAATATTGGCGCTTATGTAGACTCAGGCACCATGGTAGATACCTGGGCAACTGTGGGAAGTTGCGCGCAAATTGGTAAAAATGTGCACTTGAGCGGCGGTGTTGGTATTGGTGGGGTTTTAGAGCCGGTTCAGGCTTCACCGGTAATTGTTGAAGATGGCGCGTTTATTGGGTCCCGCTGTATTGTGGTGGAGGGCGTTCGGATTGGTAAAGAAGCCGTATTGGGTGCTAATGTTACTTTAACGGCATCTTCAAAAATTTTAGATGTTACCCAGCCAGAGGTGGTTACCCTTACTGGTTATGTGCCGGAAAGATCTGTCGTAATTCCAGGATCTTATACCAAAAAGTTTCCTGCTGGCGAATACCAGGTGCCCTGTGCCCTGATTATTGGAAAACGGAAGGCAAGCACCGACCTGAAAACCTCATTAAACGAGGCTTTGCGGGAAAATAATGTCGCTGTATAATATTTGATGAGGGTATGGGTTAACTTTCATTTTATCTTTCCGTAACAAACTTTGACAATTAATTTAATTTTTTTAAAAAAATATTCATGAAAAAAACATTGCGGGCTTTGGTAATATTTGGTGTTATCCTGGCTTCCTGTGAAAGTAAAGATTCAGAAATAGGCGACCGATATTTTAAACAAGGCGAATATCAGAAAGCCATTGATGCTTATAATAAATTTTTAGAGTATAAACCCACCGATATTAAATCTCTGTATAATATGGGACGGTCTTATGAAGAAATTGGTGAGTACGACAAAGCAGTTGAAAAGTACCAGGCTGTTTTAGAACAGGATCCCAATAACCTGAATGCTATCCTGAGTGTAGGAAAAAATTATTATCGTACAGGGAACTTTGCTGACGCGGCTTTTCAGTTCGAAAAAGCGACTAAATTAGATGACCATAATCCTAGAGCGTATTTCCTTCTGGGAAGAGCCAATCATAATCTTGGAAAAACAGCGGAAGCGCTGGAAGCTTACAATGCGGCCATCAGCAACGATAAAAAGTATGGTGAAGCCTACTTGTATCGGGGCGCGCTGAAAGTATTCCTGAAACAAAAAAAAGGAGGGTGCAGTGATATTACTATGGCAAAACAATTGAATGTGCCGGAGGCTGATAATGCCATTGATAAATACTGCGATTAAATTTTTATCGAAACCGGTCAGAAACAACCAGTTCTTTTGAGTCTGATTTCCATTGGTAAAATCCTTCGCCGGACTTTACGCCCAATCGGCCAGCTTCCACCATATTGATCAGTAAGGGACAGGGCGCGTATTTATCCTTTCCCAAACCCTGATACAATACTTTCATAATGTACAAACATACATCCAGACCGATATAGTCGGCCAGTTGCAAGGGCCCCATTGGATGAGACATGCCCAATCGCATTATGGTATCAATTTCCCGCACGCCCGATACGCCTTCATATAAGGCAATGATGGCCTCGTTAATCATAGGCATTAATATGCGATTGGAAACAAACCCGGGATAATCGTTTACAATTACAGGTTCTTTGTGAAGTTGTTTCGCTAAGTTAAATATGGCTTGTGTGGTTGTTTCGCTGGTAGCATAACCACAAATAATTTCTACCAGTTTCATTACTGGCACTGGATTCATAAAATGCATGCCTATTACCTGCTCTGGCCGTTTGGTAGCCGCGGCAATGGTAGTTATTGAAATTGAAGATGTATTGGAGGCAAAAATAGTATGACTCCCACAGGTTTGGTCTAACTTTTTGTATAGGTCTAATTTTATGTCTGGTTGTTCCGTTATGGCCTCCACGATCAGATCTGCTTTGCTCACTCCTGCTGTCCAATCAGAACTTAGCGTGATATTGGATAAGGCTTTTCGTCTTGTAAGGTCATTGATCAATTCTTTTTTGAGTTGTCTATTGAGGTTTTTTTGAATGGTATCAGCAGCTTTGTTTAGTATTTCTTCTGATACATCTGCCAATGTTACTTTATAATTATGAAGCGCGAAAAGGTGTGCTATGCCATTTCCCATCGTACCAGCACCAATTACTGTGATATTTTTCATTACGTTTACTCAATGTTTAGCAAGTTAGAAAAAAGAAATTTGTCAAAAAGATAATAAAAAGTACAATCAACAAAAAACAGGCAAACTCGCAGAGATAGTTAATGGGTTTGCTTCTTTATTTGATGAAAGAAATTTATTCCTAAATATATATAAAATGCTAACAGGAAGGGATATTAATATACTTTTAGAGGACCAGGTGATCAGAAATGCCACCAAAGAGCTGAAGCTTAAATTTATTATGACTGAAGCCGAATTTTTAACGATCAGCGATCACGATTTTCTCGCGCTGGTTTTTCTTACTCCTTCTCTTCAGATTGCTGCCGCTGATAAAGGTATTTCTTTAAGAGAAGAGATTAATTTGAACAGGAAAGCCAGAAAACTTTCTTCCGGAAACGGAATGTTCAGAACCGATCCGGTAGTGCATGCAATGAAATATTTGATCAAAAACCTGCCTAACTGGGAAGAATCATTTATCAACCTGATCAGGCTTTGCATGGATGTGGTTTTTTCAAAAAATAGTCATGTGCGCGATTTGATTTATGATCCTGACATTACCCAATTCAATTCACCCACCGCGTACATGGAAATTCCTTATGTGTTTGTACAATTTGTATCCTCTTTATTTTTGAAAGCCGATCAGCATTTGGACGAGAAGAAATGTATAAAGGCCTGCGAGTACCAGGAGGTTAAGAAGATTGGCGCCAGGCTGGGGTTAACTACCGTTCCGTTATTCACAAAATTTTGCGACACATATGTGGTAAAATAGTTAGGGTATTTTATATTGTATAAGGAGTATTGCCGTTACTAACTAATAAAACACCTTGTTATTAATGTGTTATGTAAATGTTTGACGGATTCACCCTCAGAAAAATAGTATATAACCTGTTTGGCTGCTGTATGATCCTGCTGATTTGTCTTTCAGGATGTAAGCGCGATCCACTGGAAATTGGGAATAACAGTTTGGTTTCTCTGGAGAATTACCTGAAAGAAAAGAATATTACGGCAAATTCCGCACCTGAAGGTTACTTTTATAAAGCAGATTCAACCAACGATTCCGGAACCGCCATTTCTACTGGCGATATTGTTTCCATTTATTATCATGTAGAAGATCTGGATGGTGGCACGATTGATGCCCTGCAACCGGGCGAAGGTGATCCTGTTTTGCTTCAGCATGGTGCAGGCGCGGTATTTCCGGTAGGCATAGATCTTGGTTTAAGTCAAATGAAAACCGGCGAAACTTTTACCTTTTACCTTCCGGCCAGCCTGGCATATGGCACCATCAATTCATCAGTTACCTCAGGACCGGTAATCGTTCAGATAAAAGTGGTGAGCAAAACTACAACGGTTGCCCAAAAAACTTCCGAAATTAATGAGATTGAGCAATACATTACCAGCGAACATTTATCTGGTGTAATTAGCTTCGCGTCAGGCTTAAATAGCAAGGAATTACAGAAGGGCAATGGAAACAAGCCTCAATCTGGTACAGAAGTAACTTTTACGTACACAGGCAAACTGATTAACAACACTACGTTTGACCAGGGCACTGAAACCATTACTTTAAATAATAATGAATTAATTACCGGGCTACAGGAGGGTATTGGCCGAATGCGACACAACGAGCGCGCCTTATTAATTATGCCTTCCGCTTTGGGATATGGCGCCAGTGTCAGGGTTATTCCACATTATTTACGGGAAACCCTGGTTGAGCAAAAGGTAATTCCTGAATACGCGGCCGTAGTATCTCCATTTAGCACACTTCTTTTTGAGGTAACGTTACAATAAAAACAAGCAATATTTTGATCCAACTGTATATATCCACAAAAATACTGATATTGGGGTTATTGGTAATCGCTTCCAGTTTACCGGCTTTTAGCCAGATAGATCTGCAAAGAAAAAGAAGAGAAGATTATCCCATCCGATTTATCCTGAATAAGTTTTCCATTAATCTGAGCACTGGCTATGGCAAAACTTTTTACCGAAGCGAAATTACAGATTATGCCTATATAAGAACTGAGGATGGCTCTTTTATTTTTGATAATAATACGGAAATAATTAACGGGCAACCCATCGATGCCTATAGCGATTGGTTCTCCGATGTCGCGACTGACCAGATATTTCTCACTGATAATTCATTTGAAGTTCCCTATCAACCCATTGGAAATCCGGTAAATAATCCTTTACTGCATGATAATTATGATCTGATCAGACCCGATTCCGTACCGGTATTACTAAAAAATACGGGAAATAGTATCCCTATAACCCTGGCACTTTATCTGAACCTGAAAAGGGTTAGAATTGGCGGCGGACTTACCGCGGACTTCCATAGGGCATGGTATCCGGAACCAGACGAGTTTTTTTCAAAATTCCCCGACCCGAACGGGAAAACCAAAACTTTGATGATGCGGTATTTCGGATTGATCGGCGTTAGTATTTATGAATACCTGGACTACGCCCTGGCTGCTGATTTACGTTTTGGTAAAATCAATATGGGTAAAGGCTTTAATAAAGATGTGGTAAGTAACAGTAGTTTTATTAATATTGGTGCCAGGATAGAAAATGTCTTTTCTGAATACTTCAGGATTTTTGTCCGTCCATCCGTTGAGTTCAAATCGTACTCCGTTAATTTAGCAGGAGGAGACGCCAATGTAAAGAATATTGATTATAAAAATCCTACTTTTTTTGTTGAATTTGGTATCAGTCTGAATTACCCAGATTTGCCGCGGTCTCCTTTGAAAAATGATAAAATTCAAATGAAGCATTTTTTATCCGATCCCAAATCAGGCACCAGAAAAGAATTCCGCGGCCAGCCTATCTGGAAAAAGCAAGACCCAAAAGCAGGAGAGCTATATCCTGAACTTTTAAAAAAGAAAGACAAAAAGTTATAAACATAACCCCGTTTAGTGATATTCTACTTTTTATAAATATTATTAAAAAGTTATTATATTTAATATTCCAAAGAAAAAATTAATTTAGGCATATTAAATCACTATATATTTCTCAAAAATCCTATCATCAATTAAACAATTTTAATTAACTTGCGCCGTAATTAAAATGGTACTTTTAGCTGTTTTGACAACAAATAATTAAAAAAAAAAGATTTATTAAACTGAAGTATACCTCCTGAATGGCTGCAGAAGAAAACATTATCCCAATCAATATTGAAGATGAAATGCGGGGCGCTTATATCGACTATTCTATGTCGGTTATTATTTCCAGGGCTTTACCCGATGTAAGAGATGGTTTGAAACCGGTGCACCGGCGTGTATTATATGGCATGATGGATTTGGGGCTTACCCACAACAAACCACACAAAAAATCAGCGAGAATTGTTGGAGAAGTACTTGGTAAATATCACCCCCATGGCGATGCTTCTGTGTACGACACAATGGTACGGATGGCCCAACCCTGGTCATTGCGGTATTTACTGGTTGACGGACAGGGCAACTTTGGATCGGTAGATGGAGATTCACCGGCAGCCATGCGATATACAGAAGCCCGGCTACAGCGCCTTTCTGAAGAAATGCTGGCTGACCTGAACAAAGATACCGTCGATTTTCAGGCAAACTTTGACGATTCGCTGGAAGAACCCATCGTACTCCCTGGTAAGTTACCCAATATACTTGTAAACGGTACATCCGGTATTGCTGTAGGAATGGCCACCAACATGGCCCCCCACAACCTGACTGAAGTTGTAAATGGCATCCTTGATTTTATTGACAATGAGGACATTACCATCGCGGAACTGATGGAAAAAATTACCGCTCCTGATTTTCCGACCGGAGGTATTATTTACGGCTATCAGGGGGTAAAATCCGCGTTCGAAACCGGCAGAGGCAGAATTGTAATGCGGGCAAAAACAAATTTTGATCATACCAAAACAGGCAAAGAGCAAATCATTGTAACTGAAATACCTTATATGGTCAATAAGGCCAGCATGATTGAAAAAACCGCCGCCCTGGTAAATGAGAAAAGAATTGACGGAATTTCAGATATCAGAGACGAATCTGACAGAAACGGACTTCGCATAGTTTATGATTTAAAGAAAGATGCGGTTCCCAATGTTATTTTAAATAACCTTTTTAAATATACCCAATTACAATCTTCATTCGGGGTTAATAATGTCGCTTTAGTGAAAGGGCGCCCTGAAACGCTGAATTTAAAGCAAATTATCAAATACTATGTAGATCACCGGCATGAAGTGGTGGTGCGGCGGACCCAATACGAATTAAAAGAAGCAGAGCGCCGTGCACATATCCTGGAAGGGTATCTGATCGCTCTGGATAATCTGGATGCGGTTATCGAGTTAATCAGGGCTTCTAGAGATCCTGAAGCTGCCAGAACCGGGTTAATGGAATCTTTTTCCTTATCTGAAATTCAGGCAAAAGCCATTCTGGATATGCGACTGCAACGCCTTACCGGTCTTGAGCGTGAAAAAATTACCAACGAGTTTAATGAGGTCAAAAAACATGTGGCCTATTTGAACGAAATTCTGGAGAAGCGAGAGCTTCGTATGCAAATCATTAAAGATGAGTTGATAGATCTGAGAGAACGGTTTGGGGATGAAAGAAGAACAGACATTGTATTCAGTGCTGAGGACTTCAGCGATGAAGATATGATCCCAAATGAGGAAATGCTGGTGTCAATTTCTCATAATGGATACATAAAACGAAATAACCTAAGCGAATACCGAACTCAGGGTAGAGGTGGGGTTGGCTCAAGAGGCGCATCCGCCAAAGATGATGATTTCACTGAACACCTTTTTGTTGCGCAAACCCATAATTATTTATTGATTTTTACTGAGCAGGGGCGCATATTCTGGCTGAAAGTGTGGGAAATTCCAGAAGGAGCTAAAACCGCTCGTGGGCGAGCCATTCAGAATTTAATCAATATTTCTTCCGATGATTCAGTACGTGCGGTTATCAATGTACAGAGCCTGGATGATCCGGATTATGTAAATAATACCTATCTTATAATGTGCACCGAAAAAGGAATGATTAAGAAAACTTCCTTAGAGGCCTATTCCCGTCCAAGGGCAAATGGTATTAATGCCATAACAATTAATGAGGGAGATCGGTTATTAAATGTAGCCTTAACGGATGGTAATTCTATGGTAATCCTGGCCGTAAAATCAGGCAGGGCCATTCATTTTAAGGAAGAAGAAGTACGACCCATGGGTCGGGTGGCAGCAGGTGTAAGAGGCATAAGTTTGGGAAACGCGTCTAATAAAGTTATAGGAATGGTTTGTGTAAAAGATCCCGAAAGTACTTTATTGGTGGTTTCGGAAAAAGGATATGGAAAACGATCAAAAATAGATGATTACCGTATAACACGTAGGGGTGGAAAGGGTGTTAAAACTTTGAACACCAGTAGCAAAACCGGTGACCTGGTAGCTATTAAAGAAGTAAAAGATGAAGATGATTTAATCTTGATTAACCGATCTGGGATCATGATACGAATGGCGATCTCAAGTATTAGGGTAATGGGACGGGCGACACAAGGAGTAAAATTAATTCGTTTGAACGGAGATGATGTAATTACATCAGTTGCCAAGGCGGAAGAAGGCATGGAGGTAGAAGGCATGGAGGAAGAAGAAAACGCGCGAGAATAGACAATAAGACAATAGAGTACTCAACAATTTTAAATTAAAATATACAACTTAAATACACTTAACCAGTTAACTAGCTATGAAAAATGTAATGTTAATTTTATTATTCTGCTTATCCGCAGCCGTATGCTTTGGGCAAACTAAAAATGTAAGAAAAGCTGATGCCGCTCGCGAAAGTGGAGATCTTACGGAAGCGAAAACCTTAATTGATGAAGCAATTCAGGATGAAAAGACGAAAGAAGAGGATAAAACCTGGTACATACGTGGACAAATTTATCAGGCTATCGCAGAAGACTCTACCAATTCAATGCCTGTAGAAGATGGTACACTTGAAACCGCGGTTGAATCATATAATAAAGCAAAAGAACTAGGTAAAGAAGGTTCTACTTATTACGTTTTCGCTGAACAGAAAATGGAAGAAATTTGGGCGATTTCTTTGAATAAAGGAGCCGAATATTATCAGAACCAGGACTATGAAAACGCGATCACCTATTTTGAAAGGTCGATGCTTGCCAAACCAGAGGATACAACAGCTTACCTGTATGCGGGAATTTCAGCTCAGTCTGAAGGAAAATATGACAAAGCAGAAGAAAACTACCTATCTTTGATAGACCTTGGCTATAAAAATGAAGACGTTTATAACTTCCTGATCAACCTTTATTTAACTGAGAAAAAGGATTCAGAAAAAGCGCTGGAATACCTTCAAAAAGCTCAGGAAACTTTCCCTGAAAACAATGACTTTTTAAAGAGAGAAATTGTGGTTTTGATTAATGAAGACAGGCAGGACGATGCGGATGAGAAAATAAAGAAAGCTATTGAAAAAGACCCGCAGGATCCTACGCTGTACTATAACCAGGGATACCTGTATGAAAAAATGGATCGTGGCGAAGATGCTTTAGCCAGTTATACCAAAGCCACGGAGTTGAAGCCTGATTATTTTGATGCCACCTTCAATATCGCGGCTTATTACTACAATGAAGCTGCCGAAATACTTCAACAAGCCAATAATATGGACTTAAAAGAGTATCAGAAGAAAGGAAAGCAAGTTGAGGAAGAAGCTCAAAGTTATTTTGAAAAAGCATTACCATATCTGGAAAAAGCAAAAGAATTACAACCAGATGATGTAAAAGTATTGTCTACTTTGCAAACGGTTTATACCAGGTTAGGCATGAAAGAAAAAGCTGATGAAATTGAGTCAAAGCTTTCCAATATGTAGGGCCAAAAAACTTTAATTTAAGGAGAAGGTAAAACTTCTCCTTTTTTTGCTTCATATAAAACGGAGCGAAAAATTTTCAACAAATTTAATAAATAAGCATTTATTAAACGTTGAAAAATTCAAATTAAATTTCCATATTTGGGGATGGAAATTATAAAAACTGATCAGCAGCTTAGCGCGCGGAATAAACTCACCATTAGCCAGGTTCTGAGTTATTTTGAAAAATCACTTTCAAAACCCAACAACTATCTTCGCGTCGTCCGGAAATATCTGGAGTTTTGCGTTACGGAAAATTATCTGATCGACGACATAAGTTTCGGGTTATATACATCAGGACAGAAACCAAACATGGTTTCTCCTGTCAGGAAGTTTCTGAAATTCGCGAAGGCACATCAGATATTCCAGGTAGTCGCTGATCCAGTCAAATCAGAAATTCCACCTGCAGCCAACGCGTTAGTTTTAAGTTATATGCGGGACGCGAAAAATTTACGAGGCGACCATTCCAAAGAAACTTATGTGCGTGTATTAAATTTGTTTTTCCGTTTTTTAGAAAAAAATGAAATGGGATTTAATTCGCAAGCCACCAATTTATTTGTAGAAGCACTTTTAAAAGAGAATAAATCTCCATTTACGATCAATCTGTATTTATCGGTAATTAAGCAACTCGCGGATTGGATTGTTATTTCCCGTCATCGTATTGAATTTGATTTTACCGCGACTCAGCTTGACGGATTACGAGATATTAAAAGCATCAAATCCTTACCTATTGAGAAAGGTTTTTATAAAGATAGTCTGGAAGAAAATGAACGTGATATTTTGCAACTACACATTAAAGAACCTCTTTGGCAGGCTGTAGTGGCCTTAATGGTATACAATGGTTTGCGTGCTGTGGAAGTAACCCGACTCCGGGTAAAGGATGTACACCTGAAAGAAAAAAAGATATTTGTAAAAGGTAAAGGAAAATTTACGTATACTCCCATCAAATTGTTTGATTCATGTGCTACGTACCTGCGGTCTTATCTCTTCGATCGACAACAAAACACGCGCATTAGTAATATAGCTGCACTTTTTCCGGAATTGAAAACCTCACAGATACAATATAAGGTTAAAAAACTATTTAAAGATTTGGGCCTCAGCCGCGAGAAATTATCTACGCATAGTCTTCGGCATACGGCCGGGCAAATTCTTATTGACAAAGGTACAAATCCCGTTTATGTACAGCGTCAATTGCGACATAAGAGATTTGAAACCACCCAATTTTATGTTCAGAAGCAAATTGATAAAGACTTTCTCAATAACCTCCCCGATGACGTTTGAGAGTTTTGTTAGTGAGGTGTAGGAAGTTGTTCATAGTAAATTAACATAATAATAGTTATATAACTTTATGGGTTGTCCTAAAATAGATTGACAGAGAGTATTATAATTAACTGAAAAACAATCACTTGTTATGATACAGTCAAAGTACTATTCTGTAAAACTCAAAAAACATGCTGAGGAAAGGAATCTATTTATTTCTTTATTCAGGATAATCGTCGTTTACTTCAACCCAATAGCCATCTGGGTCCTGGAAATAGATTTGCTTTACGCCGTCAACCCTCACTGTGGGCTCACGGGAATCGCCCACCCAATTAATGCGTTCTATTTTGTGTTTATCCAAATTTACCACAAAATCATCTACCGACTTTACTGTGAAACACAAATGGGTATTTTTGTCATGCTCTATGGCCGCTGTGGCGCGTTGGATTAAATGCAACTGACTGTTTCCACCAATACTGAACCAGGTGTGCTTGCCATCATGAAAAGGTTCCGGAATCATGGGTAATTGTAATACCTCTTTGTAAAAATTAGTACTTTTTTCCAGGTCTACCACATTTAAAGCAATATGATTGAGCAATACAGCAGGTTGGTCATTTGCATCTGGCAGTTCGGATTGCGACCAGGCCAATCCGCTTGCATAGAAAACCATTAATATGGAAATACAAATTATACAAATATTTTTCATCAAAGTTGGGTCTTTTACTATATGATTTAATTGGTAATTATCAGCTAAATTCAAATGGTAACATTTGCCAAGTACTGGTAATCTTCTTTCACACTTTCGATAGAAGAATTTGTATAGGTTTCCTGCTCCACCAGAAAATGTTCCATTCCGTTCTCTTTGGCAACTTTAAGGATTTCTTTGTAATCGATTGAGCCCTTTCCAAGTTCTGTATTATTCTCCTTATTCGTTTTATCCATATCTTTTACATGGCCCAAAGGAAACCGGTTTGGATACTTCTTTAAATAAGTAATCGGATCCTGCCCTCCGGCTACTACCCAATACATATCCAGTTCCCACTTTACCAGATCCGGATCTGTATTTTCCAGCATATAGTCATATATCATGGTATCGCCTACTTTTTCGTACTCGAACGCATGATTGTGGTAAGCAAATTGTAAACCTGACTTTTTACAGATTTCACCGGTTTTATTAAACAATTCAGCGGTTTTGGCCAGATCCTCCGAAGTTTTGCGCAAACTTTCATCCATCCAGGAACAGGTCAGGTATTCCTGTCCGGTTTCCGCAGCTTTTGCTGCTAATTCGTCGAACCGGGTTAATAAGGTAGCCTGTCGCCAGGAATCGGCTTTCCCGCTTCGAGTACCAGACCCAACATGGCTACTGATTAATGTCATGCCCATACCACTGATCATATCACCAAATTCTTTGGGCTCGAAACCAAAGAAATGCCCCTTGCTTCCGGGATAAGCTTCTATTTCTTTGTATCCCATATCGGCCAGTTGCCGCAACACACCTTTTACGTCCTGTTCAATAATATCCCTTACGGAGTATAATTGTACGCCAATGGCTTCTATGTGTGTGCCAGTTTCCGTAACCGTATCGGATGCCGCACCCGTTTCGCTGGTTTCGGCATTTTTATCTTTTGTGGCGCAAGCCGGCAAAAGCAAAGAACCAACGGCAAATACGCCCGCTTGTTTGAAAAAAACTCTTCTTTTCAGCATTTTCAGTTTTTTATGATTGGTACAATGAAATAGTTTTATTTCTGTGAATTTTCAAATAATAATGGAAAGAATTTACCCTGCATCTTTTCGCCTTGCGGCACTACAGGTACCCCTTCCAGCAATACCTCGTCGGTATTGGAAACGGTTCCCTCGGCAAAAACATTGGTGACGAAAGCCCTGCGGGAACGGTCCGATTTATTGGCATAGGAACCATGTACCATTAACGGATGATGGAAGGTTCCAAATCCTTTTTTTAGCTCGATGGGTACGGGTTTAAACTTTTCTTTCTGCTCATTGGTAAGGTAGTCCATAATGCCTTCCATGTCTCCGGCAAGTTCGGGTTTATCCAGCAATCCCCACTGATGGCTTTTGGGTACATAATACAGACAGCCATTTTCCACCGTGGCATCATCGAGTCCTACCCAGCAGGTTAAATGCTGCATGGGTGTGGTTCGGGTCCAGTAAGAATAGTCCTGGTGCCAGGCCACTACCCCACCATGATGCGCCGGTTTGCAAAACAACTGGTCGTGCCAGAAACGTACCGACTGATTACCCAGTAACTGACTGGCCGCCATCACAAATGCCGGATTCCACAGCACATCGTGAAACCCTTCGGTAATGCGCCAGGCACCTAAAGCATGAAATAATACGGCATTCGGATCGGTAGATTCGTTGGAATGAAACTCATAAAATAAACCCTGCCCCGGATGTTTCGGATCGGTAATCTCATTAAGCTCTTCATTCAGCTGATTGACCTGCCATTCTTCCAGCAGTTTGATTCCGGCCAGATAACCGTTTTCATGAAAAAAATGTATCTGTTCATCAGAAAGCTTATATTTCTCCCATTCGGCTGGCGTTTGGGGCCGCTTGAATAGTTCTGATAATAATTCGTGGTATTTTGATAAATCTCTCATAGTGTCAATAACCGTAAATGTAATGCAAAATTCAGATAACAAGCAAAAGCAAATCTTCAAATCCTTTATTCCTGTTAATCAGATTTCCACCTGTTCGTAATCAACCGCCTGCCGACGTAAAAAATACTGCCGCATGTACTCCTTAAATTTAAGATTTTATTGCCGAAATGAAAAAATTCAATCGTAATGTTTGCTCATTTGTTACCTGACACAAACTGGTATTGAGGTTGGTACGTTCGGTTGGGTTGCTTGGGTTAATTATATAATCTTTCCTTATATTGTGTTTCCCGGATTTAAATGCTCAATTTCATGAAATTCTCCCGACTTTTTTTATTCCTTTTTTTGGATATTGCCCTGTTAACAGGCGTAAAAAAACTTTCAAATTTTATAACTGAAATTCCCGTTCCAGTTTAATTCAATACCTTTTTTAATAGAAATTCATAACCACAACGGAGTTATTGATAAAAAAAGAGCAACCTGGCACCAGTCTCCCCTTCTTTTACGTCCTCCGGTATGCACTTAACTGCAGTTGGTGGATTATGGAGTTTTCCGTAAAAAATAAAACCAGAATAAGGAAAATTACTCCCAATGGGCAAGAAGTTATTTTTCAAGATTAAGAATAACGCAAATAGCAGTATAACCATATTATTCAAAGGGGTGTTTAACAACAACCCCTTCAATCCACCCCAGAAAACAACCAGAGGCCGGTACAAAAAATCACCGCCTCGTAATTTACTTGAACGATTAAAAAATTATCCTGACGACGTTTTGAGATTCTTAGTTGACTTTAACGTCCCATTTGACAACAACTTTTCAGAAAGGGATATTCGAATGATGAAAGTCAAGCAAAAGATATCTGGTTGTTTTA
>JBGTIS010000375.1:0-31640 GCA_041745535.1 Cyclobacteriaceae bacterium | reverse complement strand
GCGAAAATCAACCCTCTTTTCGCTATTCGGTACAGCAGCATCCGGATATAAAAAATATTCAGGCAAATTATTCCGGGCATGAAATTGCTGTCATGCTTCCAAAAGCGCAATCTGGTGCCTGGGCTAACACGGAGGAGGTCGGTTTGGAAAGAAAAATCCCTTTTACCCAAAACCAATACCTAACTGTATTGATTGAAAAGGATTTCCAGTGCCTGCACAAACAGGCTACCGAAGATGAAAGCGATAATTTCCCAAATCCGGCTGCCATATCCTGAATTTTCTACACGGTCTGTAACGCTTTCTGAATAATATTACTGGATTTAGGAGATAATTTCAACTTTTTAGCAGATTTACGACCATCTTCGGACATTTTTTTCCAGGTTTTCCGCACAATATCAATGAGCTTTTCTTCCGGATGTTTTTCCAGGAAATCGCCGAAATAGTATTTGAGAAAAACGAGACACACCACATCTTCCAGTATCTGGGTTTCAGGGTCTGATTTCAGTTTTTTCTTATTTAATAAAAAAGAAACACGGTCGATCAACTCGTTGTCATAGCCATTTTCCTTCATAATTTTAGATGCCAGATCGCTATGATATTTTTTCAGTTGCGATCGCCATTGTAAATATCCCTTTCGATCCATCGGATAAGAATCGCGGGGAATTTTCCATCGCTGAATATGCTGGCACCTAACCGCTAGTTCTAACGCTTCAGACGCTACCGGATGAAATTTTGTGAGCATTTCGCTCATGCGCATGGCATACAATAATTCTTTCGCTATAAAATTACCGTTCTCGTTTTTTTCCTGATGCGGATCTTCGGCATTGGCAGCGTCAAAATCGGCAATGGTGCTGGTAAACCGGTCAAGATTTTTTATCTCCATTTTTATTATTTTGCAGCCAGTCGGCCGTTACTTCATTCAATTTTTTTACTTTATACTCAAAATCGCCTTTCAACTGATCGCGCACATCCTTGAGGTTATCCAGTAATTGCTGCACATCGTCAGGAATGGCTTCTTCCAGGTATTGTCTGATTCTTTTGGTCAGGGTAGGAGATTTGCCATTGCTGGAAATCCCTATTTTCAGGTCTCCCTTCTTCACCACCGAACCCAGGTAAAAATCGCACAGATCAGGAGTATCGGCTACATTGGTGAGCAAATGCATTTTTCGAGTTCGTTTCTTTATTTTCTCATGTAGTTTGCGCTGGTCAGTCGCCAGAATCACCACGTCCTTATCTTTCAGATCTTTCTTTTTAAACTTTCTTTCAATAAGTTTAATATTCGGATGACTTTTAGCAAGCTCGATGATGGCGGGCTGAAGAATTTCTTTGGCAACCAGGGTGATTTTGGTGTCAGGACTATTGCGCAGCACAGCTTCAAGTTTCTCCAAACCAACAGCACCGCCTCCTACAATTAAAAGGTTGAGGTGATGCAGTTTCAGAAATATGGGAAATAGTGTATTTCCCTGATTGTTTTCTTTTGACTGGAACATAATTAAAAAATTTACTGCTGTGAAAGTATAAATTTCCACAGATATTCGCACGCTACAGTAGCGATTGTTTTATGAAACTACCCGGCAGATTATTTAATAAAACTTTATCAAATAATTTTATGAGCAGATAAAAAATGAGTTAGTCCGGCAGGATATTTTTTTACCACCCCTCCTATTACTATAATGGCAGGCGACGCTAATTGTTTGGCTTTTACCACTTCGCAGATATTTTTCAATGTGCCGACACCGGCTTTCTCGTTGTGGCAAGTGCCGTTCTGAATAATAGCAATTGGCTCATGATCGCCTCGCATGGAAAAAAATAGCTGTACAATTTCATTCAACTTTTTCATGCCCATTAATATAACCACGGTCGCGGATGACTGAGCAGCCAGGGCAAGGTCTTGAGAAAGGTGCCCGCTGCGGGTGGTACCGGTTACTACCCAAAAGCTTTCATTTAGTCCACGATGGGTCAGCGGAATATGGTTGGTAGCAGGTACTGCTAGTGCACTACTAATGCCGGGTACCACAGCAACCTCTACTCCATGCTTTAACGCATATAACTTTTCCTCCTGTCCGCGGCCAAATACAAACGGATCGCCGCCCTTTAGCCGCACTACATGACCATGAGAAAAAGCATACTGCACAATCAACTGATTAATTTCCCGCTGTATCAGGTAATGCTGCCCGGCGCGCTTGCCTACGAAAATTTTTAAAGCTTCTGGTCGAGCATAATCCAGTAAAGCAATATTCGCCAGTGCGTCATACAATATTACATCAGCACTTTCCAGAGCTTTAATTCCTTTTAATGTAATCAAATCAGGATCGCCCGGGCCTGCTCCTACTAAGGTTAGTTTTGGTTGTACCATAGTATTTTAAGTTTAAAAACCAGTTTTCTACGTAATTCGCCATAAATTTAAAATAAATTACGTATTATTACGTAAAAAAAGAAATCTTTTTCGTAGTTTAGCAGCATAATTAAAATTAAGTACTGAGAAAACTTATTGAATTAACGTAAAATTTTGCAAATATGGAAAGCATCATAGTAATTGGTAACGGCATGGTGGGTTACAAGTTCTGTGAAAAGCTTCGCTCAAGAGCAGGCTCCGATCAGTATTATAAGGTAACAGTGTTTGGTGAAGAATTACGGCCAGCTTACGACAGGGTACACCTGAGCGCTTATTTTACCGGAACTACTGTAGAAGAGTTAAGTATGGCTCCGGCTACCTGGTATGCGGAAAATAACATAGAACTTTATACAGGGGAACTAATTGTGGAAATTAATCGCGATGCAAAAACCATTAAAACTCACAAAGGCGCCACCATTTCCTACGATAAACTGGTAATTGCTACTGGTTCCAGCCCCTTTGTGCCTCCTATTAAAGGAACTGACAAGCGGGGTGTATTTGTATACCGCACCATTGAAGATTTGGATGCTATTATTGATTTTGGCAAAAAAGTAAAAAACGCGGCCGTAATGGGCGGTGGCCTTTTAGGACTGGAGGCTGCCAAAGCGGTAATGGATTTGGGCCTTGAAACGCATGTGGTTGAATTTGCTTCCCGGCTAATGCCCAGACAGTTGGACGAATCGGGTGCCAGGATGCTGCGCTATAAAATAGAGCAGTTGGGTATTCAGGTTCATTTAAACAAAAATACCAGTGAAATATTGGGCAATGGTAAGCTGGAAGGGCTTCAGTTCTCTGATAATTCCAAGCTGGACGTAGAGATGCTGGTAATTTCGGCGGGAATTCGCCCGCGCGACGAACTGGCCAGGCAGTATGGTTTAGAGGTAGGAAATCGTGGAGGTGTTGTGGTAAACGATTATCTGCAAACCAGCGACCCTGATATTTATGCCATTGGCGAAGTAGCATTGCACAACAATATGATTTATGGTCTGGTAGCTCCCGGCTACGAAATGGCCGATATAGTAGTAAAACATTTGTCAGGAGATTTTAGCAAAGCTTTCAAAACTTTTGATATGTCTACCAAACTCAAGCTAATTGGCGTAGACGTAGCCAGCTTTGGTGATCCTTTCTGTACGCAAAACGCTCACCAGCCCATTGTTTACGAAGATAAAGTAAAAGGACATTATAAGCGGATTAATGTTTCTCCTGATGGGAAAAAGCTTTTGGGAGGTGTATTGGTAGGAGAAGCAGAAGCCTATAATATGCTGTTACAGATCACACAGACCGGGATGAGCCTGCCACCAAATCCAGAAGATCTGATTCTGGGGGCACGCGGTGTCGATTCAACCGGACAGGGAGTCGAAAATCTGCCCGATGAAGCTACTATCTGTTCTTGTGAAGGTGTAACAAAAGGTGCCATCTGCGCTGCTGTTAAGGAAGGCAATATGGAAAGTGTAGCACAAATCAAAGCCTGTACTAAAGCGGGTACTGGTTGTGGGGGCTGTATGCCAATGGTAACAGATCTTTTCCATGAAACCTTAAAATCTATGGGAAAGCGGGTGCGCAAGGTTTTGTGCGAGCACTTCGACTATACCCGTCAGGAATTGTACGACTTGGTTAAGGTACAAGAAATTAAATCATACAATGATTTACTGGACCAGTATGGTCAGGGCGATGGTTGCGAAGTTTGTAAACCAGCCGTAGCTTCTATTCTGGCGAGTATCTGGAATGAACTTATCGTGAAACAAAGCACCATTCAGGATACCAACGACCGTTTTCTGGCCAACATTCAGCGTGGCGGAACGTATTCGGTAGTTCCCAGAGTTGCCGGAGGTGAAATTACCCCACAAAAATTAATGGCCATTGGTCGCATAGCCGAAAAGTATAATCTCTATACCAAAATTACCGGTGGTCAGCGTATCGATATGTTTGGCGCACGGGTAGACCAGCTTCCTGACATCTGGGAGGAATTGATAGAAGCGGGTTTCGAAAGCGGTCATGCCTATGGTAAATCTTTGAGAACTGTGAAAAGTTGCGTAGGGTCAACCTGGTGCCGTTACGGGCTGCACGATTCGGTTTCATTTGCCATAGAAATTGAGGATCGCTACAAAGGTTTGCGATCTCCGCATAAGCTTAAAAGTGCGGTTTCTGGCTGTATCAGAGAATGTGCTGAGGCACAAAGTAAAGATTTTGGCATTATCGCTACCGAGAAAGGCTGGAATCTGTTTGTATGTGGCAATGGTGGGGCCAAACCGCGGCATGCTGTGCTGTTGGCGCAGGATGTAGACAGGGAAACGTGTATCAAATATATCGACCGTTTCCTGATGTTTTACATTAAAACCGCTGAACCACTAACCCGTACTGCAACCTGGTTGAATAAGCTGGAAGGCGGAATAGAATACCTCAAAGATGTGGTCGTAAACGATTGTCTGGGCATAGGCGGACAACTGGAAATAGAAATGGAGCAGACACTTAAAGTATATAAATGCGAGTGGAAAGAAGTGGTAAATAATCCAGAATTAAGAGCGCGTTTTACCCATTTCGTGAATGCGAATGAATCGGACCCAACCCTGAAATTTGAAGACATCAGAGGACAAAAAGTGCCAGCAGCCTGGGGAGTTAAATAAAAATAAAATTTCTAAACCTGATCAAAATTTTATTAAGCTTATGATGACAGATATTGAAGTGTATAAAACAGTAAAAGCAGAGGATGTAAAATATTGGTACAAGGCCGCCAGAACTGCTGCTTTTCCCGATAATGGCGGCGCCTGTGTGTTTTATAAGGGTTTACAAATCGCTGTTTTTAATTTTACCCGTCGCAACCAATGGTATGCCTGTCAAAACCTTTGTCCACATAAAACGCAGATGATTCTTTCCAGAGGAATGATTGGTTCAGAGAAGGATGAACCCAAGGTATCCTGTCCGTTTCATAAAAGAAACTTTTCATTAGTTTCTGGTAAAAACCTGAATGGAAGCGAATGTGACATTGCTGTGTATCCGGTAAAAATAGAAGACGGTTATGTTTACATAGGGTTTGAATAAAAAACTATTAAAAATTTTTATGAACACCCGCAAAATAGTTAAGTTATTACTTAATTTGTTTTTGCGGGTTTCCCTTTTTAAATAATTGTCTGGTGACACATAAGTACAAGTTTGAGCGCATAGGTTTACTGTATGTTTTGGCCTTAAGTGGCATAGCAGCCGCAATTATACTAAGCCAGATGCTTATTCAGAATTTTGTAAGCAAACAGGAAAACGATTCTCGGGTCATCAACCTAGCGGGCCGGCAGCGTATGCTTAGCCAAAAAATCAGTAAATTGGCCCTTCAGATTAATGGTACTGACAATCAAAATCTACGACTTCGAAAAACAGAAGAGCTGGATTCCGCTCTTAATTTATGGATAAAATCGCATGAAGGATTGTCGCATGGCGATGCGGAACTGGGCATTACTGGCGAGAGAAGTGAGCAGATCGCTGGCATGTACGAAAAAATTGAACCTTACTACCACAGCATTGTAACCAATGGTAATTCTCTGCTCGATTTATTAAAGGAGAATGCTACAGTGCCAGCCGCCTTATTACAACCTTATATCAATAATATTTTAGTTAATGAAGGTAAGTTTCTGGACGGAATGGATAGGATTGTGTTCCTGTACGACGATGAAGCCAAGGCTAAAGTGATTCAGGTGAAAAATTTTGAAGTGATTCTGCTTTTAATTTCCCTGGCCATTATTGCATTTGAACTCCTGTTTATTTTCCGGCCCATTGCCATAAAAATTAGCCAAACCATTAAAGATTTGATAACTTCAGAAGATATAGCCAAAAATATGGCCTCTGAAATAAATATGTTGTATCGTTCCTTGGAGCAATCGTATCAGGAACTGGCCGATGTGGATGTAGAAACCGATTTGGCTACTTTGTATGCTAAAACTGATGTTGAGGGGAATTTTGTATACCTCTCCGATAAATTCCTGGAAGTTACTGAATTTGAAATAGAGCAGTTGCCATCTAACCTGTTTCAATGGCTTGAGCAGGAAGGATATAAGGCGGAATATCTTCAGGATATTCAACACGTTTTGGAAAAGGGAAACTCCTGGAATGGGGAAATAAAATTAACTACCAGCGATGGCGATTTTTTATGGCTAAGCATGAATATCGTTCCGTTAATCAATCAGGATTCATCCACAGAGAATTTTATGGTTATTTGTACTGATGTTACTGAGAAGAAAGAAGCAGAGGCCCGGTCGCAGGAAATTAATCGTGAAAAAATAGAAAGTAAGGTGAAAGAACAGCGTTTTCGTTCTAACCTCATTTTAGAGGGCCAGGAAGAGGAGCGAAAGCGAATTTCCAGAGACATACACGATGGTATTGGGCAATTGCTAACGGCGTTGAAATTTAAACTGGAAGCCGCGGAGTTATCGCAGAACGAAACCTCAAGGCAAAAACTGATCAGGGAAACCCGGGAAATTTTGCAACGCGTGATCCGGGAAGTACGGAGAGTATCTTTCAATCTGACACCCAGTGCATTAAGCGATTATGGTATTGTGGCTACCATTAAAAAGTTTTGTGCCGAGGTAAGCCGTTTATCCGATAAAAAAGTAATATTTGAAAACCGGACGGGCTTTATTAACCGCTTAGAGCAAAACATAGAAACAAACCTGTACCGTATTATTCAGGAAGCTGTTAATAATGCTATGAAATATTCGGAAGCGGAAGAAATTAAGGTTATTCTTACTCATAATCCTGCCTATCTTAATCTTGAGATTTCAGATAATGGAAAAGGGTTTGATTATGACGAACTCATCCATAACGGTCATTTCGCGGCTTCAGGCCATGGCATATTCAATATGAAAGAACGAACCAGTTTTATTAATGGAAATTTTGCCGTAGAATCAGAAATAGGCCACGGAACCAAAATCAATATAAGTTTACCACTTAATTAGTTATTTATATGGAAACTATTAAAGTAATCCTGGCAGATGACCACGGCGTAGTACGAAGTGGCATCAGAACATTGCTGGAAAGTGAAGGAGATATCAGTGTAATCGCCGAAGCATCTAATGGCCAGGAAGCCCTGGAAAAAGTAGAACAGTTTCAACCTGATTTATTAGTGGTGGATATTAGAATGCCGGTGCTGAATGGTATTGAAGCTACCCGCCGCCTGCCACAATATAGTACGATTACCAAAGCTTTGGTGCTATCCATGCACGATGATGAAGAATATATTCTCCAATCGATAGAAAGCGGGGCATTTGGTTATCTGTTAAAAGATACCAGCAAAGAAGAATTTCTGAAAGCCATAAGAATGGTATATCATGGCGAGAAATATTTTAGTGGCGAGATTTCCGGTATTCTGGTCAATAATTTTATGAATTTTAAAAGAAAAGAAGAGCCTGGTGTACATGCCGATGTGCATACTTACGAAATTACCAAACGTGAAAAGCAAATTCTGCGGATGTTGGCCGATGGCATCAATAACAAAGAAATAGCTGAAAATCTGAACAAAAGCGTTCGGACCATAGAAACCCACCGGTTTAATATCATGAAAAAACTAAAGGTAAATAATGTGGTAGAACTTCTGAAAAAGGTGGAAGATGACCGTTCTCTGAAAGAGTATATCTATAACTAGCAATACTATGGAAAAGGAAAATCTGATAGCAGTGATATTGTGCGGCGGCCAGAGTAAACGAATGGGTCAGGACAAAGGATTGATTGAAGATGATGGCACGCAATGGGCCAGGCAGTTGTTTCAGAAACTGGAAAACCTGTCTATTCCTGCCTATATTTCTGCCAATGCTATGCAAATGCCTGCTTACCTGCGATTATTTCCTGAAAATAAAATCATACAGGATAAAGTATGGGATTTCATCAATGGGCCTTTGCATGGTATCCTTACCGCGCATCAGCAGTTTCCGGAAAAGCATATATTGTATCTTCCATGCGATATGCCGCGCCTTGATCAGGATTTTTTTCAGCTGCTTTTAAACACTTTTTCAGAAAACTATGCCGCCTATAAGTTTATCATTTCTCAATCAGGTGAGCAACTGCAGCCTTTGTGCGGAATTTATAACCGACAGGGACTTGAACATTTAATTACAAGTTATTATGAGGGCGAATTATCAGATCGTAGTATGATTTCTTTGTTTGAAGAAAATCCTGAAGTCTACAAACTTTTTATTCAGGACGAAATGTTAAGCCAGTTCAAAAATTTTAATGCGCCAGATGACCTTGATCCATAGAGCAATCAATACATATTAAAAATATTTCTGCCAAAAAAAATAAAAAACTCTGGCAGCAACAGCTCAGAGTTTTTTTATGCGTTTCCAATGTTGCTGCCCATATTTTTAGGTTTTATGTATGCGCCCTATTCTCCTTGCCGATCCGCTTTCTTCTATAGAAAATAATTACGTAATATTTCTAAAGCCAATCTGCCATAAAACTCCCTAAAATGATAAATTTTTACGTATTTTTTCTGCATAATAAAATTAATTTAAAATTTTATTACGTAAATTTACGTAAAAACAAAATTTATTATTAAATTTGCTACGTAACAAATACATAGTTACTAAAGTGTCTGAGTTTTATGCATGGTTTAAGAAGAATTTATCAAAAAAATCAAAGAGAAGTCATGAAGTATGGGTACGCCTTAATGTTTGTGCTTTCGATAGGATACAGTAACGTGGTACAAGCGCAGTTTACCGTAATTGGCGAGATTCGGCCAAGGGCAGAATTCAGAAACGGATTTAAATCTCCGGATACAAAAATCACCGATCCTGCCTTTTTTATAGAGCAACGTTCGCGGTTGTATTTTAACTTCAAAGCTGAAAAATTAGGATTTAAAATCGCTTTACAGGATGTACGGGTTTGGGGAAATGCCAGTCAGATTTATAAAACGGATCCTGCGCTTACCAATATTTATGAAGCCTGGGGCGAGTATTATATCAAGCCATCATTATCAGTACGGGTAGGCCGGCAGGAATTAGATTACGATAATGCGCGTTTTCTGGGTGACCTTGATTGGGCCGCACAGGGGCGCAGCCATGATGCCGTCCGGCTCATGTATGCCGATAGCGCGGGATTTTCCTTTCACATAGGCGCCGCGTTTAACCAAAATGTGCCTTTTGAACCGGGCAAACTTACCAGCACTTTTTATGAAGGCGTAAACAATTATAAAACCATGCAATATGTATGGGTGCATAAAAAAAGCGCGGCTGGTAAAGTATCAGGATTGATCTTTAACAATGGTCAGCAACAGGCCGACTCCTCCACTGCCTTTTCGCAAACCTATGGCATAATTGGCGAAACGAAAGTTAGTAAGATAAAATTAGGCGGCGAATTGTACTATCAGGGTGGTAAAGATGCCACAGGCAATGACCTCAGTGCCTGGCTGATTGCCGCAAATGCTACTATCAACACTCCGGTTACTCCTCTTACTATTGGTATAGATTATTTATCAGGATCTGATGTCGAAAATACTAAAAACAAAAGCTTTAACCCGCTGTATGGTACCAATCATAAATTTTATGGATTCATGGATTATTTCTATGTAGGCAACAACCATGGGCAGGCTGGAAAAACTGCCGGTTTAATTGATTACTATTTGCAAAGCAAGATTAAAACTGGCGCAAAATCAGCATTAATAGCAAATTACCATCATTTTCAATCCCCTACCGCCATTTATGCGGAAGCTACACAAAACGAACTTTCTTCTACGCTGGCCGAGGAAATTGATCTGATATATAACCTGAACATTAGCAGTGATATTAACCTAAAAGTTGGATATTCTCAGCTATTCGCTACCAAATCGCTGGAGGCATTAAAGGGCGATAAAGCGGGCAGTGGTTTTAATAACTGGGCCTGGGTAATGCTTTCGTTCAAACCAACACTTTTTACAAGTAATTAACTGTAAATCAACCAAATACTATTTAAAAGGTAATAATTCTCATGAAGAATTAAAGGAAATTAATTGTCAAAATTTTCAAACAATTTATCAATTATGAAAACAAGAAAAGCCACTTCTATTAAATTATTCAGCCTGAAAACGCCACAGATGAGGGCCTTTCATTTATCGTGGTTCGCGTTTTTTCTGTGCTTCTTCGGCTGGTTTGGCATTGCTCCCCTTATGGCGGTTGTTCGTGACGAACTTGACCTCACCAAATCGCAAATTGGAAATATCATAATTGCTTCTGTTACGATCACCGTTTTTGCACGGCTGATAATTGGCTGGTTGTGCGATAAAATAGGTCCACGAATTACCTATTCATATCTGCTTGTTTTAGGAGCTATTCCGGTAATACTAATTGGATTAAGCGATAGTTACTTTTCTTTTATGATTTTCCGGCTGGCTATCGGTGTTATTGGTGCATCATTTGTGATAACTCAGTATCATACTTCCGTGATGTTTGCTCCTAATGTGGTAGGTACAGCCAATGCCACTACTGCGGGTTGGGGAAACCTGGGGGGTGGGGTTACCCAAATGGTGATGCCACTGATCTTCGCGGGTTTTGTCAGCCTTGGATTTGTAGATACTGCTGCCTGGCGATATGCGATGGTTATTCCTGGTGTGGCGCTAATTATCTGCGGGGTTTTATACTATAAATTTACCCAGGATTATCCAGAAGGTAACCTGGCTGATTTGAAGAAAAAAGATCCTTATTTCCATGCGAAAAGCAAAAACAGTAAAAAATCTTTTTTAGCAGCAATAAAAGATTATAGAGTTTGGGCCTTATTCCTAATCTACGGAGCCTGCTTTGGTATAGAACTTACCATCAATAACATCGCGGCTATCTACTACCACGACTTTTTCCAGTTAGATCTGAAAACAGCCGGATTAATTGCCGGTTTATTTGGACTAATGAACTTATTCGCCCGTTCCCTGGGTGGTGTATTCGGCGACAAAGCCGGCATCAGATGGGGGCTGAAAGGCAGAGTAATTTTCTTAGGATTGGTGCTATTGGTAGAAGGTCTTGCCCTGATACTTTTCTCTCAAATGACAGTACTTCCTTTGGCTATAATTACCATGGTGGTTTTCAGCCTTTTTGTACAAATGTCAGAAGGGGCTACCTATTCTGTGGTGCCCTTTATTAATAAAAAAGCATTAGGAGCCGTATCGGGTATTGTAGGTGCCGGTGGTAATGCCGGAGCTGTGATGGCCGGGTTCCTGTTCAAATCCGAAAATTTATCCTATCCTGAAGCGCTGTTAATACTGGGGATAGCCGTATCAGCCATATCGTTGATCTCAGTATTTGTACGGTTTTCATCTGAAGCCGAAGGGGAAGCAAAACTTGAAATGGAATATTCACTGGCCGAACGCAAGGTTACACTGGAACCAGCATTCGCTGAATAATATTTGTTAATATGATTTCCTGACAAGGGTCATGTTTCCCAGTTCAGCCCAAAATCACTTAAATTTTTGAAATCATGCCTTTGGAGGAAAAAAAATCGTTTAAGTCAACCTGCTCATACTGCGGAGTCGGCTGCGGTATTTTGATCAATAAGGACAGAAAAGGAAACTTAACCGTAGAAGGCGATCCGGAACACCCGGTAAACCGGGGAATGTTGTGCTCCAAAGGCATGAACCTTCACTACGTGGTAGAAGATAAAAGTGACCGTTTAATGTATCCACAAATGCGGTGGAATAAAAACTACCCTATGCAACGAGTAACCTGGGATACAGGCCTAAGCAGAGCGGCAGCGGTATTTTCATCTTTAATTAAAAAATATGGTCCTGATTCAGTAGGTTTTTATGTGTCAGGTCAGTGCCTTACCGAAGAGTATTATTTGGTAAACAAGCTTACGAAGGGTTTTCTGGGTACGAATAACATCGATACCAATTCCCGTTTGTGTATGAGTTCCGCGGTAGCTGGCTATATAAAAACATTAGGGGAAGACGCGGTGCCGGTTTCTTACGAAGATATTGAACTGGCCGACTGTTTTTTTATCGCCGGTGCCAATCCGGCGTGGTGCCATCCGATTCTGTTTCGCCGTATGGAGCAGCACAAGGAAAAGAATCCGGGTGTGAAAATTATGGTGGTAGATCCCCGTAAAACGCAATCCTGCGCGCTTGCTGACCTGCATTTACAAATCAAACCAGGTACCGATACCACCTTGTACCAGGCAATTGGCCGTTGCCTGATTGAAACCGGTGATGTCGATATAAATTTTATCCGTAATCATACTGATGGCTTTGATCAATATAAGGAAGAAGTAATGCGGATTACCCTTGAAGAAGCTGGTACCATCTGCGATGTGCCTTTAAAGGATATTCGGTATGCCGCTCAGATAATCAGTGAATCGAAAGGATTTTTAACATTATGGGCCATGGGCCTGAACCAAAGTGTATCCGGGGTAAATAAAAATCTGGCATTAATCAACCTAAATCTCATTACCGGCCATATTGGCAAACCAGGCTCTGGTCCTTTTTCATTAACCGGACAGCCTAATGCCATGGGCGGAAGAGAAGTAGGTGGTATGGCTAGTTTGCTGGCTGCGCACCGAAACTTGCTGAATCCGGTACACCGGCAGGAAGTAGCTGATTTCTGGGGCGTAGAAAAAATAGCCGAAAAGCCGGGTCTTACCGCTACCCAAATGTTCGATGCTTTAGAATCGGGCCAAATGAAAGCCATATGGATTATTTGCACCAATCCGCTGGTAAGTTTACCCGATGCGCGAAAAGCAGAAGCCGCCCTTAAAAAGGCAAAGTTTGTAGTGGTTCAGGATATTTCTGTCAATTCAGATACTACCCAATATGCCGATTTATTACTGCCGGCTGCCGGGTGGCTTGAGAAAGAGGGCACCATGACCAACTCGGAAAGGCGCATCAGCTATTTACCCAAAGTAGCAGATAGTCCCGGAGAAGCTTTACCTGATGGAGAAATTTTATGGCAGTTTGCCCGGAAAATGGGTTTCTCTGGGTTCGACTATAAGGAAATGAGCGAAGTATATGCTGAACATTGCGCTTTAACCAAAGGAACCAATATTGATATTTCTGGATTAAGCTACGATAAACTGAAACAAGTGGGAACAGTACAATGGCCGTTCCCATCAGAAGATCATCCCGGTACACCAAGGTTATTCACCGATAAAAAATTTTATACGCCCAATCAGCGGGCACAAATCTGTACCAGTGGAGCAGCCAATATCTCTGAACCCATTACACCTGATTTTCCGCTGATTCTCACCACTGGCCGTGTCCGCGACCAGTGGCATACCATGACACGGACCGGGAAAGTAAATAAACTTACTACCCATAGTAGCAAACCATTTCTGGAAATTCATCCCGAAGATGCAAGAGAAAGGAAAATCACAGATGGAGATACCATTGTAGTAAACAATGCCCGGGGTGAAGTGAGGGTACATGCCAAAGTAACAGATACCATCAAAAAAGGAGTGGTATTCTTGCCCATGCATTGGGGAAAAATATTGAAAAAAGATTTCAGCCGTGCGAATAACCTTACGCGGAATGTGTACGATCCGGTATCCAAAGAACCAGATTTTAAATTCTCCGCTGTACAGGTAAGTCTGTTTCAGAAGCCAAAGCAACGAATTGTAGTAATTGGAGCAGGCGCAGCTGCTTATCGATTTATCAATACTTATCGGGAACTGAACCAGGAAGATGAAATTCATGTATTTTCTAAAGAAAAACACCCTTTTTATAACCGGGTACTGTTGCCAGAATATGTGAACGATAAATTAGCCTGGGAAAAGCTGTTGAAATTCAAGGAAGGCGAACTGGAATTGCTTAATGTGAAACTGCACATTGGGAAAGGCATTGTTGAGATAGATAAGCTTCAGAAAACTGTAATCGATTCACAAGGTCAAATTTTCGATTACGATATTCTGGTAATGGCTACCGGCAGCCATGCGTTTGTTCCTGCTGATGCTCCCGTAAACTTGCCTGGCATTTTTACCATGCGAAACCGGGAGAACGCTGAAGACCTGAAAAAATACCTGAACTATCAAGGGAAAGTGCTGATTGTAGGCGGCGGATTATTAGGGCTTGAACTGGCAGCTTCTTTACGAGAAATCAAAATAGAAGTAACAGTGGTTCAATTGGCTTCGCGGTTAATGCAGCGTCAGCTTGATGATTTGGCCAGTAACCTGCTGCGCGAAAAGGTAGAGGAAATGGGTATTAAAGTGCTGATGAACGACCAGGTACAAACAGTAGAAAATGTACAGGAGGCTGCATTTCCTTTGTATACAAGGCTGAAAAGTGGTAAAAGTATTTCATGCAATGCCATTGTATATGCTGTGGGCACTCGGCCCAATATCGCATTGGCGCAGGAGGCTGAATTGGACTGTGGTAAAGGCGTAAAAGTTAATGAATATTTGCAAACCAGTAATCCGTCAATTTTTGCTATTGGCGAAATCGCGGAATATAATCAGCAGCTTTATGGCTTTACAGCAGCGGCCGAGCAACAGGCCGATAGCTTAACCAGGTTTATTAACGGAGATTTGCTTAGTATTTATCCAGGGTCAGTATTTATGAATATTCTGAAATTTTCAAATCTGGATCTTTGCTCGGTGGGTATGACCGAAATTCCACACCATGCGAAAGACTATGAAGAGATTCTGTTTATCGACAAGGCAAAAACTTATTATAAAAAATGCATCATTCATAAAGACAAGCTGGTAGGCGCTATTTTGATGGGTGATAAATCGGAATTTGCCGAGTTTAAAAGTCTTATCGAAAATAAAACCGAACTTTCAGAGAAGAGAATGCGGTTACTGCGTTCGGGCGAAGCGGCAAAACCAGTGGTAGGACCATTGGTATGCAGTTGTGGCAATGTAGGTCGGGGAAATATCGAACAGGCAATTGAAGTAGGTTGTTGTTCATTTAATGAGTTATGCAAAACTACTGGGGCAGGTTTGGGCTGCGGAAGTTGCAAGCCTGAAGTAAAAAATATTCTTGATAGCAAACTTTTGGTTGTAAAATAATGATGAATCCTCTTAAATTGGGCCTTTTATTAGATCCACTTATGCAAAAAAAAGAGTTGATCAGGGTATTTGTAAAAGGAGGTATCCTCTCACCTGGCGATTTCTATAAAATTATTTGCAGTGCCAATGCTTTGGGCTCCGATTACGTTTATTTGGGATCAAGGCAGGATATTCTGTTTCCGGTAAGAAAAAAAAATCTGAATGATCTTACCAAAACCTTTGAAGGTATACAAACCGATTTTGATACAGTTGGTGAAGAATACCAGAACATTGTGAGCTCGTACGTAGCGCTGGATGTAATGCAATCTACCCGATGGCTGGTTCCTCATATCTACCATTACATGTTAGATTTATTTAATTACAAATCTAAACTGAAGATTAACATTACCGATCCGGCGCAAAGCATGGTGCCTTTATTTACCGGAAATCTTAACTTTGTAGCATCCTCCATCGACAATTATTGGTATTTGTACATTCGGTTTTCTGAAATAGATCCCAAACCCTGGTGTTGCCCTGAACTTATTTATGGATTTGATATGGCCAAGGTAGCACAGGCTATTGAGGGGCTGAACCCATTAAGTAACCAGTTTAGTTATTCGGAAATTTATCAGAAGCTGAAGGAAACTATAAAATTCAGCACCACAGCCATTAAAACAGAACTGCAATACCCCGAAACTATTTTTCCTTATTATGAAGGATTAAATCGGGTTGCCGGCGATAAATACTGGCTCGGCGTGTATTGGCGGAATAATAAGTTTACTATTAAATTCCTTAAAGCACTTTGTGAACTTTGCATTGAAACCAATATAGGCAAAATCAGTATTACGCCCTGGAAATCTTTTATTGTAAATGGCATTGAAGAGAAATACCGATTAGTTTGGGAAAAGTTGCTGGGTAAATATGGCATTAATATCCGCCATTCTTCCATTGAGCTCAACTGGCATTTGCCTGTGTTGGATAATGAAGCTCTTGAATTGAAAAGATACCTGGTACGTGCCCTCGACCAGCAGGATATCAGCACATATGGACTGACTTTTACTGTTAAAACTACAGGTTATTCGGTGCTTTTTACTTCTATAGTAATTGAAAAAAGCCAGAAAGAAAATGGGCGCGATCCGGATACTTACAATATTCTCTATGCGAAAGATTTTAACCCAAACCTGTTGGAGTTCCGCTATTATGTAAAAAGGGTTTCTAAAGAAATTATTCCAGCATTGCTGATTGAGCTAAGCAAAAAGTATTACGATCAGCTCGATACACATAGTTTTTTCCCTAAAGAAGAAAGCCAGATAAAAGAGGTATTGAGCAAAGCAGTATATCAGTGTACCAACTGCTTAACCATTTACGACGAAAACTACGGCGATGTCGCGGCTGACATCAAAAAGGGAGTACCCTTCGCAAAACTACCTGAATCGTATCAATGCCCTGTCTGCGGAAGTCCTAAATCATCATTCAAGGTAATCACTCAGGAAAAAAATTAATTATATTGAAGCTGGATTTTCAATAATGTCAATATCCTTGAACATCACGTCCATTTCCATGCCGCCGTGTAACTGCAAACCAATGTAACCTTTGGTTCGGCCCGGATCGCCTTTCACTTCCGCGGTTTTGTAACCGTTTACCATAACCGTTACATCTTTTCCAATGGCAGTAATGGTCATTTCGTTCCATTCATTGGGCTTGTACCATTTTTTGACGTCTTCGGGGGTAGGTTGCACCACCCAGGCACGGCCTCCGGTTTCATAAATGCCGCCCGCATCTTTTTCCGGATCAATTTCGGCCTGAAAACCATATACACTTACAGCATCATCCACCTTTTCAACCCTGAAATATACGCCGCTGTTGCCTTTATTAGCCTTGTATACCACACGAAGTTTAAAATCACCATATTCCTTTGTGGTGAGCAAAATCCCATGCAGGGGTTCATCAGCAGGACTAGTGCCTACAATCATTCCGTTTTCAACTTTCCATTCACCACCGGGCAATGCCTCCCACCCTTCCAGGTTCTGATGATTGAATAAAGGTTTCCAATTATCCTGTTTGGCGTTAACCTGTTCTTTTTCCTGCTCCATATCCTCCTTCTCATTAGATTGATTTGGGCTGTTACAGGCAATGCAAAGCATCAGGAAAAGAGAAAAATAATGTCTTAGCTTCAACGTTTTGGTAATTTGCAGATGTATCATAATTAAAAGAAGTAATAGACAGAAACACTTCCCACAACTTTAGTAAGTCAGGGAAGTTGAATTGCGTCAATCTAAATATTATACGGTGAATTTATACCACTTTTCATTGCTTTTGCTGGAAGCAACTACGTTTTCGACAAATGCCATTCCACGTACCCCATCTTCGATAGTAGGAAAATCCATATAAATCGGATCAGGATCTTTACCCTCTAATTTCGCCTGTATCGCAAAAGCGAAGTCACGGTAAATATTGCCGAAAGCTTCAAGGTAACCCTCCGGATGGCCGGCTGGTATTCGGGTGTGCTTCTGAGCAGCATCGGACAAATAGCCACCACCGGTACGGTAAATTTCGATAGGTTTGTCAGGCCATTTTAACAGCAACGTATTGGGTTCCATTTGATGCCATTCCAGGGAAGCCTTATCTCCGTAAACCCGGATGTTCAGCGAGTTTTCTTCTCCAACCGAAATTTGGCTGGCATGTAAAATACCTTTGGCACCATTTTCTAATCTCAACAACACACTACCGTCGTCGTCCAGTTCACGACCTTCTACAAAGGCCGTTAAGTCGGCACAAAGTTCAGTGATTTTCAAACCAGTTATATATTCAGCCAGATTTTCAGCATGAGTACCAATGTCGCCCATACAACTACTAATACCTGCTTTTTTGGGGTCGGTTCGCCAGGAAGCCTGTTTGTTACCAGATGATTCCACCAGCGTTGAAAGCCAACCTTGCGGATATTCAACCACTATTTTTCTGATTTTACCCAATTTGCCCAATTTAACCAGATGCTTTGCTTCCTTCACCATAGGATAGCCTGTATAGGTATGGGTAAGTCCAAACAGCAAACCGGTCTTTTTTACCAGATCCTGCAATTCTTTGGCTTCTTCCAGATTAAAGGTAACCGGCTTATCCGACATAACATGAAAGCCATTTTCCAGGGCCATTTTAGCAGGTGGAAAGTGCATATAGTTGGGAGTTACAATGGAGATAAAATCCATCCGCTCGTCTTTAGGCATCGCTTTTTCTTTGGTAATCATTTCTTCAAAAGTGCCATAAGAGCGCGCTTCAGGCAGAAAAAGAGATTTTCCTGTATCCTTCGATTTTTCTGCACTGCTACTAAAAGCACCGCAAACCAGTTCAATTTGTCCGTCAATATTAGCTGCTATCCGGTGTACGGCTCCGATAAACGCATCTTTACTGCCGCCTACCATGCCCATCCTTATTTTTCTACTCATAGTGATTTAAGGTTTGTTGTTTTAATAATTAAAGAAATTATAATTGGAAAATTGATTTACATAGTTATAAAATTACTTTAGCAAAAAATAGCACTTATTAGTCAAAATTATAAATTTGCG
This sequence comes from Cyclobacteriaceae bacterium, assembly GCA_041745535.1. Lineage (GTDB taxonomy): Bacteria > Bacteroidota > Bacteroidia > Cytophagales > Cyclobacteriaceae > JBGTIS01. The sequence continues at coordinate 12,773 of JBGTIS010000375.1, read as the reverse complement.
ACCGCTCTTTAAAATTAGTTTAATTGTTTACCTAATCACAATACACTATGAATTTTAAATTTCCAGATTTAATATGGATATGTGCTGTAATAGTATTTTTTTTCTCCTCTTTACCTACATGGGCCCAAATTACCGTGGAACAACATGAAGTTAAACCAGAAGCCACTGAAATTTGGGTGCCCGAACCAGTGAAAATAGATCCCGGAGATGCCAAAACCCCACCTTCTGATGCCATTATACTTTTCAATGGAAAAGATTTATCAGCCTGGAAAAGCAAACAAGGCGGAGAAGCAAAATGGAACATTGCGGACGGCGCTTTTACCGTAGTACCAGGTGCAGGAGATATCATGACAAAAGAAGAGTTTAAAGATTTTCAGTTGCACATCGAATGGCGTTCCCCGCAGCAGATAAAAGGTGACGGACAGGGAAGAGGAAACAGCGGTATATTTTTGCAAGGATTATACGAACTGCAGGTATTGGATTCCTATAACAATAAAACCTACTCTAACGGACAGGCAGGCAGCATTTACAAGCAGGCCATGCCCCTGGTGAATGCTACACGTCCACCCGATCAATGGGAAGTTTATGATATTATTTATACAGCGCCTACCTTTTACTTTAACGGCGCGCTGGACAAGCCTGGAAAAGTTACTGTACTGCATAATGGCATAGTAATCCAGTACGATACCAAAATTTATGGTACTACTGAGTACATTGGAACTCCGAAAACAGTCCCGCTTGCCAAAGGGCCTATTTTATTGCAAGATCATGGCAACCCGGTAAGTTTCAGAAACGTGTGGATTCGTAACCTGTAATAGTATAACAAAATCGTATCTGTTTTAATGTCGATCTGAATTTTATTAGTTAAACCTCATAATGTTCAAAAGTTGGTGCTGCCTATGGCACCAATTTTTTTATATAAATTTTGTTTTACACTTTCACCTACTCATACTTCCTTTGCTTTACCTAAGCTAAAAACTGTGAAAAACTTAGTAACTTCGCATCCGTAAACAGAAAAATATGCAGGGAGTTACTATAAAAAATACGAAGGCCAGTGTCTTTGATAAAAAAACGGATATCCGGGGTTTAAGCCTTGAAGAAATCAGGAAGTTTATCAACAGTTACCAGGAAAAATCATTTCGGGCTACACAGATACATGAATGGATATGGAAGAAGTCCGCGACCAGTTTTGATGAGATGACCAACCTATCGCTTTCGCTGCGCGATCTATTAAAAGCTCATTTTTCCTTTTCTCCTGTTACGCTTAGTGAACAGCAAATTAGCAACGACCGAACTATTAAGTCAAAATTTCAGCTACACGATGGGCATTTTATCGAAGGTGTGCTGATTCCGGCCGATATGCGGATGACCGCCTGTGTATCGTCGCAGGTAGGATGTTCGCTTACCTGCAAGTTTTGCGCAACCGGGTATATGGACCGCAAACGGAACCTGGAAGCCTCGGAAATTTACGATCAGGTAGTGCTGATCCGGAAGCAGGCAGAACAGAACTACCAGTTGCCTCTTAGTAATGTAGTTTTTATGGGAATGGGCGAGCCTTTGTTAAATTATGCGAATGTGCTCAAATCAATTGACTACCTGATTTCGGAGGAAGGCCTGAATATGTCGTATAAGCACATTACTGTATCTACTGCCGGCATTGCTAAAATGATTAAAAAGTTAGGCGACGATGAAGTAAAGTTTAATCTGGCATTGAGCCTACATGCGGCCAACGATAGTAAACGGAATCAGATTATGCCTATTAATGAATCTAATTCGTTAGAAGCGCTTAAGAATGCCCTTCAGTATTATTACAGCAAAACCAAAAACCAGGTTACTTTTGAGTATATTGTTTTCTATAACTTTAACGATACCTTGGAAGATGCGGCGGAATTGGAAAAATTTACCCGCTATGTACCCAGTAAAGTTAATATTATAGAATATAACCCCATTGCGGAGGCAAATTTTGTCAACACGAAGGAAGACCGGCTGGAAAAGTTTGCTAATTTCTTAAAGAAAAAGGGTGTGAACGTAAATGTGCGCCGCAGTCGAGGTAAAGATATTGATGCTGCCTGCGGACAACTTGCCAACAGAAAAAACTAAAGTAAGATTTGTTTTCCCAATCCAGAATTGATTACCAAACTTTATTGGTAATTCTAAATTCCTATTGGTTCCTACATCCCGGTTGCTTGGTATGGCATTTCTCCCAACCGCGCTCCAGTTTTATTTCTACTCTTTTTGAATCATTTTTCTAAATTCCTCCGGCTATTACTAATTTCCAATAGTAGGTGTTACATGTGTACTAAATTTATTTGATTAAGAAAGATGGGAAACTTTTCAAATCATATATTTGAAAAATATAATTAATAATTAAAATAATTAAACACAAATTTCAACTATGATCAAAGATACCAATATAAATGAGAGTCATTTTAGGAATTTAGTAGTGCTTGCTTATTCAGACAAGTACATAAGCCCTGAAGAAATTAGATTTTTGAAAGACAAAGCGGCTGCCTATAATATAACAGATAAGGTATTTTATGAAAGTATTGAAGAGGTTAAAAAGCTTAGAATGAATGAAACGGCAGAAATGCCTGATGCACGCAAACAATTAACCGATTTTATATACATGAGCGTAATGGATGGAATTTTACGTACCAACGAATACGAACTCTGTGTATGGTTAGGGTTGAAGCTTGGGTTTATAAAGGAAGATATAGAAAAAATAATTCAGGAAACGTCAAAAGACTGGTTGGTTCAGAATGATGTGCGCTGGTAAAATATTTAAAGATTGCCTTGTGAGGAAAGCCAGACCAATGAAAATTTTCAGAGGTCTGGCCTCTTTTTTTTATACCAGCCGATAAAACATATATCAGAAACGCCTGTAACAGATACTTTATATACGGTACTCCTTAACAGTCGTTTAGCCTCCAATTGTAGACATCGATTCAGTTATTGGTTCATGATTACTTCGATTTTTTTCAGCTTCAAATCCATTTTTGGGCCGTTGGGCAAAGGTTTGTAAAAAAGCCCGCTGCAAATGCTCGTCTGAAGCGCCTTCTCGCAATAGCTGCCGGATATCCAGTACCCCGCTATCGTACAGGCAAGTTTTTAATGTTCCCTGGGCGGTTAAACGAATGCGGTTGCAGGTACCGCAGAAAGTGCGACTAAAAGCGGCAATTATTCCAATGTTGCCCAGGTATCCGGGAATCTGATATTGGAAAGCCGTGGCATGCGGAGCGTCAGGCAATTTCTCAATACCAGGAAAATAAGATTGAATCGTGTCTAGAATTTTCCGGTGTGTCCATACCAGTTTCGGATAATGGCTTCCCTCCCCATTGAACGGCATTTCTTCAATAAATCTAACCGATACAGGATGCTGGCGGGTAAGTGCAGCCAAAGGCAAAATGTCCTCTGTGTTTTTACCTTCCATCACCACCGCATTAATTTTTGTGGTAATTTGTTGTTCCATTAACAGGTGGAAACTTTCCATTACCTTTTCCAACTCATCCCGTCGGGTAATCATTTTAAAACTTTCCCGATCCATGGTATCCAGACTTAAATTCACAGAGGCAATGCCCATTTCTTTCAAATCAGAAATATAAGGAGCAGTTAATACCCCATTGGTAGTAATGCTAACTTGTTCAATCCCTTTTATTTGGGTTATTTTCCACAAAAAATGAATAAGGTCTTTTCTAACAAAAGGCTCGCCTCCGGTTATTCTGACTTTATTAATACCCAGGCCGGCAAGCACATGAACCAGCCTTTCCATTTCTTCATAAGTTAGTAAAGCATGTTTGGGAAGGTAGTGAATTCCTTCTTCTGGCATACAATAGAAACACCGTAAGTTGCAGCGGTCAGTAACGGCAAGCCTGAGGTAATTGACCGGACGGCCATGATTGTCATATATAAATTTTGGTTGCATCATAAACAAATTGGCTACCAGAAATTCTAATTTGGTGTATGCGTAAATCTAATACTTAAACAGGTTTCTCCCAACTTTGTAACTAACGTAAAAATTATATTTCCAGCTAATATTTTACGATATTTGCCCAAATAGTCTATTAAGTTAAGATTTATTTTGGGAAACCGCCATGTAAAACCCTTTGCGTGAAAAGTGCATGAATACAAAGGGGAACCATATGGTTAATAAAATCAAAATTATAAACAGATGAAAATTGACATTCTATTGTTTGGTATTACCCGTGATATTATTGGAAGTTCCAAGCTGAATTACGAAATACCGGAAAATACAGAAGTTCAAACCTTACTTGAAAACCTGAAATCGACTTATCCAAAGCTTCAGGATCTGACTTCTGTATTAGTAGCTGTAAACAATGAATACAGCAGAGAAAACCAGGTATTGAAAGCAAAGGATGAAATTGCCCTGATTCCACCGGTAAGCGGCGGATAATCCTGTTTTGAAACTTTATTTCTCGGTGTTTCAATACCTAGAAATTAACGCGCTTATTAATCCCAAAAACTATGATTAAACTAAAACTGAATAAATTGCCCATCAATGTTAATGAAGTATTGGCCTCGGTAAGTTCTACAGAGGCGGGAGCTATAGATATTTTTGTGGGAAGTGTTAGAAGCAAAACTGCCAACAAGCAGGTAGTCAGATTGGAATATGAGGCCTATGATGCCATGGCCATGCGGGAAATGGAAAAAATAGCTGAAGAAGCTATGGAAAAGTGGCCTGTACATAAAATAGCGATTCATCACCGGAAAGGCATTCTTGAAGTTAGTGATATTGCTGTGGTGGTGGCCGTATCAACCTCGCACCGACAGGAGAGTTTTGAAGCTTGTAAGTTTATTATTGATAGCCTGAAACAAAGAGTTCCTATCTGGAAAAAAGAAGTTTTTAATGACGGAGAAGAATGGGTATCTGCCCATGCCTAAACAAAATAGCTGTTTCGAATTAATACATTTTAATACATTCAGTTTTCCGGAAAATAAAAAGTTATGATTTTGCCGGTAATATTTTCTGTGTCAAACCATATCCTAATCCTGTGGCCCTTCGACTTATTGAAATAATTGTTCCGCAAAGTGAAAGCCAAGACCTGAGGGAATTGTTAGAAGGCACCCACATAATTGAAACCTGGCAGGGTGAATCTTCAGCAGAGGGACTCATGATGAAAGTATTAGTGTCTGCTGAAGATACCGAACATTTTCTGGATAGTTTGGAAAACAGATTTGGTAAGTTAGTGGGGTTCAGGGTAGTGATGTTAGCGGTTGAGGCTATTCTTCCGCGGTATAAGGAAAAAGAGGCGCTGGCTGCTTTAGAGAAGGCACATTCGCCATCCGAAACTATAAAAAAGAAAGCCTTGCGGGTAAGCCGGGAAGAACTGTTTTCGGAAATTGCCGATAACCTGAAGTTTACCAAAGTGTTTGTAGCCATGGTAGTGCTTTCATCCATTGTTGCTGCCATTGGGCTATTACACGATAACCCTACAGTGGTAATAGGCGCTATGGTAATTGCTCCGTTATTAGGGCCTAATGTAGGATTAGCCTTTGCCACTACACTTGGTGATTTTAAGCTGGGTCGCGATGCTTTAAAAATTAACCTCTTTGGTTTAACTATTGCCTTAATTCTCTCTATAGCAATTGGTTATTTTTGGGAAGTAGATGCGGAAATCCATGAAATTGTATCAAGAACGGATGTCCATTTATCGGATATAACTTTGGCGCTGGCAGCAGGTATTGCCGGAGTTTTAGCTTTTTCGAGTGGCACATCAGCTGCGCTTATTGGTGTAATGGTTGCCGTGGCATTGCTCCCTCCCACTGTTACATTCGGATTGCTGATAGGCTCAGGTTATTTTTATTTGTCAAGAGGGGCCCTGCTGTTATTACTTACGAATCTGATTTGCATTAATCTGGCAGGCGTAACCACATTTTTAATTCAAGGTATTCGGCCAAGAGAATGGTGGGCGACCGGAAAAGCAAAAAAAACCACCCTAATAGCCATTACCTTATGGTCAGTATTGCTCTTGGTGTTAATCATTATTATTTTGCTGTCGCAAAAGCAATAATCTGATAACCTATATGAATTTTGTGTTTTAGGGTCAAAAAGACCTACTTTTGTTGCTAAATTTAAAGTTAGGCTATCTTAGATTTTCAATACCCTTTTATCATAACCAAAATGATTAAAATACCTGTTATTTTTGCTTTAACCGTATTCTTCACTGGCAATTTGCAAGGCCAGGTTCCTCCCACCAAACATCCTAATACCAACGAAAAAGGCTGGGAAAATCTGTTTGAAGCCAACTTATCCAATGCGATTTATTCAAAAGGGATCTGGAGTTTGGAAAATGGCGTTCTTACCGCTACCGAAGATCAGGCAATTTGGAGTGAGAAGGACTATGATAATTTTATCATCGACCTGGAATTCAAAACCGCTGAGGGAACCAACAGCGGCGTAATGGTTTATGCCACAGACCTTGAGAACTGGATACCCAATTCTGTAGAAATCCAAATTGCCGATGATTATAGCGAGGAATGGTCAAAATCTCCGGCAACCTGGCAATGCGGAGCCATATTTGGCCGGTTAGCCGCCAGCAAACATATGGTAAAAAAGCCTGGAAAATGGAATCATTATACCATTACCTGTAAAGATAAAAATATATGGGTAATGCTGAATGGCGAAATGGTAACCGAAATGGATATGAGCAAATGGACAGCGGTTCAAACTAACCCGGACGGATCAGAAATACCGGAATGGTTAAACAAACCATTGGCTACCTTGCCCACACATGGTCATATCGGTTTGCAGGGCAAACATGCCGGCGCTCCTATCTGGTTTAGAAATATTAAAATTAAAGAATTGGAATAGCATTTAAATTACCTTATTCTAATAAAAAATGATAGTAAGTCTGGTGCTTTATAAATTTGTTAATCATCGAAAAAGAAAATCTTAATTATGAAATTACTTGAAGGAAAAACAGCATTAGTTACAGGCGCTTCAAAAGGTATTGGTTATGCTGTAGCAAAAAAATTTGCCGAGCATGGTGCACAGATTGCCTTTACCTACTTATCAAGTGTAGAAAAGGGTGAAGCCTTGGAAAAAGAACTAAGTGAACTGGGCGTAATGGCAAAAGGCTACCGATCGGATGCCGCAGACTTTCAGGCCGCTGAAGAACTGATTAATAATGTTGTTAATGATTTCGGTGCGCTCAACATTCTGGTGAACAATGCTGGAATTACAAAAGATAACCTTCTGCTTCGCATGAATGAAGCCATGTGGGATGATGTAATCAATATCAATCTAAAGTCTGTTTTCAATACTGTAAAAGCCGCTACCCGTACTTTTATGAAGCAAAAAAGTGGTGTAATTATAAACATGACTTCTGTGGTAGGGATCAAAGGCAATGCAGGGCAAGGTAATTATGCCGCATCCAAAGCAGGAATAATTGGGTTTACAAAATCGATAGCCCTTGAGTTGGGTTCACGCAATATTCGCAGCAATGCCATTGCACCCGGATTTATAGAAACTGAAATGACCGACAAGCTTGACCCAAAAACTGTGCAAAGCTGGCGCGATGCCATTCCGTTACAACGGGGTGGAACGCCAGACGATGTGGCAGATTGCGCCGTGTTCTTGGCTTCTGATATGGCAGCTTACATTTCTGGGCAGGTAATTCAAGTGGATGGGGGCATGCTCACCTGATTGAAATATTTACTAAATTAGACAATAAATGCGTTTTTATGCGTAATAGGTGTATGCCTGTTCCGTTTATTTTTTTCTTTTATGGATAATCTGTTGCCTAATGGATCAAGTTCGTTTACTTTTTGATTATTCGCCCTGGTTTATACTGGTATGCCTTATAGCGGGGGCTTTATACGCCTTTTTATTGTATATAAGAAGATCGTCGTTTGTTAATAAGGCATGGAGTAATAAAATTAATTATATCCTTACAGGATTAAGATTTGTTTTGGTAACCCTACTCTGTCTGCTTTTGGTGGGGCCTTTTATCCGCCAAATTAAAAATACAATTGAAGATCCTATTATTGTATTCGCGGTAGATAATTCGGCGTCGCTTGCCGCGGTAGAAGATAGTGTAAAACTTCAGGATCTGAAACAAACTTTAAAAAACGCGGCCAATGCTGTTTCTGAAGATAATTTTGAAGTTGAGTTTGTGGCATTTGGTAATAAACATGATCTCGATTCAGTACAGTTCGATCATACAACCACCGATTTGAATAACCTGCTTTCAGACATAGCATCCGATTATGAAGGAAGAAATTTATCTTCTGTGGTATTGTTTTCAGATGGTATTTATAATCAGGGTATTTCACCGGCTTATACACCATTTCGCTTTCTGGTAAATACAGTTGGACTAGGCGATACCGTTCCAAAAAAAGATATTAATCTGAAGAATCTTTTCTATAATAAAATTACCTATCAGGGTAACAAGTTTCCGGTGGTAGCAGAAATATTAAACACAGGGTTTTCAGGTCAAACGGTAAAAGTAGATATTAAAAGGAAGGGAATTGTGCTGGGTTCCCAACAATTAAAATTAAATTCTGACCGAGAACTGAATCGGGTTGAATTTTTGCTGGATGCCAAACAGGAAGGCCTGCAACATTATGTGCTAGAAATTGAGCCACAGGAAGGAGAATTCACTACCCAAAATAATAGCAGCCATGCTTACATAGAAGTTATTGAGGGAAAGGAGAAAATTCTGTTGGTGGCAGAATCGCCACATCCGGATATAAAAGCTATCAAAAGCGCGATTGAAAGTAATCAGAACTATGAATTACAAACGTATATTCCTGCCTTAGAATCGGCCAATCAGGGCGAAAAGTTACAAACCCGCTATGACCTGATCATATTCCATCAGTTACCCGGAAGAAACTCACTTTCTATACTGGAAGACTTCAAGAAAAAATCTGATTCTTACTGGTATATTATAGGAAAACAAACCAATTTGCCTGCTTTTAACACTAACAATGAATTAATTAACGTAATCAGTCTTAATAAAGATCTGGATGAAGTAGGTGTTGTATTCAATCAGGCTTTCGACTTGTTCCGCTTTGATAATGAAGACCAGGCTGTTGTCGAATCGTTTATTCCGGTAATAGTTCCTTTTGGGAACCTTGAGGTGAAGGGTAAAACAGAAGTAATCCTCTATCAGAAAGTGGGTAATGTAAAAACTTCAAAGCCATTGTTATTATTGGGGGGAAGCGATAAGAAAAAAGCGGCTGTGATGCTGGGTGAAGGTATGTGGCAGTGGCGCATGCAGGAATTCGCTAAACACGATAATACCAAGGCGTTTGATGCATTAGTTACCAAATTGGTTCAGTATTTATCTGCAAAAGAAGATAAACGGAAGTTCAGGGTATATCCGGTTAAAGAAGAATTCGAAGATTCACAACCTGTGGTTTTTGAAACAGAACTCTACAACGATATATATGAGGAAGTATATGGTCAACCTATTAACCTTACCGTCAGTAGCGAAACCGGAGAGCAGCGGAAGTTTAATTACACTACAAATGAGAATAATACCCAATACCGCGTTAGTAATTTACCCGAAGGCATTTATCAATATACTGCTACCACATCGTTAAACAATGAGAATTATACCAGCAGTGGAGAATTTACTATTAGAAGTTTACAAATAGAAAAATTGAATTTAACCGCTGATCATAATCTACTTCGTCGACTTTCTGAAGAAAGCGGCGGTGAGTTTTTCATGCCTTCTGCAATAGAAAATATGGTAAGTACGATAACAAGCCAGAAAGCTAAAGGCAGAATATATACCAATGAGGCTTATCTACCAATTATTAACCTGAAGTGGATTTTCTTTCTACTGTTAATCCTGGTTACCACAGAATGGGGAATCCGCAAATATTTAGGTAGTTACTAATGGCTTTCTTCTTTTGAAAACTCAAATAAATGCTTCGATTCTTCTTCTTTATATTTCATAATCAGTTGTAAAGCTTCTGTTACTACATCGCTGCATATTACAATCAGAGATCCTTTTTTCGCATGAGTAATAGCATATTCAATAGCTTCAGTTTCCAATGTTATTACCTTAACGGGTTTTTCATTATTGGTGCTTTTTATTCCTGTAGCAAGCATGGTAATTATATCTTCAGCGGTTCGCCCTCTTAAATGCTTATCCTGCCGAATAATGATTTCATCAAACATTTCCGCGGAAATTCTCCCTACTTCTATGGTATCTTCTTCCCGTCTGTCGCCGATACCCGCGATAATGCCAACCTTTGGAGCGGCATCAATTTGCTCTAACATTTTCTGAAGAGCCCTCAATCCTGCCGGATTATGGGCATAATCCAATAAAACAGTGAAGTTGTTAAAACTAAACAAATTTAAACGGCCAGGAGTTTGCGAAGGAGAGGGTACAAAAGAAGTCAAACCTTCTCTAATATCTTCAATAGTAAACCCCCTCACAAAACCGGCAATCGTTGCCGGTAACACATTTTGAATCATAAAGATGGCTTTACCTTCAAATGTTAGCGGAATATGAATAGCCTTTACCACCCTTAATTTCCATTCCCCTTTTAAAATGGTGATATACCCATTTTCATAAACTGCGGAAATTCCCCCTTTGCGTGCATGCTCTTTAATTCTGGGATTGTTTTCATTCAGAGAAAATAATGCGATACGGCAGTCCAAGGTATCACGCATGGCATATACCAAATCGTCATCGGCATTTAAAACGGCATACCCGCCAGGTAAAACAGATTCTGGTATCACACCTTTTACTTTGGCTAGTTGTTCCAGGGTGTGAATACCGTTCAGCCCTAAATGATCCGAAGAAATATTGGTAACAATACCAACATCACAGGCATGAAACCCCAGTCCGGCACGAAGTATTCCACCTCTTGCTACTTCTAATACCGCAAAGTTTACAGTAGGGTCTTTCAGTACAACTTCAGTACTTCTTGGCCCTGTACAATCGCCTTTCATCAGTAGCCGGTTCTGGATATACACACCATCAGTAGTAGTATAACCTACCCGATATCCTTTCATTTTTACCATATGAGCAATAAGCCTGGTGGTGGTAGTTTTTCCATTCGTGCCGGTAATAGCTACAATAGGTATTCTGGAGGGTGCTCCATTGGGATAAAGCATATCGATAACAGGTGCTGCTACATTTCTTGGTGAGCCTTCTGTAGGGGCCAGATGCATTCTAAATCCAGGTCCCGCATTTACTTCTAGGATAGCGCCCCCAATCTCAGACAAAGGAATACTAATATCGGAAGTCATGATATCTACACCACAGATATCTAATCCAATAATTTTAGCAATTCTTTCGGCTACAAATATATTATCGGGGTGAACAATTTCAGTTACATCAGATGAGGTACCACCAGTACTTAAATTGGCAGTATCTTTAAGCCTGAGCACTTCTTTTTCAGGGAGGATAGTTTCCAGCGTATAGTTATTGGCTTTCAGAATTCCTGTTGTCATTTCATCTACTGTAATTACAGTAAGCACTTTCTCATGACCAAAACCACGACGAGGATCTGTGTTTACCGCATCGATCAATTGCTTAATAGTAGATGTGCCATCACCAACAATATGGGCAGGGTTTCTTTTGGCTGCGGCCACCATTTTAAAGTTGATCATCAATAGACGATAATCTTGACCAGTAATGTATTTTTCTACTATAACATGATAAGAAATTTTTTTTGCCGCTTGAAAAGCAGTAAAAACGCCCTCCATAGTAGTAATGTGGGTGGTAACTCCCCTACCATGATTTCCATTAACAGGTTTGATTACAAGCGGATAGCCAATCAGTTCAACAACTTCTACCAGTTCTTCTTCACTTCTTACAATTTCTCCTTGAGGAACAGGTACTTCTGCCTGTTTTAATAAATGATTGGTATCTTCTTTATTACAAGCTATTTCAACAGCGATGTTACTGGTATCGCTGGTTACCGTAGCCTGAATACGCTTTTGATTGGCCCCATACCCTAACTGACACAGTGAATTTCTGTTTAATCTGATCCAGGGAATACCACGACTTACAGCTTCTCCTATAATTGAGGCTGTACTTGGGCCCAATCTTTCGTCTTCTCGAATTTCTCTTAATAGCTGAATATCTTTTGTAATATCATATGGTTCATTATTAATAAGAGCTTCAGCTATTTTTACAGATGCTTTGGCTGCGTAAACCCCTGCTTTTTCTTCCATATAAGAAAATACAACCTGGTAAACTCCTGGTACGCCGAAGGTGCGAGTTCTGCCAAAACCAACATCCATACCCGCAAGAGTTTGTATTTCAAGCGCAATATGCTCAATAACGTGACCCATCCAGGTTCCTTCTTTCACACGAAGGAAAAAACCGCCTTCTTCACCTTCGGAGCATCGGTGTTCTTGTAAGGAGGGTAATATATCAGAAAGTCTATCATAAAAACCATCAATCTTATTGGTAGGTAAATTCTCCAACTCTTCAAGATCGAGTATCATAACAATAAGCTTATGACGACGAACCGACCAATAGTTTGGTCCATTCATTGCTCTTATTTCTTTTATTATCATCTAATTTGTTTAAGGTTACAGAGAAAGAACTTAAAAAAATGAAAATTTGTTGCATAAGGATTTTATTTTAATCCACCAACTATTTATTTTGTTGCAAATGATTGAACAACCAGAGATTAAAGGCACACTTATTTCAATTGGAGGTAACGAAGACAAAGGTTCCCTTGAAAGTGAAATTTACACACTCGATTTTATTGAACAGGGCATACTTTCTCAAGTAGTAAAAGAAAGTGGTGGTAAAAATGCCTCCATTGTAGTTATCCCTACT
>JBGTIS010000374.1:0-25017 GCA_041745535.1 Cyclobacteriaceae bacterium | reverse complement strand
TGGTTATAGCTATATCTGAAAACTCCACACCCAATTCATCTTCTCCGTCCCGCACCGTTCTGATCATATTTTTACCATCGGTCCAGGTGGTCATTTTCAGAATTACCAGATCAGTTTTCTCATGGGGCAAACCAAACTGGCTAGTCAAAAAGTCAGCCATGTCATTCGCCAGTTGCTGCATATCGGAGGCATAACGGAAGCTCCAGGTAACTTTATACAACTTGTCCTGATAGAAAAAGAGGTTCATCCGACCTGCTGTATATTTATTCAGCACATTCAGAGATTTTCCGTTATACATTCCCTCTTTCAGCCCATGCGCCAGTTTTTGCTCTATGATTTTTTTCAGGCTGGGATTGTTATCGTAGAATGGTTCATTACCGGTTAATATGTGCATTTCCGATTGGTATTTTTGAATATCATCTCCCATCTGAATGGTATTTAACGCATCTATATCCTTTGCCAACAGGATAGGTACCATCATTATGAACATGTAAAATAATTTCATACAATCAGGATTATAACTGATAAATGCCGCTCTGCAAGTATCAAAGAACGGCATTTATCTTCATAACCTGTAACACAAACTATTATTTCGCGGTTACCGGCGCAGGAATAATTTACGGGTAGATAAGGCATTACCCCGCACCAGCCGGCAAAGGTAAAGCCCGTCGGGCAATCCTTCGCTGCTCAGGTCAAACGACAAGGTTTCAAGAGCCTCCGGATTTCCGGCATATAGCGTTTTTACTTTGGTTCCCTGAAAATCGTACACTTCCAGCGTTACCGAATTTCGCTCTTCGATGGTGAAGGTAAGTGTGGTTTGTGTGGAGAAAGGATTGGGAAAGGCCTTGAAAGAATTGTTTTCGTAAAAGGCATCACCATCGTTTTCATAAACAGCGCGTGCCGCTGCTGCGTTAGGGACACCATAAATATTTATTTCAAAAGTAACCGCAGGGCCCGCTGTTCCTCTTCCATGAGATTTCGAATAGGGCGTCGCGGTAATAAAATAAGTAATATCTTCGGTAATGGTTTGGCCGTGATAATCTCCGTTGGTATCGCCAAACAAGGCATAAGGACGCGCGTTTTCTGTTCTGTGTACCCACCTTCTGTTATGGCTGGTATAATACCGAAACACCACACTGCCAATATGATCCGGAACCGTACTGGCACGCACATTAAACGGACTGTGGAGATCCGCGTAATTGAGTGAAATGCTGCTTTCTTGCGTGGTGAGTATGTCCTCGTCGGTATCGGCATTCACCACAGTAAAACTGACGATAGTTGGCCCTTCAATAAAATTGGCCGTTACCTCAAGTTCCAGTAATAAATTTCCTTTTCCACGCGGTTGGTCATACAATCGTGCCTTAAAGGCATGCATTCCTTTAGTAAATGAAAAAGGATGGAATACGCCCTGTACGTCGCCACCAATGGCATAGGGCGCTACGTGCTCGGTACGCGCTTTTTTATGGTCATAATAAAAAACCACACTTTTAATGTTATCCATACCCTGAATGAATTCAGGATCAATAATAACGGTGAGGTTAAAAGGATATTCCGACAGGTGAACGGTACCGAATAGTTGTCCGGTTAGGTCACCAAGCCGATCGCCATTATCGGCATTCATCAGCACAAATCCACTGGATTCCGCTTTCGCGGTAAAATTTATCTCTAAAAAGCACATAAAAAATACGAGCACCAGCATCGATCTGGGGTTGAGAGGCAGGTTAGTGTTCATAGCGGTATGGGTTAAAGTATAAACGAATAATAGAAGTGAATCAATGGTACGGCAATGCGGCTAAACAGGGGAGCATTACTCATACGCATCATAATTGACCGTTAAAATGGTCCGAAAAGGCAGTATGAATTTAATAAAATAACCTGTTTTTTAAGATAAGAATGATATTTTATTTTCTAAAAATATTGCTTCCATGCTACGATATAAATGATATTGCTTAGGATTTTATAAAGATGATGCTACCTGCCCGTTCGGAACTTGGGTGGATGACTAGGAAAAACGCGAAAATCTCTTAATTTTATAGATAGGTAATACCTCTGGAATTGAACCTCAAACCCATACCATTATGAAAAAGCTATTAATTCTGCCATTGCTGGTATTTGCTATAGGCGCCTTGTTTATAAGCAGCAACACCCTTTCTGATAGTACCCTTCTGGATACCTTTATACAAGGAACACCGCAGATACAATCGATGGACGCGCTGGCTTTTGGCCCTGAAGGCATCCTCTTTATCGGCGATTCTAAAAGTGCTGCCGTGTTTGCTATTGATACACAGGATAAGCAAACCACGGAAAGTACAGAGCCTGTGAATATGGAGCAGTTCGACAAAAAAGTAGCTGCCGCACTGGGCACTACTCCCGAAAACATTACCATTCAGGATATGGCGGTAAATCCGTTATCCAAAAAGCTTTACTTTGCCGTACACAATGCCGATGGCACCCCTGCCCTGCTGATGCTGGAAGGAGAGAACTTCCAACCGGTTGGGCTGGATAATATTCTGTATAGTACCACGGCCATCAATGATGTACCGGATGAAGATGCCAAGGATCGGCGTGGCAGACCCTTGCGCGTTTGGGCCGTTTCAGACCTCAGTTATGCGGATGGCAAAGTGATGCTCAGCGGTTTGTCCAACCAGGAATTCAGCTCTACCTTCCGAAGCATTGCCTTCCCATTCACTGATGCGCAGGAACAGGCTTCGCTGGAAATTTATCATGCGGCCCATGGCCAGTACGAAACCTATGCACCCATTAAAACCTTTACATCAGCTACGCTGAATGGCAAACCCTATATTGTGGCCAGCTATACCTGCACACCTTTGGTGCTGTTCCCACTGGATGAACTAAAACCCGGAGCCCATGTAAAAGGACGTACCATTGGCGAATTTGGCAATGGAAATACACCTATCGACATGATCACCATGCGGAAAGACGGTGCTTCATACCTGCTGATGGCCAACACCAACCGACCGGTAATGAAAGTTAAGTTTGAAGACATGGAAGCCTACAGTGATGCCCTTACCGAACCCGTAAGCGAGCGCTCTGCCACTGCCGGAGTAGATTTTATTACTTTTCCCATGGTAAATGTGGTACAGATGGATAAGCTGGACGACAGCCAGTTCGTGGTATTGCAACGCAAGGCCAATGGGAACCTCGACCTGTGGACTGCCGATGACGGATGGTTGTAAAAATAAGCAAGTTATTCAGGCCGGGCATTTGTACCGGCCTAGTCATTGCCTTGTTGTGCCTGTCGGCCTGTGCTGTTCAGGAAGATAAAAGCACCGATTCACCTGGAATTACCCTGCTTTGGAAAGATAGGAAAGCAATAGGCATTTCCATCCCACATGAACTTACCGCTCATTTTTCCAAAGATTCTCTCAGCAGCTTGTTGGCAGTAAAACTGGAAGGAAACAGGCAACAGCCCCGCATGCTGGGAAGATACGAATTTCAGGAAAATGCTCTGATTTTTAAGCCGCTTATTCCTTTCACACAGGGGTTGCGTTATGATATTTTTCTGGATTCAGTGTTCCTTAAAAGTGTGTTGATCCCCCAACTGGAAAGCGTGGAAAAACCGGCACTGATTGCCATTTATCCAACCGCTGACACGTTGCCCGAAAATCTGTTGAAAATGTACCTGCGTTTTTCCAAACCCATGGCTGCCGGAAATTCCCTCCGTTTTGTCTCCTTACTAAATAATTATGGCGATACCTTACAGGCTCCTTTTCTGGCCCTGCAACCAGAACTCTGGAACCAGGCAGGCACACAACTTACCCTTTGGCTCGATCCGGGGCGAATTAAAAAAGACCTGCAACCCAATAAAGCCCTCGGCCCGCCGCTGGTGCAGGGCGAAACGGTTACGCTTATTGTTTCCCCGCGCTGGAAAGCTCAGAATGGGCTTTCCTTAGAGTCCACCTTTACTAAACAGTTTTTTGTAGGTTCAGCTGATAAAACATCGCCCGCGCCTGAAAGCTGGAAGTTAGAAATCCCCACGGTAGCAACCCGGCAACCACTGGCAATAAGTTTTGGGGAGCCGCTTGACTATTCTTTATTAAAGGAAACCATTACCATCCATAATAGCGATGAGGAAACGGTTTTGGGAAAAATTGGTATGGTGGAAAACGAAAAACAATTATTGTTTGTCCCTGACAGGGTTTGGGCAACAGGCCAATATGATGTACTAATCGCATCCATTCTGGAAGACCTGGCAGGCAACAATCTGCACCGGCTCTTTGAAGTAGATAATGAAAACGCTCAGCCTGTTCGAGATCAGAAATACTACAAACTTGATTTTGAGATTCGATAATCCTGCAGGCTGAAATACAGTAAAGGTTACAATTCACAAAGCCGCATTTACTAATGGGTACTGAATAAATATTCTGAAAAGAGGGCATTACACTTTCCCTTCTTGTCTATCACAGACAAACATACCATTATGACAATGTTTTGCCCACCCTTAACCCTGACCTCCTATGAAAACTTTTATCGGATTTTTGAAAAGTGCAGGAATTATCTATTTACTGCTGACCGCACACATAGGTCATACCCAACAATGGGAATGGGCCAGAGATCTTTATTTTTCCTATAACTATGGCTATTACGATGCCTGGTATCCTTTACCAAATGCCATTGATTATGATCATAATGGGATTACCTATGTTACGGGTTATGTATCATTGTTAATTGAAGATCAGGTAAATGTTGATAAAAAATTTTTATTTCTCTCGAAGTTTGATGCCCAGGGTAATTTGGTCTGGAAAAAAATGTATGGTGGTTCACCGAGTGCTCCCTCCTCAGGAGGAAATGGATCAGACATTAGGAATGGCATTACCCTGGACACACAGGGAAATATCCTGGTAACCGGCAGTGTAGACGGGTGGTTAAATTTTGGCAATATTTCATCCAATTCCCCTTCTCAGGATCTTTTTCTGGCCAAATATGATGCGGCAGGTATACCTGTTTGGGTAAAAAGAGCCAGCACATCCACAGGCTGGTCAAAAGGATTCGGCATTAGCTATGATCACACAGGTAATATCTGGGTTTTAGGAAGTTTCAAAGATAATATTACTCTGGATAATGCTACGCTTACCGCTACAAACAATCTTAATGACTTGTTGGTAGCTAAATTTGCTGCTGCTGGCAACCTGTTATGGGCAAAACGAATTTCGGGCAGTAATTCAGTAGAAGCAGGCGGTATCAGCACAGATTTATCTGGGAATGCTGTGGTAACGGGTACCTTTACTCATAAGGAAGTGGGAGAAGGGAAAATGTTTTGGAAATAGGTATACCTGCGGTAAAGCGAGAAACCAATCCCCTGAGTCTACAACCGCAAAGCAGGTTACAAGGTACCACATCCTGGCCACTAATAAGAGAATAACCGATTACGCTGCCAGAGAAGTTTTCCATCCACATCAGGAGAGATTAATGATGACCTAACTCATTATAACCTTAAAATGCTACTACCATGTATTCAGTAAAACTATTTTTCACCATCCTTTCAATGCTCATTGTATTATCAGATACCAAGCTTTTTGCCCAGTATTGGGAATGGGCCAAGGCAGCCCATGCTTATCCCTACCGTACCGATGATGTAACCACTGATGCTTCGGGCAATATTTATATGGTGCATCGCGATTTTGATAATGAAAAGATAGCCGTTTCTAAAATGAACCCCCAGGGCACGGTGCTTTGGGATAAGCAAGTGGGATGTTGCGCTACGCTTTCATATGGAATGCGGATTGCTGTTGATAATGATGGTAAGGTATACATCCTTGGCGAATATGAGTCGACCCTACAGTTCGGAAATATTACCTTACAAACGGGTAATCCTTCTTTAGGTCAACGCTATACTTTTCTTGCCAAACTGGGCACCCAAGGCAATGTGGTATGGGCAAAAAACGCGGCAGGCCCTACCGTAGGGTTTTTGGCAAATTTACAAGAACGCGACATCGTAGTTGATCCGCAAGGTAAAATTGTAATTACCGGCACCGTAAAAGGGACTGCTTATTTTGACAATATTGTTTCACAAACAAATTCCAATTTGGCTACCGCTTTTGTGGCAAAATATAATGCGAATGGTACTATAGCCTGGGTGCAAAGAGCAACCGGTGGTGCAAGTTATGGCGCAAGTTTGGATACTGACAATCAGGGAATAATTTATGCCATTGGATATTATAATGGTGCTGGAGGAACCACACAATGGGGCAATATCAGTTTACCATTGCCTTATGGCTCAGTATCTTATTTTACAAAGATCGGTGCCAGTGGTACTGTACAATGGGGTAAAAAAATAAACGGCCAGGTCCAGGGCATTGCTACCAACGGAACGGGCAGCGCCTATATAACGGGTTCTTTTACAGGAACAGCCAATATGGGGAATGGCATTATAATAACCTCAGCCGGAGGGGCGGATATGATGGTAGCCCGCTACAATAATAATGGAAATGTATTGTGGGTCCGGTCGGCCGGAGGTTCCGAACCTGATTATGGATATGACCTGGATATTGACCTGGATGGTAATTGTTATGTGGTAGGAGAATATCAGTCGACAACGGCTACCTTTGGCACGAAAACTTTGGCTCTTGCTGCTGAACTGGATGGAGCCGGATTTACAGCCCGGTATTTACCCAATGGAAATATCGAGTGGGTAGAACCTATTATGCCCAAAGATTATACACAGGCTGAAAGAATCAGCACTACGGACAATGGTAAATGTTATGTATTATCAATTTATAAGTACAGTGGGGGCAGCCTGAAATTTGGGAAGGATATTACCCTCACCAATGCGGGTGGTAATGATGTAATCGCAAAACTGGATGGCCATGCCATCAGAATTACCATCATCGAGTTTTATGAAGCTTTTATCTGCTTCCCCTGTTTCCCCTTCGATCCGGTACTGGATTATGAATACCGCTTTTGGTCTGAAAAGGTAAGCCTCAGAAGCGCTGTTTACCGAAAAGTGTCTGACCCAAAGAACCGGGATGAAATTCTTTGGAAAGGTGATAGGCTGGAGATCAAACTGCGTGATGAACTGGCTACAGGCAAATACTATTTTCAGTTGCGGGCGATACTGAGAGATAAAACGAAAACAGATTGGACGAAAGCCCTGGCTTTTAAAGTGGAAGGCAGCATGAGGGCTGCTTTGATCTATCCTAATCCGGTAAAAAATAAACTTACGATTGATTATCAAGCCACTGAAAAAGAAACTTTATTGCTCACGGTATACGATCGTAATGGCAGGGTTTTGTTACGGGAGAATAAAGAAGTGAGCGAGGGAGAAAATACTTTGGAGTTGGTGATACCTGGGGTAAATAGAGAAGCGAATCCGTTGAGTTTTCAACTGCAAAGTAAGTTACAGGGTACCACGGCCTGGCAACTCATCAGGGAATAAGGCATGCCCAAAAACAGTTGTTGCTTTTTAGAGCAAACTTCCAGAATAGCGCTAAATTCAGATAGACTTAAGCATAAAAAACTCAAAAAATGGAAAAAACACAGAACTGTAAGCGATTTGTATTTAATACCATTCAAGTACTTATTATCGCCACCCTATTTTTGTGGATGCCCGTAAGTTGCGGTAGTGATAATGATGGATCGGATCCGAAGCAATCTATGGTTCCAGGTAAGGTAACAGGATCGGTAAAAGATGAAACGGGTAATGCTTATCCCAACACGCTGGTAAAACTAAAAAAAGGCATCGAGCAACATGAAACAAGGACGGATTTCCTGGGAAATTTTGTTTTCGATACCAAAAATACTGGGGATTATAAGGTTACCCTTATCCCTCCATTATCCGCAATGGCAGTTACAGAAAATCCTGTTACGGTTAATGTCCTGGCCGATCAGGCCTCTACTGTTGATTTTGTTATACAGCCACAACCTCTAGAAGCAGATTTGGTAATCGGACAGGCAGATATTTTTGGTGAAATTAAAGATAAAGACGGAAATATCCCTGTCAACCCTGAAACGCCCATTTATGCCAGTAATGTTTTTGATGCTCCGCTTGGAAAGCTAACCGCCACTAAAGCTCCTGATGACCATCATGTTACGTTGTCGGAGTGGCAAAACGCACAAGGAAATGTAATGGTTAGCTGTAATGGAACCACAGCGACAGTAGACATTGCCCTGCAAGGAATGATTCCGAATGGTACCTATACACTTTGGTGTAATTTTCTTAACAAAGTAAAAAAAGCCGGCCAGAGTGTAGACTTCGCGGCTGATAATGTTGCATTTAAAAAACAAGTATGATGTAAATTTAAATAAGCCGGAGTTAAAAACCATAGCAAGCACCATGTTGGTCAACGGTGCCAGGCTTTATTATTAAGCCATGATGGCATGGGTGTGCCTGCTATTGCCAAAATGATCAAGACACAGACACACACGATATACACTTGGATGAACAGGTGGGAGCGGATGGGGTTAGCGGGTAATCCTTTCTGATTGTGGCCGGCCAGGGTAGCCGCCAGGTATACGGCGCCCGGTCGTTCGGTACCATTGAAACCCCAGATGGCTTTTGGAATCAACAGGTCCATGTTCATGGTGGTTTCTTCTAAAGATTCCCTGACCAAGTGCCTTCATAATGGCCTTTTCCCTTGATGCCGTCTACCAGGGTATGCACCGAACTCATGTTAGGATTAGTCCGCCGGTACTGGGCATGAAAATACCCTTCGTCGGCTGGCACATCGGTAAGCGTATAATTGACCTGATAATACAACCGCATCGGCTCGGTATCCACATTTTCGAGCGTAATCCGGCATTTACGCAAATGGCCAGAGAAGTAAGCAGAGGATATTCGCCCAGACCCAACCCAAAAAAATCGCCAATAGGGGCTTCCACAGAGGGCTCGGTTTCGTCGTCACAGTAAAATCTCAGGATAGAAAACCGCCAGTTTCCGATAGGGGTCATCCACATTTGCTGAATAGCACCCGGACCTTCAATATCAGCCATGGTAAAGGTTTCACCAGCTTCTACTATAATAAAAGGATTTACTTTCCATCCCTGTCCGAGGTCTTGGGCTACATCAGCGGCATTGGCTACATTTCTCTTGTCTTTATCTTCGGCCGGGTCAGCCATGGCGCCTTTGCCTTTTTCGCCTGTATAATTTTCGGGACTGATAGACCGGGTTTTGGCATTCGATAGTTTTGACAAATTGCCCATGTTCATGTCTAATCCATTAAAACCTCCGTTTTGTGAAAAGCCAAGGGAGGCGATAAAAACGCCAACAAGGGTAAGTAGTAATTTTTTCATAGTTGATCTTTATTAGTACTCAGTATTAAAGTTGAATTTATCTTGTATAATGGTGCTGAATGTTAAATAGAGACAAATCCAAAGCTTGAATAAAGCCTGCAAAAAATCTATAGATAATAAGGTTCTAAGATATGCTTATAGGAGGTACAGCATGAAATCCAAACCAATAAACAAGCGCAATAAGCTTTCGACATACCGATTTGATTTTTATAATAATTGAGTTTCTGTTTGCTAGTTACTCGGCACAATTCGCATCACCATGCCGCCGCCTGCGGCCAGTGATATGGTTATTTCATCACCTTTTTTTATAGGTTTGGAAGCAATGGTGAGATGATTAGGCTGTTGGGCGGCATCTGGCGCGTCGGTAAAAAGTTTGGCGGTATAGTTCTGGCCTTTCTCTAAAAAATCGAATGTAACCTGAATGGAACGGGCCGTGCTGTTGTTTAAACTCCCTACATACCAATTTTTCCCTTTTCGCCGGGCAATAGTAACATGCTCGCCCAGTTTTGCGTCGGGCACCACAGTTTCGTCCCATACGGTAGGTACCTGCTGAAGAAACTCAAATCCGGGTTGCCCTTCGTAGGCGGCCGGATAATCGCACAGCATGCTCAGGTAGCTTTCCAGCACCACATACATGGCCAGCATATGGCACCGGGTGCCACCCATCAAAGGCCGGGTATAATGGGTTTTAAATTCAGAAGTCGGTACCGCCCTGAAGCCCCCCAGGTGATAATCGGTGGCGCCAGCCAGCAGGCGGGTAAATACAATATCGAGGTCATGCTCAGGGCTAACGGGTGTGGCGCTCCATTTATTTTGTTCATAATTGTAGGTGCCCTCGCGGGTAAATTCGTTCGGATAGGTGCGGTTTAATCCGGTGGGTTTGTAGGCGCCATGAAACTGAATATAGAGCTTATGTTTGGCGGCACTTTTCAGAATTTCTTCCTGGATATTCACCATTATCTGATCGTCGCGATTCAGAAAATCCACCATCATGCCTTTAATGCCCCATTTTTCAAATTGGGTAAAGGCTTCTTCCAGTTGTGGATAAAGGGCCTGCCAGTGTACCCACACATGAATGCCCACGCCTTTTTCTTTCGCGTATTCGCAAACCTGCCGCATATCCAGGCTGGGTACCGTTTTGGTAACGTCCGAATAAGTACCTGGCGCTCCGTAGCCTGGCCAGTTGTTAGGGTACCAGGCAAAGCCGCCATACCCAATTACCGCATGATAGTCGATGTGGTTGCGGGCACAAAAATCTATATAGTATTTGTTGGTGACAAAGTTTACGCCAGGCGCGAAGGTAGTGTCTGGCGTAATATCGCCATTCCACCAGTGGAAAGAGGTTTTGCCGGGTTTGATCCACGAAACGTCTTCAATGGCTGAAGGATCATTCAAATTTGTGAGGATGTTGGATTCAATCAAAGCGCCCAGCCGGTTGCTGATGAGCATCACCCGCCAGGGAGTATGGTGGGGGAGGTTGGCTTTTACTTTGATTTCAGTTTGGCCAGGTAGCGGAGAAAGCTGACTGGTTAATACACCTTCATGTTTTTTCAAATACATGCCGGCATAGTCGCGCAAACTGGCTTCGGTAATGGCCATGTAAATGTTGTTGGGGAATTCAAACAAGGCAGGCATGTCCATCAGGGTGTCGGCCTTTACTTCGCTGAGGGGTAAGGTGTGGTAATGTCCTTCATGATCACTATTAAAATAGCCCCAAAAAAGGGTATGTACGGTTGGATTTTGGGTGAGTTGAAAAGTGGAATTTTCATTTACCAGCTCATAAGAAGTCCAGTTACGCTGTTCAGGAAATTCATAACGAAAAGCCAGTCCATCGTTAAACGCACGCACCACCAGATTGATTTGTCGTTTGGGTTCTTTTTCTTCTGTTAAAGGAATAATTACTTCCCGGTAATGGTTTCTTATCGTTTTAGCCTTGCCCACAACTAATTCGTATTGCTCATCTACCGTATTGAATTGTGGTTTTGCCATGCTCAGATTGCTGGCGAATGTTCCGTTTTCTTTAAAAGTAAGGCTGAGTTCCGAATCATCAATCAGGGGTATACCCCGGTATAGCAGCCGGTAGACAGGCGCCTTTTCTGTAAGCATGAACGTGAATTCAAGATTCTTATCAGGTGATTTTAACTGTATGTTTTTCTGAGCGAATGTGTTGAAGGCTAAGAGGAAAAAAATGAAGGTTCCTGTTTTTTTCATAGTCCTTTAAATGGTTATCATGGTAAAGATAATCACTTTTTAAAAGTTTAAAACTGCTAAAAATTACAACCTTTTTAAACCATGGTACATCCTTTTAGTTTTTGCGATATTCTTCAAATTTCTGCTTTTGGTACTGCTCCGCATGACCGATGTACCACCAGTTCAGATTTGATCATTTGTTCTTTCATTTGGGTATCGTCATTCTCGATTTGCTCAAACAGCATACTAAATGCGGTATGTCCAAATTCCTGTACAGGCTGTCGTACATACGTCATCGGACAGTAAAAAAGGCCAAACGCTTCACTTTCGTCAAAGCATATGATGCGCAGGTCATCGGGTACTTTTAAGTTTAACTGGTTGATTTTCCTCAGGCCATTAATAGCCAATGTATTGGTAGCAAACATAATGGCATCTACCGCTATATTCGAACGCGACAGTTCCTCGATGGCGGCATTTACGTCTTCCTTAATAGTTTCATATTTTACTTTCTTCAGCCATTTTTCGTCGTAAGCAATACCATTATTTTTCAATACCTCTTCGTATCCTCTCATCCGTTCTTTCATGTGGTTCAGTTGTGTGTCAATGGCCAGCATCCCTATTTTTTTATTTCCTAAATCAATAAGGTGTTGTATGGCACCGTATACTGCCTGATAGTTGTCGGTAACTACCGCACTTACAGGCACGGCGGGTAAAGGGCGGTCGATAATTACTACAGGAATATTGCTGTCTACTAAAGATTGGATTTGCGCTTCTGTGCCTTCCGATGGAGCGATGATAAAACCATCTACCTGCCGGTCCTGCAATACCTTGATCAGGTCCGATGATTTTTCAATATTTTCGTCAGAGCTGCCAAATATTACAGTATATCCTTTGCTGTTGGCAACATCTTCGATAGCACGGGCAATATGGGCAAAAAACGGATTCGATATATCGGCTACAATTACACCAATGGTTTGTGTGTTTCCACTTTTCAGGCTCTTGGCAATATGATTGGGCCGGTATTGCAGTTCTTTGGCTACCTGCCTGATTTTTTTTGCCATTTCCTTGCCTACCCTGCCTTCTTTTTCCTTATTATTTAGAGTATAGGAAACCAGAGCAATGGATACACCAACTTTATTGGCAATATCTTTTAAAGAAACCTTCTTTTTCACCGTCGGCTTGAATAAATCTGATACAGAGCGCAATTTTTTTCAATATATGCTTAATCGTTTAACAAAACAAATATTTTCTATTTTTATTGCGCAACAGGTATGGGGTATTTGTTTAGCGCGGCCCATCAGGATGGGTTCGGTGGCTTCCCGATGCAAACTGCCACTAAACAGCATGGTAAAAACACGGGTTGGAGCGTATGAAGAAGGAAAGGGGAATGGCTTTCACTTTCCTTCCCAAATGTGCTTACGATTGCTTATAACTTTTTCTGATTTCATTTTTAATATGCGTCCAGGTATCATTAAATGATTCCGCAAACGATACAGTGTGGTGCACGCCTTTTGGATGCATGGTATTGGCAAGTTCCGCGGCATTATCAAATTTGGCTATTTTGTGTATATTTCTCATAAAAAATTAAATTTTTCGTCAAACATTACACAAATATAAAAATAAATTATTTAAATAGTTATATTTTTTCAAAATATTTTTATGTTTCCTACTTTGTTATAGATTAATACGCTGATAATCAGATGATAACCTCATTTTTCAGTGCTGTCCCATGTTCGAAATCATAGATGTTTTGTAATGTAGTATCCGCGATATTAAGCATGGCATTAGAGGTAAAAAATGCCTGATGGGAGGTAATTAGTACATTGGGAAAAGTTATTAATCGCGTAATTACGTCGTCTTCAATGATAGCACCCGACCAGTCTTCAAAAAATAAGTTTTCTTCCTGCTCGTATACGTCCAGTCCCAGATAGCCAATTTTTCTGCTTTTTAAACCCTTTATCAATGCTTTCGCATCCATCAGGCCACCCCTACTGGTGTTAATCAGCATGACACCGTCTTTCATTTGGGCAATGGTTTTTTTATTAATCATGTGGTAAGATTCCTGGGTAAGCGGACATTGCAATGATATAATATCAGCCTGTTCCAGTAATGCGGTGAGCGCTACATAGGTTACACCCTTGTTGGCGAGCTCGTCGTTGGGAAATTTGTCAAAAGCAATTACCTGGCAACCCAAGCCTTGCATAATACCCGCGAAAATGCTCCCTATTTTTCCGGTGCCAATTACGCCCACCGTGGTACCATGCAGGTCGAACCCCATTAACCTTTCCAGAGAAAAATTGCCGGTTCGTACCCGGTCGTAGGCCAGATGGGTTTTCCTGTTTAAGGTAAGTATCATGGCCAGGGCATGTTCCGCTACGGCATAGGGAGAATAAGCAGGCACACGCACAACCCTGATTTGCGCCTGCCGGGCAGCTTCCAGATCCACATTATTAAATCCCGCACAACGCAGGGCAATGAGCTTAACCTGTAAGTCGGCCAGTTTCTGGATTACTGCCGCATTCAGCTGGTCATTCACAAACACACAAACTACCTCAGAACCATCTGCCAGCAGTGCGGTGTTTTCATTCAGGGTGGTTTCAAAAAAAGAAAGTTCATACTGATATGCCGCATTGGCCTTTATCATAAATTCCTTATCGTACGATTTGGCGCTGAAAAAAGATATTTTCATAATAATTTAGAAATTGTGTCCGGTTTTATTGAAGTATAGCTTTTTCTGAAAATAGGGTGACAAATAGATGCGAAACGATGAATTCCGCTGGTTATAAAAAAGTTTTCTTACCTAGTTGTTATAATTATTGTGATAAAAGGCAAAAGTAGCCTACAAAACGCGATGATAACGATTCGATTTAACCGGATGTAAAAAGAATCCGAAGGATTCAAATCCTTATGGAAAACTTCAGGCGGTTTTTTATTGCCGGAAAGGTTCGGTATGCTGGATGAGCAGCGGAAAATAGGCTTCGAATTCTTTTTCAAATACAGCATAGTACTGTATCAAATCGTCAGCAGCATGATCCATATTGGAAGCGAACTTGGTCCGCTGGGCTATGCCGCGCAGGGCCTGGGCAATGCCAGCCGGTTCGGCATATTGCAAAAGCCAGTTGTGCCGGGTCATGTAATACACCACACGCTGGGCCTGTGTGGGCAGCAGATCAATGCTTCTGTTAAGTACTTTATAGGAAAATCCCGCAAACCGGGGAAGAGAAACCGTTGAATATTTTTCCCAGTTAACAGCAAGCAAATGGTCATAAAACATGTCAACAATCACACCTGCATAATGCCCATGTTTAGGAACCAACCGGCTTTTGCTCTGGTGCACCAGCGCATGTCCATCGGTAAAACTATCGATTTCCCGATGCAGCACAATGCCTTTCGCGATGGGCGGATCATATTCCAGATAGCGCTTTCCCTTCACAAAATCGCCCAGGAAATTGCCTGTCAGCAGCGAAGGAGAGGTCCCGGAAAGGTAAAAATGCGCTAAAAAATTCATAAAAATGATTTCCCAGTTTCCTGCTAATTTAAATATTTCATTTCACAAACCGGACTTATAACTTAAATTCTGAAAAAAATAATATGCGGATGCGCGTATTGCCTGCAAATTCCGCCTTTTAATTATTATATCTGCCCTGGAATTACTTTAAAACAATGCTTAGCCAGCAGGAAAAGAACTTTGTATCTTTGCGATCGTATTGAAAGTAAAATTTAAATACACAATTAATGACGAAGGTACAGGAAGAGTTGCGCCATGTTTTGAATCTGCTACAGATTGAGAAAAAAGCGGATATGGAATATTACCGGCAGAAAGTGCTGAATACTTCGCTGGAACAAAGAAAGAAAGACGGGGTTTCGTGGTATCCGGTGGTGCTGGCCGGGCGGCACTTTAACATGGGCGAAAAACTGGTAGTAAAAGTTGAAAGAACTACAGCCCTGAACAGGCCCCACGTTTTTCAGTCGGGAAAAGTGGTGAGCTTGTTTGCCAATTCGAATGGAAAGCAGAATCTGACACTTTCTGGGGTAGTAAATGAAGTAAAAGGAAATACCATGGCCATTACCCTGAATGTGGATGAACTGCCCGACTGGGCAGAGCAGGAAAAACTGGGTGTAGATTTGCTTTTTGACGAACAAAGCTACCGGGAAATGGAAAATGCGTTGAAAAATGTGATTCATACCCACGAAGCGCGCATCATTGCCCTTCGTGAAATTCTTTCTGGCAACGATGTACCCGAATTTATTAACACCCAGCCTGCAACCATACCCCACCTGAATGGTAGTCAGAATGAGGCTTTGAACAAAATTCTCAGTGCCCGGGATGTGGCCATTGTACATGGCCCCCCCGGTACCGGAAAAACTACTACCCTGGTGCAGGCGATTTACCAAACCCTGAAACAGGAAAAACAGGCGCTGGTATGCGCCCCCAGCAATGCGGCCGTCGATTTGCTCACCGAAAAACTGTCGGAGCAGGGGCTTAGCGTCATTCGCATCGGCCATCCGGCCCGGGTTACCGAGAGCAACCTGAGCAAAACCATGGATGCCCAGATTGCCAATCATAGTTATTATAAAGATTTGCGGGTGATAAAGCGGAAGGCAGAAGAGTACTGTGAGATGGGATCGAAATACAAACGCAGCTTTGGATATGCTGAACGCGAACAACGGCGATTGTTGCTGGCCGAAGCAAAAAAAGCCAGAGAAGATGCACGGCAACTGGAAGATTATATTGTGGCCGACTTACTATCAAAGGCCGACATTATTACCACCACGCTGGTAGGAGCGGCCAATAACCTGATCAGGGGAATGAGCTTTAAAACGGTGTTTATCGATGAAGCTTCGCAGGCACTGGAACCTGCCTGCTGGATTCCGGTATTGAAAGCCAATCGGGTGGTAATGGCCGGCGATCATTTCCAGTTACCGCCTACGGTTAAATCGATAGAGGCTGCCCGGAATGGCCTTGCCCAAACCCTGTTTGAAAAATGTATTGAAAAAAAGAAAAAAGCTGGTACGCCGGTAGATGTAATGCTGAAAACCCAGTACCGAATGCATGAGAAAATTATGCGTTTTTCTGCCAGTTATTTTTATCGTGACGAGTTGGAAGCAGCCGATTCGGTACGTGCAGCAGTGCTGTCTCCTCAGATTCCTCCTGTTACTTTTATTGATACGGCCGGCTGTGGTTATACCGAACAATTGGAAAAAGAAAGTCTGAGTACCTACAATGAAGAAGAAGGCAGGTTACTGCTGAAACATTTATCCGACCTGGTAACCGAAATCAGCCCGGAAACTATTTTGGCAGAAAACCTTACCATTGGCATTATTACGCCTTATCGGGCGCAGGTACGGTTTTTATCGGAAATACTAGGTGATTATGAAGCTTTGACAGCGATTTCCAGCCAGCTTACCATCGACTCGGTAGATGCTTTTCAGGGAAGGGAAAGAGATATTATCTACATCAGCATGGTGCGTTCTAACGACAAAGGAGAAATTGGCTTTTTAAGCGATACACGCCGCATGAACGTAGCCATGACCAGGGCCAGAAAACGCCTGGTGATGGTGGGCGATAGTGCCACCCTGGGTGGCAACGCGTTTTATCATCAGATGCTGGATTATATTACTGATATCGAAGCTTACCAAAGCGCTTTTGAACTGATTTACTAATTTTTTTACCTGTTATTATCATAGTTATGGATCTCAGACTAGAAGATTTTCAGTATGAACTACCCAATGAAAAAATAGCGAAACACCCGCTTTCCCAAAGAGATCAGGCTAAATTGCTGGTGTATGCGAATGGTAAAATTCAGGATAACATTTTTAATGAGATTACAGAAATTTTACCCGAAAACGCCAACCTGTTTTTCAATAACACCAAAGTAATTCCGGCACGGCTTCAGTTCAGAAAAGAACCCAATCAGCATGAACAGGGGGCATTGATTGAAATTTTTTTGCTGAATCCCGAAATCCCCAGCCATATCATTAGTCAGACCATGCGGGCCACGGCTCACTGTGTGTGGAAATGTATGATTGGGAATATGAAAAAATGGAAAGAGGGTACCACGCTCAGGCAAAATATCAGCATCAAAGGACAGGCTCTGGTGCTTACCGCTAAACTGATAAACCGGGATGAGAAATTAGTGGCTTTTGAATGGGATGGTGATGAGTGCCATTTTGTTGAGGTGGTAGAGGCAGCCGGAAAAGTACCGCTTCCTCCTTACCTGAGGCGAGAAGCTACTTCGGAAGATAAGAATCGGTATCAGACTGTTTATTCGCAGTTGGAGGGAGCTGTGGCTGCTCCAACGGCAGGATTACATTTTACCGATGAGATTCTGGAAAATGTACGGCAGAATGGTATGACTACCAATTTTCTTACTTTGCATGTAAGTGCCGGCACCTTCCAGCCCATCAAAACGCGGAATCCTGAGGAGCATCCAATGCACAACGAGCAGATTGTAATTACCAAAAGTAATCTGTTATCGCTGTTACAGCCTGAAAAAAAGGTAATTGCCGTGGGAACTACTTCTATGCGTACGCTGGAAAGCCTGTATTGGTATGGCGTAAAGCTGTTAAAAAAGGGGGACCCCCGGTTTTTAATTGAAAAACTGATGCCTTACGGGTACCATGATAATTTGCCGGACAGGCAGGAAGCTTTTGAGGCAATACTGCAGTATATGCATCAGCGAAACATTGAGCAACTGATCGGGGAAACTGAAATATTTATTTTTCCGGGATACCAGTTTAGGGTATGCCAGGGGCTGGTTACTAATTTCCATTTGCCTGGCTCTACCTTAATATTACTGGTGGCCGCGTTTATCGGCCCAGACTGGCAACAGATTTACAAATATGCGCTGGACAATAACTACCGCTTTCTGAGTTATGGCGATACTTCTCTGCTGCTTCCCTGATTGCCGGATATGGTTTGCTACATCTTAAGTTTCCTGCAATACCTTCTTTTTTCGTTTGAATACCGGTGCTAAAGCATCCAGCAGTACACAACCCACCAGGAACATCAGTATGGCCTGTAAGGCGGTTAACTGTAACTGGTAACGGAAAAAGTGTGAAACCAGCAAATAAGGCAGTATATCGGCAAAGTAAATTACTGCTGTAAGAATAAACAGCGCAGAGTTACGTATCCTGGGAATAAACAAACAGGTCAGCAGACAAAGGAAAGGTATCAGGGCCATAAAAAGTCCCGTACCTCCATGAAATAAATTATACTTCCTTTTGTAAAGCGATCTTTTGGTTTTTGCCCAGTCGTTGATAGCCGCCTCTTCATTTTGCAGGCGCATACCCTGTATGGCCTGTTCAAACTCAGGTTTGTCCATGGCGTAGGAGGTCCACTGATTCAAAATAAGCAACTGCGCTTCGTCGAGTTTGGCTAGTTCCTCAGGCGTAAACAAACTCGTTTTGGCTGCCTGGGTATCGTCGATGTGGTCGGTAAAAACCAGGGCACTGAAGGCGCGGTTGCCAATTCTTTTCAGGTAATCACCCGGATCTTCTGCTAATTTCCGCTTCGAATATTCCTTACAGGTTTCAATAAACGACATCTCACCATCAGACAGGTATTGGTCGAACAGGTCAGAACCACGAATGGGGTGATGTTTCCGGAAAAATGCTTTTGATAAAATACCATCGTCGTCCAGCACATTGGCGAAGTAAAATTCGGCCCACATGTTCGATTTAATAGGAATAAATTTTCCAAAAACCTGATAGTTGCGATACGACCAGCCCGATAAGGCTACTACGAAAATTACACCCGAAATTACAATAGCCCTGAGCCGTACATCTTTAAAAATCAGGGAAAAGAAATTTTCCCGACCTTCTACCGCTACCAGTTGATTTTTGCCATACAAAGCCTTTTCCCTGCCCTGAAGCAATCGCAAAGAAAGCACCACAAAATATCCGACTGATAGGATTACAAAGGCCAGCGACATGGTAGGTGTGGTAAGGGGTAGCAACACAGCCAGACCGAACAGATAGTACAGGCTTTTTACCGATTTATGCCGAATCATCATGAGAAAGGCATATACCATAAAGGCGCAGAGGAAGGTAATGGAGTACACATCGTCGAACCTGCCCATCAGCAGTTTAAAATTAATGGCGATCAGCAATAAATAAGTGCCTATAATGAGCAGCTTATGCCGGGCATATCCGGCCTTTTCCGCGGTTTTCAGTAGAAAATATCCGGCAAAGGCATAAATAATATTCCGGAAAATAAGTAATGCCCACATCGAGGCGATGGATTTTATGCCGAAAATGCTGAACACAAGGGCCATCAGGTACACGTTGAAAGGAGGATGCCAGGCAGTAGGTCCGCTATTATCAGTAAACACATTGGCAAAACCATTGCCCTGGGCTACCGAAGCAGCAATATTTCCGTATTCAGCACCGAAATCAAAGTCTGAAGTATGGGTGGTAATGCTTTTGTAGTGAAGGGCTAAAGTAAGCATAGAAAAAAATAGAAATGCCAGTACACTTACATAGACATTATTTTTTAGTAAACTTAATATTTTCATAAAGAATTCAGGTTAGGTAAATAGCATAGTAAATCTATATTTCAGGCGTAAGTATGCAATATAAGATAATTTTAACAGAAAATAAATATTGGTATATTTAATTGTGTTTATTAAATAAAGAAGTGCAAATTAAAATAAAAAAAGGCGAATAAAATCATATCAATTGATTTTTTTATTATAATTTTTGTAGAAAACACCAATTTCTTACATGTAATTAACCCAGCTTAGGGCAATAATCAGAAACCAAACCTGTTCAGCGTAAAAATTCAATATAAATTACCAAACAATAAAAAATAACAGCTTCTGAATGCCCATATAGTGAGCGCATACGGTTGTGAATAAACTTTACCGGTATCCAATATATTAAAAATCGCACAGCGCACCCTAAACAAATCTGATTAAATGCAGCGGAAATTTCAGAACATTGTTTACTTTCCCCGTTTCGTTTATCGCTATTTGATATGGTGTTTGTTTTATTTGTAGTAGGATTTGTTCTGCTGGTTAAAGGAGCTGACTATCTGGTTTCCGGGGCTTCGTCTATCGCCAAAATTTATAATATTTCAGATATTACCGTAGGGCTTACCATCGTAGCTTTTGGTACATCTATGCCCGAACTGGTGGTAAACGTGCTGGCCAGCCTGAACAACAATTCTGAACTGGCTATCGGGAATGTATTTGGCAGTAATATCGCCAATATACTGTTGATATTAGGCATTTCGGCTACTATTTATCCGCTCACTATTCAGAGAAGCACCATCCTTTCGGAGATTCCTTTTTCGCTGATCGCCATACTGCTGGTGGGTTTCCTGGCCAACGCGGCATTGTTTGATGTAACTAAAAACCTGAGAATCAGTAGACTGGACGGTGGTTTCCTGTTGCTGTTTTTTGCTTTATTTCTGATTTACATTTTTTATGTGGCCCGCGAAAATAACGACCCTGCCCAGGAGAAAACCGCTCCGGAGATGCCGGTTGCCAGGTCTGTAATTTATGTAATTGGTGGTATAGTAGCCCTGTTTCTGGGAGGCAAATGGGTAGTGGATGGGGCCATTCGCATTGCCGAACTTTTGGGCATGAGCGAAGCTTTTATCGGACTTACTGTAGTAGCCGTCGGTACTTCGTTACCTGAACTGGTAACTTCCGCCATAGCGGCTTCTAAAAAGAACAGCGATATTGCTGTAGGGAATGTGGTTGGCTCCAATATTTTTAACATCCTCTGGATATTAGGCATATCTGCCCTGGTGCAACCCCTGCCTTTTGAGGTTATCAGTAATCTGGATATCCTGGCGATTGTATTTTCCACCATCCTGATTATTATTTTCCTGGGTTTTAGCAAAGGCAATCATTTGGGAAGATTCGCTGGAATTGTTTTTCTTCTGTGCTACATCGCCTATATCTATTACCTGATACAAAGAGGATAAACCAGGATACCGCATCCTGCACGAAATTTTCGGCACATTTTGCCTGAATTATCGGGCAGGGCTGTTATCTTTCATACTTACATTCAGTTCTTTGCTCAGGTAGTCAATAGTATCTTTCGGGGCATCGTCCAGGTTCAGGATCATGAGTCCGTCCAGCGCATCGTTAAACTTAGGGTCGATGTTAAAGCCTATGATTTTGGCGTTCTGCATGATGTATTTTTTCAGCAAAACCGGTACACGAAAATGCTGGGGCTCGATTTCAGCAATAAATTTGTCAATTTTATTGATGTCGTTCCGCGATTTCTCCAGCAAAATTTCAGGGTCCAGATTTTTAAGTTTTACCTTAAATTCATTTCTGGGCTTCACCAGTGCTGCCAGCTCGTTGTCGTAATAATATTTCTTAATAAAACTAATGAGCAAGTGCTTGGAAAGTGAAGAATATTTATTGCTGATGCTTACCGGACCAATCAGGTATTTAAATTGCCGCCGGTTCATCAGAAAATGTAAAATGCCCTGCCACAGTAAAAACAAGGGCAATGGCCGTTGCTGGTATTCTTTGGTAACAAATGAGCGGCCCAGTTCCAGCGACTGCCTCAAAATGGGTTTCAGTTCGTCGCTCAGGTGAAACAAACTATTAATGTAAAAACCATTTTTATCATATTTATCAACAATTTCGTCGCCTTTGCCCAGGCGATATGCCCCAATAATTTTTTTTGAATCTTTGTCCCATACAAACAGGTGTTCGTAGTACAGGTCAAATTCGTCCAGGTCTACCTTGCGGTTAGAGCCTTCGCCTACTTCGCGGAAGGTAATTTCCCTGAGCCGGCCAATTTCGTTCAGAATATGGGGTATTTCCTTGGCGCGGGCTACATAAATTTCATAATTACTTTTGGCATGCACCAGGCTTTTTTCCTTCAATGCGGCAATTTCTTCCTCAATTACCTGCACAGCAATGGGCGGAATGATTTCCTGCGGCTTTTTGAGTGCCATTAAATTAGGGATAAAGAACTTTTTTACTTCAAGGGGCGATCCCAGTGCATATACTTTAGCCCGTACATACCGGCCCATTTTTTCGGTAGTCTCAAATTCATTTAATTCTTCAAAAGGTATCGGTTTGCCAATTCTGATATGCACCGATTGATTTTTCTTTTTAAAAAATTCGGCAGGAATGGTAGCGGTGCGCAGAAAAGGATGAATAGCGCCCAACAAATGAAAAAGCACACTGTTAGTGCCCTGAAAAAAAACGGGAACAACCGGTACGCCCGCCTTCTGAATAAGTTTGATGGCCGGCAGGTTCCAGGCCCTGTCGCTAATGGTGTTCATTTCGGGCTGATAGGTAGACACCTCACCCGCCGGAAACAAACCCAAAGCATTGCCTGCGTGCAGATGCTGTAATGTTTGCTTTAAACCCGGCACATTGCCTGAATTTTGTTTTTGGTTTTCAAAAGGGTTTACAGAAATAAAAAAATCGGAAAGGGGCTCTATTTTTTTTAACAAAAAATTAGCGACTACTTTAAAATCGGGCCGTCTTTCTCCAATCACTTTAATCAGGATGATGCCATCGAGCAAACCGAACGGGTGATTGGATACAACAATAAACGGATGCTCCTTAGGAATATTCTGAAGCTCCGAATCCATTACCACACAATTAATTTTTAATTCATGTAGAATTTCATTCAGAAACTCCAGCCCTGATTTGGGAAGTGCTTTGTTGTACAACTGATTAATCTCACTGAGCTTCAACAACTGCATCAGGAAATCAGCCATAAACTCAATTTTGAACTTATCGAGTTGCGTAACAGAAATAAAGTCTTCTTTGGTAATCAGACTCATGATTGTGCTTTTCTTCAAAAAAAGTTTGAGATAGAAGCTTTTCAACTTCAAAGTAATACTTAAAATCTATAATTGCGAAGAAACCACCGAATTCTGAAAAAATAAACAGGAGCTTTCATTTTTAAAAAGCTCCTGCAAACAATTTTAATAAATGACAGAAAAAAAATTAATGGAAATTATAGAAGTTGAAAGTTTGATTTAATTACCATCAATTACCGGTCTACCGGTCATGCATAATGGTAACTTTCATTATTCTGAAATTCCTTCAGCCTGAGCTTTGAAGGTTTTACCTCCCGGATGGCACCTTTGTACTTGGTATTTCTTTTAAGGTTTGGAATGCCCCCTTCCTCATATTCGCGCAAGTAGGCAATCAGGGTAGTTTTGGATATTTCACAAAGTCTGCATATTTCGTTGTGGCGCAATCCCATACTTTTCAGATAAAGGGCTTCCATTTTCTGCTGAATTTTCACACTGGGATGGTGAAACCGTTCATACCGCAATTCGTCGATGTCTTTGCTATTAAATTTTAACTTAATCATGGAACTGGTAATTTAATAAAGGTTAATACAACAATCAGATAATCATTATCTTAGTAGCTTTAATAACTACTGAGGTAACCTTACAAATATCGCGAAATTTACATCCTGATAGTATCCCCTAAAATTCGGTATTTTTGAGTTGTACTGATTTTTTCTGCCAGTTTTAGCAAAAAATTTTTGTGGATATATTTTTATACCAGAGATATAAAGTGCTCGTTATCGGTTCAGGTTATTGCAATAAGTAACAATAGCGACCAGATCTTTCTGTTCGCTAATTTTTAACTTTTCTTTTTTTATAAAATTCAGGACATCTTTCGCGCGTTCAGGGACCATAACATTGAGCAAATCTGATTTGTTTTTTATTTCTGATAATCGGTAATGGCCATCGGCCAGATAAAATTTTTCGTGCTTGATAATTTTGTCGGAACGATCGCCCATGTCCAACCCTT
Organism: Cyclobacteriaceae bacterium; assembly: GCA_041745535.1. GTDB lineage: Bacteria > Bacteroidota > Bacteroidia > Cytophagales > Cyclobacteriaceae > JBGTIS01. The sequence continues at coordinate 823 of JBGTIS010000374.1, read as the reverse complement.
CTACATAACTGGCTTTTTTGATCCGGGTTTCTGTTTTTGAGAATAGCTTCAAAGTATCATCTACCAAAACTTTAAAAAAACCAAGCAGGGGAGTGCCATCCAATGTATAACCGTGCGCTTTGATATACTGTACCGGGCGGTTTTCCGACGGATTGTACCACTGATATGAGGTTATCCGTTCTCCTTTCAGAATTTTGATTTCTTCTTTGGTTTTGATTTCTATAAAATCATTTTCAATATCATATTTTAGTGGATATGCTTTAATGGTTTGCCCCGTTTTCAGTGTGATTGTACCTGTATACCAGTCATCATTCAGATAATAATCGCCTTTTACCGTGGCAGGCGGTTTTTTTCTACCTAACATGATCTGGTGGCTGTCGAAGGTGGCCTGTTCCAGGCGAATCAGATTAGTTTCCATCCCGATGGCGGCCTGGCCCTGCAGCAGGTAAGGAGTCAGCAAAATGGATGCGGCAGTTAAAAGAATGGTAATTTCCATGGTTGGGCGTATTTTCTTGATGCTACTAAATAAGTTTGTATGCCGGTGGTTCAGCCATCCTTTCATGATGAGTTCTGATAAATAAAAGTATGAAAGACCATGATGATGAGATTTTCTACAAGCAAAAAAGGAAACGCGACCGGTTTCCTTTTTTGTTGAACTGTTGTATATTATTTGGGCGTCCAGGTAGAAGTCCAGGTATCGCCATATTCATTGGAACTCTGAAAGGTGATTACACCGGTAGCCGGATCATAGGTGCCCGACATGGTTACCGCACCGCCAAACGGGTCGGCAAAAGTGGCACTCAGATTATTACATACATCTGAA
>JBGTIS010000373.1:0-5668 GCA_041745535.1 Cyclobacteriaceae bacterium | reverse complement strand
GACCGGTACCACCCATACCGATTCCACATCCCTTTATAGGCATTTTGTTCGATGCTTTCGATTATTTGCCTATTATAGGAGCCACCGTTTACATCAATGGCATACCCCGAGCCCAGGCCGGTACAGCCGGGAAAGGTGCGCCTCCACACATCCCGATCGGCGGTGTATTTATAAAACCACCCACCAGCGAGTGCGAGATGTTTATGGGTAGCTCCACAGTGTCGGTGGATGGTGATGCCTTTAGCTATATGTCATTACCCTCGCTAAGCTGCCAGTGTATCGGTATTCCACCTCCACCGCGGGTAAAAAAGAAAAGCAAAACCAAAAGCCTGGTAGCCCCAACCTCCTTGGTCCTGCCCATTCCAGCAGGTATGCCCGTTCTGGTAGGTGGACCTCCAACCATTTCCCTTATGGCCATTGGAATGAAATTAGGCCTGAGTGCATTAGGAAAAGGGATGAAAAAATTAGGGAAATTAAAAAATGCTGGCAAAAAAGCTGCTTTAGCTGTAAAAGACGGCCTAGTAAAAATTGGAAAGGCTATAAAGGCTGGTGCAAAGAAGGCAGCCAAAGCTATCAAAAGTGGTACTTCCAAGCTAATGAAAGCCATCCAGAAAAAGGCAAAGAAAGCTTTAAATAAATTAAAGGCAGTTTTAAAAAACAAGATTCCACGAAAAAAATGCACAAAAATTGGACATCCTGTAGATGTAGCCACAGGTAAGGTTTTTACCGAAAAAATAGACTTTGAATTACCGGGCCCAGTCCCCTTAAAATGGGAAAGAGTGTGGTTTTCCACCTCCGAATATTTTGGTCCACTTGGACATGGCTGGCATCATTGTTATGATATTGCATTAAGTTTTGATTTTGATGAACAGGTACTGGCTGTCCGGCTAGCCGATGGACGAGGGGTTGGATTTCCACTACTTGAGCCAGGAGAAGAATTTTTTAACCGGGAAGAAAAACTAACCCTGATCCGGGAGGATGACGGGTATAAATTACAGGATGAAAACCGTTTAATTTTTAGGTTCAAACAGGATAATTTAGAATATTCCCCATTAGAAAGCATCGAGAATGCTTCGGGGCATATAATACAATTTTATTACAACAATAATGGATTTCTGGATAAAATCACTGACAGCGCAGGCAGAAACCTAATTTTTGAAAATGATTCAAAAGGTCGCATAACCAGGATTCTTGGACCACATCCTTCACTGCCCCAACAAAATTTTAGTATCGTTAAGTACGAATATGATCAAGCTGGCGGTTTGATTAAAGTTTTCGATGCCTTGGAACATGTGGTAAAATACAGGTATCAGAATCATTTGCTTGTGCAGGAAACCGACCGGAATGGTTTGAGCTTTTACTTTGAATATGACCAGAACAATACAGACGCGAAATGTATCCATACTTGGGGTGATGGTGGTATTTACGAAAACAAATTAACCTATAAACCTTCGGACCAGCTTACCATTGTAGAAAATTCATTAGGCCATAAAACCTGGTATTATTATAACGAACAAGGCGCAGTAATCAGAACCATTGATCCTTTGGGGAATACCAGTTTAACGGAATATAATGAGTATATGGAGGTAATTGCCGAAACTAACGAATTAGGATTGGTTACCGCTTACACTTATGATGATTGGGGAAATCGTACTTCAGTAGTTGTCCCTGATGGAAGTACACTAAAAATGGAATATGAAAATGATTTACTCATAACAGCCATTGATCAGGTTGGGGGAGAATGGCATTGGCAGTATGATGATAAAGACCTGTTAATTGAACGAAAAGATCCCCTGGGTCGGATTACAAAATACGAATACCTCACCGGACAATTATCGGGAATAATTGATCCCGCAGGTAACAAAACTTTATTAGAATACGATCAAAACAAAAATTTACAACAGCTAACCACACCTGATGGTGCTACCAGTCAATGGTTGTACGACATCTTGGGTAGGTGCCGGGATGTGATTGATCCAAAAGGTAATGTGCAGCAACGAAAATTTGATCTGCTGGATCAGGTAACACAAGTAACTGAACCAGATGAAAACGAACGGCACATTACCTACGACCCAGAGGGTAATGTTTTACAGGCAAAAGATCGTCAACATGATGTTCGTTTTGAATATTCAGGAATGGGTCGTCTTAAGGCTCGGGTTGAAGCTGGTACCCGGGTGGAATTCCAATATGATACAGAAGAACAACTGGTTGGCATTAAAAACGAGCATGGATTTGTTTATAGATTTGATTTAGATCCAAATGGTGATGTAGTAGTTGAATCTGGGTTTGATGGCATTACTCGTCGGTATTCTAGGAACGAAGCTGGACAAGTAACGGAACTGGTTCGACCTAATGGAAAAATTACACAATACGGTTACGATTTATGCGGTAGGATTACTTCTATCAAGCATGCCGACGGAAGTTCAGAATTATACCAATACCGCAAGGATGGAGAATTGTTAGAAGCAACCAACGATGAGATTACTATTACTTTTGAAAGGGACCTTTTAGGCCAAGTATTGCAGGAGATTCAAGGTTATCATACCCTCACTTCTACCTATGACGTCTTAGGGCAAAGGATAGGTTTAAAATCATCTCTGGGAGCAGATTTAGCCTTTGGCAGGAATATAATGGGTGATGTGGAAAAAATAAATGCTCAAAATGAAGGCCCTGCATGGGAAACCCAATATAAGCGGGATATTATGGGATTGGAGATAGAACGCAGTTTGCCCGGAGGTATCCGCAGCCGCTGGCAACGTGATAAATTGGGCCGCCCCATTCATCATCAGGTTACAGGCAATCGACATACATTTAGTGACAAAAAATATGTTTGGGAGTTTAACGATCGACTTAAAAAGGTTATAGATGCCCAACACGGTATTATTCAATACGAACATGATGTATTTGGTAACCTTTCGGCAGCCCAGTACGGAGATGGTACCTTTGAATATCGTATGCCCGATGCAGTAGGCAACCTTTTCCGCAAAAAAGATCGAACTGACCGCAAATACGGACCTGCCGGACAATTGTTGGAAGCTGAAGGAATCCGTTATTTCTACGATGGGGAAGGTAACCTGATAAAAAAAGTAGAACCGGGTGGAAAAACCTGGCAATACTCCTGGAATGCCGCAGGTATGCTGGCTACAGTTATCCGTCCAGATGGTAAAAAGGTTACCTTCACCTACGATGCTTTAGGCAGACGACTTTCCAAGACCTACCAGGATAAAACCACCCATTGGATTTGGGATGGCAATAATCCTATACACGAATGGGTGGAATATGCCCCGGAAACCGAAACCAAAAAAACAAACCTGTGGTCATCTATCCTGGATATTATCCGCATTGAACAGAATGATGCTCAATTTGCTACCGCTCCGGCAAATGGCCCACCAGATAAAGAAAAAATAAAAGACTTGATCACCTGGGTATTTGAACCGAAAAGCTTTACTCCCATTGCAAAATTACAAGGAGAAAACCGATTTGGAATTATTTCCAATTACTTGGGCACCCCCGAAAGTATGTTTGATGAAAAGGGTCGACAAATTTGGTCCGCTGATTTGAGCATTTATGGAGAACTCCTTAATTTACATGGTGAACCTTATGCTTGCCCCTTCCGTTGGCCTGGACAGTATGAGGATGAAGAAACTGGGTTATATTACAATCGGTTTAGATATTATGACCCCAAATATGGACAATTTGTGAGCCAAGATCCAATTGGCATATTTGGTGGAAAAAATCTATACTCGTATGTTCATGATATTTTAACTTGGTTTGATCCTTTTGGATTGTCTGGATTTTCTCCCCAAGAGCAAAGTATAGCAGATTATATTAAAGACAATACCGGAATGGAAGCTACTAAAAATCCATTAGAAGGGGCTGCTGGTGCCGGAAGACAAGGGGATGCAATTATTGCGGGAAGTAAACATGAATTTAAGTCCTTAGACCCAGGGGCAGCATCTAGTACTGTAAAAAACACTGTAAATAATTCTATTCGCCGAGAGGGTCAAGCAAGAAATATTGTTATTGACGCAAGAAATTCTGGGTTGTCAAAAATTGAAGCAGAAAAAGGAATAGGAAGGGCATTTGGCGTTTCAAGAGGCAAAGTAGATAATATAATTATTATAGGAGATGATTATTTCATTGCAGGTCAAGCGAAAAATTACTGTAAATAATGTCAAAAGAATATAACATATTTTTTAATAAAAATATTCATTTTGAGGAGTTAATACATGATATTGAAAAATTTAGTGGTCTCTATTTTGTTGAAGAAAAGGAGGAGAGTCTACATTACTTTCAAACCGTTATTTTTGGCATTGAAATATCAGTTTGGAAAAATCATGAATTAGATGATGAAGGAATTATAAGATATTCAAATTATAACTTTCAAATTCAATTTAAAAGGTTTGCTGGTTTACCGGAGCAAGAAATTCAGGTAAGTATTTCGAAAAATCTTGCCTTTATTCTAGCAAGTTATATTTCTAGGAATTTACAAGTTGAATGTATTGTACTTGAAGGTTTGCAAAAAATAATTGAGAAGTTTCCAATACCGATTAACCCAGATGGTTAAAACTAACTCCTTTAAGCCGAACTCTTAGTCTCAAGTGCAATTTTTTAATGGCTCACCTTTAGATGAGCAACTCACTAGTAATCAGCTTATTAGCTCGTTGCTTAATAAAAGGAAAAGAATCTATTTCTCGAACAAGAAACAAATGAAGCTTTATGGTATAAATTCAAGAATAGTCGTTGGGGCCGTTTGTACGATACCATCCCCTGGGATGAGTTAGAATTCTGCTTACCGGTAATCAACCGTGGGCCAAACCCTTACCTTGATCGTAAGGGTAAGTTTGCTCTGATGCTGCTCAAACATGAGCTAGGAGTATCGGATGAAGCATTAATTGAACATATCAATACTAACGAATGCTTGCAATTGTTTTGTCATATGCGATTAGGTCCTTTTCAATATATCCGGGATACGGGGATTGTTAGCCGCGTGAGGGGCTACTTAGCCCATCATACTGACTTAAATCAAGTGCAACTGATCTTGGCTCACCATTGGCCTGCAGAGATTAGTTTTCGGTAAGTGCTTAAGGTAAGTGCTGTTTGTTACGAAATCGGACCGAAGCAGGCCTTCCTTTACGAGATTAATCGACTGATAATAAGCATTTTACAATAAAAATAAACCCCAAACTTGCACGAATATGTGCATTTTCGGGGTTTTTGTCTATTTTGAGTGTACCAATAACCAAAATAGATAGATGCAAATTAACCTTTTTAATCCAAATTCCACCTATTCAAGTAAATGGTATATTTTCAAGCATACTACAGAACTGGGTGCTATTCATGATACTATAGACTGGGAGAGTCTTGCTGGGTTACTACCTAAAAAGAAGACACTTAGAGGTGCTCCTGCCTGGTTACCTCCTCAAGGTTTTTTCGGGCTTATGTTTTTGAAACACTATACCGGATTAAGTGATGAAAAACTATTGGAACGCTTCCACACTGACTGGGCTATGCAATTATTCTGTGGTGTACTATTACAAGATAACGAGTGAACCTGCTACATTTGACTGGACAGTAAGTTAAGCACATTTCACTTAACTTAGCTGATATGAAAAAACAAAGAAGACAATACGACCGAGCGTTTAAAGTGATGGCTGTGGAACTATGC
>JBGTIS010000372.1:0-14200 GCA_041745535.1 Cyclobacteriaceae bacterium | reverse complement strand
TCAGTTCCAGTTGCAGGCCCTGGTTGCCGCGTACCGTATAGGCAATGCCATTTTTGCTCAGCCGCACGCCCCAGCCACCATATTCCCGAATAGGGCTGTAGGTGCGCATGCCTGCCGACTTTACTTCTTCCCAAACAATTTGCCGGCCACTTAAATGAAATGGGAAAAACTGATAGTAAATGCCCAGTCTATCCACCTTTATAATTAATCTGGCATTAAAAAAAAGTACCAAAAGCAATAGAGGAATCAGACTGAATAAGAAAAGAGAGCTATTAGACAATGGATGCGTACCAAAAGGCACCTTAAATACCATTTGCTGTACCAGCGCGTAAATAAATATCCCCAACAGCAAAGCAAGTGCTGTTAATATCCAAACCCTTCTGAATTTCTGAACTTCAATAAATGTTTGATCGGCTTGCATAATGTTGCTGAATAAAAGTATTTGTGTTTTAAAAATTCAAATTTCTAAAAGTCAACACAATGGGGAATTGCTCCTGTTCGGGTTAAAAATACACATTAAACTTACAGCAAATAAGGTGTAAAGTCCAATCCATTTTGGTGGGTCCGGCCTGTTAATTCTAAAATACAGAAAAACAGATAAAGTTTATAGAACTTCGGTGTTTTTAAATTCTTTTTTCTGGGGAATGCGGTAAGAAGTGTCTTTCGGACGAACTTTTAGAAAATAAGTTTCTACTTCCGACTTTAAAATAGATTCCACACTGGTAACAAAATCACGAAAAGCTTCTTCGTGCCGCTCATAACCCAGGTATTTCCCTCCCAGGCTGAAATAATCGTAACCTTCGCTGTAAATCAATTCTACGTTTTTCCGATAATGCCGCCATTTTTTTTCGTATTGGAACGACTGATTTACCCCTAAACTTAAGGCAGCTACAATACCAAAAGCTGTAGCAACTCCTGTATGAATATTAATAAAAATCGGGGTGATAATTACAGAAATAAGGGTAATAAACTGCAATATGGAAAACACTTTCATATACCGATCTGCCCTGCTTTCCATAATTTTAGCTACATCCAGCCATCTTATATGAATGATGGCTTTTTGTTTTTCATTCAGATCCAAACCATCTAATAAATCTTCCGCGGTAATGAAATTTTCTTTACTGGACATGCTAGCTAAGTTCTTTATAGAATTGTAACAAATTTATAAATTTTAGAATAAATTACACTTTAATTTTCAGGTAATATCCATGCGGCGTGCTGAAAAGGTTGCCATCTTACCTGCGCCAGATTAGTCGTAGTATCTATAAGCCACTGAGGCTGTTTACCATTGAGGCTTACTTTAGAGAACGCATAAATTTCTGTTTTTTTATTTTGCGTTTGATAATAATTTTTCAAAAACTGACTGAACTGCCAAATCATGTCGGGTTGGGTAGCCATTTTAGAAATTTGCTTTCTAGTTAAAAATTGCCGCGGATTTATATCCAGTATGGCTCCGGTATCAGCATCTTTTACCTTAAAATAAATGGTGCCTGATTTGGCCCGAAGCATCATGCGCCACGACATCCTGTGGCCTTCTTCGGTCCAGAATACATCGCCCTTATACCAAAGATGCCGCAGTGGCAAGAAAAGTTGGAAAATGAAGTAAATTAAAAATATTCCAAAAACTATTTTATTCTTTGTATTGAAAGCTGACTCCCTGCTATACCTGCTTTCGGTAAGAGGTTTTGCTTTGAAAAAAATTTGCCGGATGGTTGCCGGAGGAAAAAAGAAAACGCAAAACAAAATCATGAGATAGGGAAAAATACCAATGCCAAATATGATGGAATTGAATAAATGAAAAATTATAGCAACAATAAAAGCATACTTTCTGGTTATTTTCCACAGCAACAACGGCGCGATCAGCAGATCGAACGCTATGCCACCATACGCTACCATTTGCCTGAACCACTCCTTTTGCAGCAAGGCTCCAATCGCGAAATAATCTGCTTTATCATCGAACCAGATGTTAATAGGTAGCAAGGCCAGCCAATCAGGATATATTTTGGCCAAAGCCGCGAAAATATAGACCAGACTTACCTGCATCACAAAAAACAGCAGGCACCACCTTGGGCAGGTAAGTCGCTGGGTTACCCGACCAAATCGTACATCCAACGATTTATAATGGTGGGCCGGCATTATTACCATTATCCAGCAGATTAACATTAACAAATAATAATGATTGTTGTAGCTGGATTTTTGCATCAGGTAGGTCATCGTCCACAGCAACGAGAAAAGCGTCATGCTAAAACGATAGTACCAACCCAGCATCACCATCATACCACACAAACACAGGATGATATAAACCGCATACATGGTTTCACCTAACAAGGGATGCAACCACTCAAAGCCAATAAAAGTAAATGTATAGGTTGTTTCCACAAATACCCGTTTTACCCAACCGGTAGCAATGGCCCCACCACCTTCCAGGGCAAGCAGCAATCCGAAAAAAATTCTGAAAATAATAAGTGAGCTGTTGTCTACAGGTTCAAATAAAAATGAGTAAAAAGTACGCTGATAAGTCTGTGTTTCAATGGCTGACGGTTGATGTTCCATGCTGTACAATGATCAGTTCAAACAAAACTATGCCTAAGGCAAATTGGTGCCAATTTAAAAATAACCTGCTATTTCTTTTAATCAACTTCGCTCCTTTATAAAAACAGTATTAATTTCATACTTTTGAATTACACTTAAAATTATATGCGATGAAACTTATTACCATCAAATATTTATGTACCACAATTGTAATTACTTATTTGCTATCAGGTTGCGGAACAGGCCAGCAAGATCAGCAAAAAGAGGAAACACTTCAGACGGACATTTCAGCCCAATCGGCAGATCCGATTGAAGACAAACTGAAAGAAATGGGTATTACACTATATAAGGTAACTCCACCCTCGGCCAATTTTGTGAAAGCCGTACGGAGCGGCAACCTGGTATTTCTGGCAGGGCATGGCCCCGAAACACCTACCGGTGAAATGGTTGCAGGCAAGTTAGGCAAAGATCTTACGGTGGAAGAAGGACAGCAGGCTGCCCAGTATGTGGGTGTAACGCTGCTTACTTCATTAAAAGCTGAAATAGGCAACCTGGACAAGGTTAAAAAAATAGTGAAAGTACATGGCATGGTAAATGCCACCCCCGACTTTACCGATCATTCAAAAGTGATGAATGGTTTTTCTGATTTTATAGTAAAATTATATGGCGACGAACGCGGCAAACACGCAAGGGCAGCCGTAGGCATGAGTTCACTACCCAATAATATTCCTGTAGAAATTGAAATGATTGTGGAAGTAGAGGATTAGCCCTGCCTAAAGTGCGTTGAATTTAATAAATGCTTACCCATAAGTTTATTGAAATAACCATTACTCAGCAGTAGCTGAAGCAGTTGCCTGGATTTCTGTTTTTTCCCAGATAGATTTCAGTTTCCAGATATCCAGCGAGCGAACAGCTACCGCTCCTCCGTTTACATACAATTCGACCTGATCTTTGAGGGGATCGGGAAAAATTCTGAAACTCATTGCTTTATATCCGTCGTTACCAAATACTTCTACCGACGATTGGTCTACATAAATATGCATTTTTACAGTGTAATCATCGGTGGGCATCAGGGTAGCCTCCTTCACCGGGAAACTGGCATTAAAAGCCGTATCGCCAGAATTGGTACGATCTACCACCAGCGACTGGGAAGCCACATCGTACCCGATAATGGTTTCCTGATCCTGCCCTTTGAACACCATTACACCAAATTCAACCACATCTGACAAACCGGTAATGCTATCGGCCTGGTATTCAAATTCCGCTATAATTTCCAAAGTAGTACCCGAAATGGTAAGCTCTTCGGCATTGCTTTTTTCACTGATGGTAAGGTTATCGAAATGCTGGTGGGCGGTTCTTAGCTTTTCCAGTTCCTGTACCGGATTCTGTACCAGCCGAATGCCTTCCGGAAATTCTTTTAAAGTGAACTGCCGTACTACTGACTGTGCTCCCCGCCAGGCAGTAACCGGCGTTTGTTTGGCATATTTCCAATTGCTAAGCCACCCGATACCCAGTATGCGGTCGTCTGGACTGTTGTTCCACGTTACCGCAGCATAAAAATCCTCTCCATCATCTACCTTCAAAATCAGATCATCAGAGTTATCGTTGGTAAACTTTTTGCCATCAAAGTTTCCGATAAAATACTGCATATCAGAACCCGTTTCAGGATTATACGAAACCAGCAGCGCCCACTTATTCACGCCTCCGTTTTCAACAGGCAATTCAAATAAGTCAGGACATTCCCAGATGCCTGACGCGTCGCCTTGCGGACCGAAATCGCTGAGCTTTTTCCAGTTAGTGAGGTTGGTAGAGCTATAGAAACTCACCATTTTCTGCTGCGGCAAGGCCACAACCATTACCCATTTCTTTTCTTTTTCGTACCAGAAAACCTTTGGATCGCGAAAATCTTTCATGTGCAGGTCGAGCACCGGATTATTTTCATATTTGGTCCAGGTTCGGCCTTTATCGTTGCTTACGGCAATGTGCTGCGTTTGTAAGCTATCGGTGTGAGCAGTATATATTGCAACCAGACAATCCGAACCTTCGCATAAACCGCTGGTGTTATTTATATCGACCACCGCGCTACCCGAAAAAATTTGTTCATCGCCCGGTCCGGTGCCAATGGCCAAAGGTAGTTCTTCCCAGTAAACCAGGTCTTTGCTAACGGCATGCCCCCAACTCATATTGGCATGCGCCACCCCTTCCGGATTATACTGATAGAACAAATGATATTCGCCCTGATAATACACCAGACCGTTAGGATCGTTCATCCAGTTTTTCTCAGGACTGAAATGGTAAGCCAGCCTGAAGGGTTGTTGATAGGCAGAATCGACCATAATTTCCGGATTGGTAACTGTTTCCTGCTGAGGCTTTTCTGAAGTACAATTAAAGCAACATATAAAAAGGAGAGAAATTAAACTAAAGGAGAAGTATGTAAAATGTTTTTTCATATTGCGTTACTGCGTCAAAATCAAAAGCACGCCGGAAATCATTACCAGGGTTCCTATAATTTTATATTTCATATTTGCTTCCTTAAAAACTTTATACCCGATTATGATGTGAATAAAAGCCGACAACTGAAATACAGCCAGGGCATATCCTACAAATAGTTTTTCAAATATAAAAAGCGAAACCCACTGTGTAAAAATGAAAAATACAGCCAGCATCACATAGGTTCCTACCTGATTCTTCAAAATTATGTAATTTTTCTGTAAGTCCGTTCTTTTCAGAGTCACGATTGTATTTACCCCCAATACAAGCATACCGATAATCCCCCAGAACAGCAGGGTAACCAACGGCGAAGAAACGATGACCGCTTTTTTCAGATATACCACCGCAATGGCATAACAGGCGATGGCCAGCAAACGATATAAAAATCCTGGAGAATGAAAAGCAGCTTTTATTTGAACACCAGACTTCTTTTTTCCTGATTGATAATTGATCAGATAACTTCCCAGAATCACGATGATGATACCAATAGCACCCAATAGAGATGGAATTTCGTGGAGCAGCACAGCACCGGTAACGGTGGCGAAAACGGGTTTGTAAGCATTGAGCGGACCAAACACAGAGAGGTCAATGCTTTTCAGCGATTTTACCGAGAACAAATTTCCCAAACCATCGATTACCGAAGCCAGGAAAATGTTTATCCAGAAACCTGTGCTTAAAGCCGATAAAGGCGTAAATAATACAATGATGGCACTTAACACTGCCAGCATAGCATAGGAAATAAAGACTACAAATGCGGGGCTGGCTTCCCGGTTGATCAATTGTTTCTGGAAGGCATTAGCAATGGGATTCAGGATAATTCTAATCAAAATGAATAAGTATGCCATACTAATTAATTACCTGTAGCCCTAAACTTTCGTATATATTACGCAATGTCTCATTTACTTTATGGTCGGTAATAATGATGTCGACTGCATCAATCGGGCTTACAATGTAGGGCTCGGCGGTTTCAAGTTTGTCGGAAGTGGCTAAAGCCAGCACCTGATTAGCGGCCTGCATCATCGCGCTCTTCACAAAAGTTTCTTCGCGGTTCGGAATGGTTAATCCTATTTCGTGGTGCAAACTGCAAATACCCAGCATAAACCAGTCGGCACGAATTTTCCGAACGGCTTCTACCACTTCCAGGCCTACGGTTACCTGGGCTTTTTTCACCATCCGGCCACCAAAAAATATCACTTCCACTGCCGCGTTGTGAGATAGTTCCGCCGCTACCGGAATGCTGTTGGTAAATACAGTGAGCGGCATATGAACGGGCAGAAAACGGGCTACATACAAATTGGTAGTACCCCCGTCTAAAATCAATACCTGATCCGGTTGCACCAGTTCAACAGCTTTTCTGGCAATTTCCTGTTTGTCGCTTTTCGCGTAATTTTCCCGGTCAGGAAAGTCAAAGGTATGGGGTAATGGCGATCTCGGAATAGCGCCACCATGCACCTTCCTGATCTGACCACTGTCGGCCAGTTCTTTCAAATCGCGCCGGACGGTATCTTCCGAAACGTTTAAATCCTGACTTAGCTCTACCGAAAGTACTTTGTTGTTAATGCGCAGTTTCTCTAAAATAAACTGATGCCGTTCATTTTTTAGCATGTTTTTGCGTTTTTATGCTTTTTTATATCGCAAATATTCGTATTTTTGCTTTTTTAAACAAGAAACAATTGAATAATGTATAAAGAACTTTTTTTTAAAGCCGTCATTTTTGATCTGGATGGCGTAGTAATTGACACCGCCGCCCCCATTGAAGCTTTCTGGCAAAAGTGGGCAGATGCCAAAGGAATATCTGTAGACGAAAAAATCATGACTGAAGTAATCCATGGCTGCCCGGCCGTGCAAACCATAGAAAGATTATTTGGGAAACTATCGGAACAGGAAAAACAGGATATTCTGGCAGATGGTGAGGAAATGGAGGCCAACCTGCAATACAAGGCGATGGCAGGGGTAATGGAATTTTTGAGGCAACTGGTAGAAAAAGATATTAAAATAGCTTTGGTAACCAGTTCACTGCCTGTAAAAGTGGAAGAAGTATTCAGGCAAATCGGGCTGTACGGATTTTTCAACGAAGTAGTAACGGCAGACGAAGTAGAAAAAGGAAAACCAGATCCGGCATGCTACCGGCTGGCTGCTAAAAAACTGGGGGTATCCGGTTTTGATTGTCTGGTATTTGAAGATTCATTAAGTGGCACGCGGGCGGCTAGCCAGGCCGGTATGCACGTAATCGGTGTAAACAAACCGCTGATGGAACCTGCTTTAAAAATTGCTGGCGCCGGTTTTGTGATGGCAGACTTCACCCAGGCAAAACTTATGAAAATTAACGATGGTTTAAGTACGTTTTCTTTTGGTAATTCATTTCAGTACTCGTTAGGGGAAGTGGGTTAATTTTAATTTTGGATATAATTTCGTTATTGGTTATTAGTTGATCGTTCTTCGGAAGAAGAATCAACGATTAACTAATAACAAGTAACGAATAACCTACAATCTTAATTTTTTTCACCTAATATCCATTGTATCCATCATTTAATTAATCCGATAATTAATCCGACCGGACAACCACCCTGCTACAAAAACCTGGTAATCAGTTCACCGATAAAATAACCAGCCACTGCTATGCCCATGCCCACCACAAACATATCGAACCCACTTCGGAAAATACTTCGACCAGTGAAAAAACTGCGGGCAGCCCCTACCGCGAAATGGGCAATCATGGCAATAGCAAAAGCTGTCCAGATAGCGGAAGCACCCTGTAAAAAGAAAAAAGGCAGTACGGGTATGATCGCGCCAATGGCCGTGGCCGAGCCGGTAATCCAGGCTTCTTTGAAAGGGCTTAAAGAACGTTCGGTAATCCCCAGTTCTTCCCTTACTTTTTCCTCCAGGGCTAGTTCCGGATCTTTCATGATTTTCTTGGCCAATTGCTGCGCTTCTTCTTTTCGGATGCCTTTGGCTTCATAAATCAGGGCCAGTTCCTCTGTTTCCAGTTCGGGCATGTGTTTAATTTCGTCGGCTTCCATACTTTTTTCATGCTCGTATACTTCTTTCTCGCTAACCGCTGCCAGATATCCGGAAGAAGCCATGGACAAAGCGTCGGCAATGGTGCCGGCAATACCTGTAATTAAAATAATATGAGGAGCCGCCTGTGCGCCAATTATTCCGGCAATCAGTCCGAAATTGGCCGTTAGGCCATCGTTAAAGCCATATACCACATTGCGCAGCAGGTCGCCGGAACCGGTACTGTGCCAGGGCTCATTGCCACCACCCATTAAATCGGTAAGTTGGCCGGCATGCTGTGCCGAATCGCGGGCAAGCGAAAGCGCGATTTTTCTGGTAGCCTGATCGGTGCTGCTGTTGTACAGGCCCAGGTAAGATTTTACTTCTGAGCTTTCTTCGCGCAGCATAATTTGCCTGAGGAACTCTGTACCGAAAACACCCGATAATTTCGCCAGAATTTTGGCCCTTGCCGAAGGTGTTGCCTTTCTGACATGCACCTGCTGCTGGGCCAGCAAATTTTTCCATGCCTCCGCATGCTGATCTTCCACTACCGCCAGGCGCAGGTAAGTATCTTTCATTGCCTCATTAACAGTTTTTTCGCCCAATATTCTATATAAAAACGCGGCATCGATTTCTTCCCGCAAATAACTTTTCCAAATCTTTTCCTTATTCATCGTCCATAAATTAATTTCAATCAAGACCTGTTATTTCGATAGAAGCAGGCAGGTAAGGTAGGCATTATTACTATTAAAAAATAGTTTTCAGTAACCTGTATACTGTGAAAGTATTTTAATTTTTTTTCAAAAAAAATTGAGATATCGCTATAAAAACAAGCAAATATTACTTCATGTAGTTTTTACACTTTAAGAATATTATTTTATAATTATGCATTTTACATATTTTAAATTTCGCATATTTCAACAATACATATTTAAAATTTTAATGCTATTTTATTATTTATAGTTTTTATAAACAAAAAAATTATTTTTTGCACAATTAATGGTTTTATTAAAAATATCTTATCTTTACACGTCTTTAAGTCCTAAGCTAATTTTTTCTTATGACCAAAATTTTACACATATTTTTTATTTGTTCGGTCCTGACTTTTCTTTTTTCAGAAGCTTTTGGTCAACATGCCACCTCACCCGCTCCTTACGCGGTAACTGTTAACCAACCCGATGGCAGCATCCTTCATGTAAAAGGCAAAGGGAGCCCTTTTTACAACTGGATGGAAACTACCGATGGCTACACGGTAGTAAAGTCAGAAACCGGATGGTATGTGTATGCTTTACCCAGGCAGAGACAAGGACAAACCGACCTGCAACCCAGTAACATTGTGGCAAAAGATCCCGAACAGCGACCTGCCAACACTTTTCAGCAACTGGGCAATTTGGAAAAACACATTCGCCCTGCCTTAACGAACGAACTGAGCACTATTTTAAAAAAACAGTTTTTTAATGGAGCCACCTCTACTGAGGTGGAAGGTCCTATGCCTAAAAAAGGTAAAATAAAAGTATTGGCCATTCTGGTAGACTATCCGGATTTGCCCGGAAAATTTGAAAAGGCAGAATTTAATGAACTTTTTAATGGAAAAGACGGAGAATACACTTCATTTAAAGAATATTACCTAAAGAACAGTTTTGGCAACCTGGACATTACCGTAGACATCGCAGGCTGGTATACTGCTAAAAATAATTATGAATACTATGGCAGAAAAAATGGATACAACCGCACCCAGGAGCTGGTAACCGATGCCATCAAGGCTGCCGACCCGAACGTAAACTTTAGCATTTACGACAATGATAAAAATGGATATGTAGACGGTGTGGTAATTGTGCATGCCGGTCCGGGTGCCGAAGAAGGTGCTTTGGACCAATACATCTGGTCGCACCGATGGACCATTAATACTGTAGCAGCAGACGGTGTATTTATTGAAGATTACTGCGTGAACCCTGAACGTCGCGAATACTATGGCCGTTCTAACAACATGATTGGTATTGGCATTCTGGCGCATGAGTTTGGGCATTTGTTTGGCTTACCCGACTTGTACGATGTTGACCAGACCAGCGAGGGTATTGGTGTTTGGGGGCTGATGGGTAGCGCCAGCTGGCTGGGCAGCGAAAACAATCCGGGGGGCATGTGCGCCTGGTCAAGGGAAAAAATGGGCTGGATCGAACCCATAGACATTACCGACCAGTATGGTGCGTATGAGTTATCCCCTGTGGTAGACGGTCAGCAGGTGTATAAAATCAGAACTCCGAACGAATCAGAATATTTTCTGCTGGAAAACCGTGTTGCCAAAGGCATCGACAATAGTATTCCCGGTGAAGGACTGGCCATCTGGCATATTAACAATGAAGTAGCGAGCAAATCTGGCATTTATTATAACTCTGTAAATTCCGACGAATATAACAAAGGTATTGATCTGGAAGAGGCCGATGGGCAGGATGATCTGGACTATGGTTACAACCGGGGCGACTGGAACGATCTGTATCCTTATTATCAGGATAATGTTTTCGATGGCGAATCTTATCCCAATTCTAATTATACCAATTATGCAGACCAGGATGAAAGTACGGGTATACAGATCAAAGACATTGTTTATCTGAATGAAAAAGTGTCATTTACTTACCGGCGGAATCTGCCAAACAGTGGCAAAAGTTGTAATAATCCACTGATCGCCCTGATAGGTAGTAATCAAACTACCAGCATTTCACAGTGGTTTTCATTTACTATGCCCAAAGGTGGTAGCCTGAGAATTAATACCAGCAGCGCGAAGGTTCCTACTTTGCTCAAAGTATATAATAACTGCGGGCAAACTACACCCATTATAACTGTGCAATCCGCTAATAAATCAGGTACGGAACCAAATAACCTGTATATGCCTCATTTGGCCAAAGGTGAAGAAATTTTTTTCCAATGGGCAGATCCAAACCAGCCAGATGCCAGCACCCCATTTACCTGGGAATTATCGGTAGAAACTGAAACAATAGCCAGCAAAGATTCGCTGGCGCTGGTGGCCATATATCAGAATATGGGTGGAAAAAAGTGGGCACTGCAAGACAATTGGCTAAAAAAACCGCTTTCATCGTGGTATGGAATTACCATAAGAAATGGAAGAGTAGCAGGATTAAATTTTGATGAGAACAACCAGCTTTCCGGTACATTTCCCGATGATTTCTATAGTCTGGACTCACTGCAGGAATTACAGGTTGCAGGCAATGACAGCTCCGTTACCACAACAATTGATGCCCGCCTGTATGGGATGAAAAACCTGAAAAAACTACGACTCAGGTTTCCTACTACGCTGGAATCTCTGGAAAAAATTTCCTCATTAACCGGGTTAACCGAGCTTTCTCTTCGTTTCAGCCAGATTAAAGGTTCGTTACCCGCCAATATTAACCAACTTTCAAAAATAAAAGTTCTGGAAATTTACGGCATGCAAGGCAATTTAGGCAGTATTCCGACAGCTATCGGCAGTTGCGGCGAACTTGAATTACTGGCCCTGCATCCTGTTTCGGGCAAATTGCCCGACGAATTGGGAAATCTTTCTAAACTAACCCAACTGCTTTTAGCTAATAACCAGCTTACCAAAACAATTCCCGAAAGCTTAGGAAAGCTGCAGAAACTCGCACAAATAAACCTGAGCCATAACCAGCTTTCAGACAAAGTTCCGGGTAGCCTTTTTAATCTGCCTGCCCTGGCTTTATTAAACTTATCGTACAATCAGTTAAGTGAATTGCCTGAAAACTTTTTTGAAGGCAAGCAACTCAGTCAGATCAACATCAGTCATAACCAGTTAAAGGGATCCATGCCCATCACCATTCCTGATAACCTACCCCGGCAAATGGTGCTTAACCTGAGTTATAATCAGCTTTCGGGTACACTTTCTTCTGAGTTGGCCAACATCCAGTTTTCTTCTCTGAACTTATCTCATAATCAGCTGGAAGGCACTTTTCCCGCTATAAGTGTGGAAGGTGAAAATATTTTTGATATTAGCTACAATCGTTTCACAGCTTTGGCTTCTTTAAAGTTCGAAAAACATTCCGGTAACATTCGGTGCAGCCATAATCTGCTTTCTTTTGACGATCTGGATACGAATTTATCCTTTTTCCGCTGCCGGAATTGCAATAATGGTAATTCACAAACCACCAGCCACGAATGGTACAGTCCACAGGATACCCTTGTTCTGAATAAAGTGATGGTGGTGATTGAAAGCCAGACAGGCACCTTAACTTTGGAAGTGGATGAAAAAGTAAAAACCAATCGGTACATATGGTTTAAAGATGGCACTCCCATTGACACAACCCAAACCAACTTTCTGGAAATAAAGAAATTCGGGCCAAAAAACGCAGGCAATTACCGTTGTGAGGTTACCAACTCTAAAATTAATAACCTGACCTTATATTATTCAGGCATCCAGGTATCCTTAAAAAACAGGCTTGCGCATTCTCTTACCATTGAGAAAATTAAAGATAAAACCTATGGCGATCCACCGTTTAAACTGAAATACGCTTCCAGTGCTTCGCTGCCAGTTTCTTTAGAAAAAGTAGAAGGCCCCGTGAATCTGTCGGGTGACACCGTCCGCCTGGATGGCGCTGGTGCGGTTACACTCCGGTTGTACAGCGAAGGCAACGCGGATTATCTGCCCGTAGATACTTTACTGAAATTTACAGTAGCAAAAGCTTCACAGAAATTAATAATTCCGACACTGGAAGATCGGACCTATGCCCCTGCCGATACTTTTAGCCTGAATATTACAAGCACCAGCGACCTGCCGGTAGCTTTAGCCCACAAGAAAGGCAATATAAAACTCACGGATAACAGAATTATTACCGATGGAACGGGACAAGTAGTGTTACAGGCCAGTCAGGCAGGTAATGAGAATTTTCTGGCGGCTCCATCCGAAGAAATTTCTTTCACTATCAACAAAGCGCCGCAAACGCTAACTTTCGATACCCTTACCGACCAAACATTTGGTGTGCCTCCCATACTGCTGCATGCTACTTCATCGGTAGGTTTGCCGGTTTCTTTCCGGGTTACCAAAGGAAATGCCCGCATCACCGACAGCTATTTAACCATTGGACAGGTGGGCTCATTTACAGTAGAAGCATATCAGGAGGGTACTGATAATTATGATAAAGCTGAAACCATCAGCCAGAGTTTTATAGTTTCCAAAGCCTCACAAATTATCTTTTTTGATACCATCAGCACCAAAACTCCCAATGCGCCTCCCTTCCAAATGGAAGCTTATGCCTCTTCGCGCCTGCCGGTTACGTTTGAAGTAATTGATGGGCCTGCCGCAATTGAAGACGGTTGGTGTACCATTCAGGGCACAGGATTGGTAAGGGTTAAAGCTTCACAGGATGGAGATGAAAATTATATACCGGCAGAACCTGTGATCCAGGGATTCCAGATCGCCGCTCCCGGAAAAAGTGATCAGATTATTACGGTAAATGTGTTGCCCGATACCGTTTATGTAGGTGAACGCAAGGCGCTGGGCATACAGTCCAGTAGTGCACTCGTTGTAGATATCCAAATAGAGGGGCCTGCCATAATTACTAACGATACCATCCAGTTTACCGGCGAAGGTGAAGTTCAGCTTAAGTTTACCCAGCCGGGCAACGCGGTATTTAACCCGGCGCCTACCCGCATTATTGATGTATTTGCACGAAAGGCCCGGCAAAGCCAGACTATTTCCTTAACGCCTTTACCCGATACGGTATTTGTAGGAAATGTACTAGCCATTGAAGCTGAGGTCAGCAGCGGCTTGTCGCCTGAATTTCAGGTAACTGGCCCTGCGACTTTAACAGGCCAGAATGGGATTCGTTTTACCGGGAAAGGCATGGTGAAGCTTACCATCTTCCAAAGCGGGAATAAAAATTACCTACCTACTGGTAAGATTGTACATTCTTTCAAAGTTTTACCCGCAAAAGAAACCCAGCAAAAACAAATGCTCAGTTTTGGGAATATGCCGGAAGAGCTTCCCTATGGCAATGAACCGCTCACCATTCCGGTGGAAAACAGTTCAGGCCTGCCGCTCACATACCTGATAGATGGCCCTGCCGAAGAAACCAACGGTAAAATATTTGTTACCGGAACAGGTCTGATAAAAATTACTGTATTTCATCCGGGTAATAACGATTTTTCGCCTTCCGATACGGTTGTATATACCATCCAG
>JBGTIS010000371.1:0-20804 GCA_041745535.1 Cyclobacteriaceae bacterium | reverse complement strand
GGTGAAAATCCACGCCACTGAGCGGTTCCCGAAACAGGCCGCTGGCAAAACTGGAAGCGGCAGCATTGGGCTTTCCCGGACGAATAAAAATGGTAGGCAGGCGCAGGGCCCGCCCCTCTAGAAATCCTTTTCGGCTGTAATCGTTAATCATCAGTTCGCCCATCAGTTTGGTCATGCCATAGGTGGTTTGGGGCAGGGGCTTGGTAGTGTCAGAAACCACTGGGGGTGTATGCGATCCGCCATATACCGCCAGGCTGCTGGCAAATACCACCCTGGGGCATACAGCGGTACGGCGACAGGCCTCAAAAAGATGCCGGGTGCCATCCAGATTGGTGCGCATGGCCAGGTCAAAATCTATTTCTCCCGCGCCACTAACCACCGCCGCCAGGTGAAACAATACAAATTCTTCGTTTCCGGGAATCAACGCATCAATTACAGCAGGGTTCGATACATCCGCTTCCAGAAAAGTGACCCATTCTGGTGTGTTTGTTCTTACGGTATTGGGGATAATGAGATCGATAGCGAGTATTGCTGTAATTTTGGTTTGTGCGTGTGGCTTTAAGGTTAGGTATGGCCGGTGGCACAAAGTTTGAATAAGCTGGCTTCCGATAAAACCTCCTGCCCCTGTAACGATTACTTTCATGTATAAGTGTAGCTTATTTTTTGTGTAACGATTTATAGTACTGGTACAGGCCACTATGATCTAAGTCGCCCATACCGGCTTCAATCATTTGTTCCCACAGTTTTTTGTTGGTGGTAAGCATGGGCAGGTCCAGGTTTTGGTCTTCGGCCACCCGGCAGGCTTCTACCAGGTCTTTCAACTGACTGCTGGCTTTGCCACCCGGCACGTAGTTATCATTAATCATGCGCAAGCCGTGCATATCCAGAATTTTGCTGCCCGCGAATCCTTTCAGCAGCGCTGTTCGGGCAGCGGACAGGTCTACGCCAGCGGCATTACACAATAGAAAAGCCTCGCTCACCGAGGCAATGGTATTGGCTACAATAATCTGATTGGCCAGTTTGGTAGCCTGCCCGGTGCCGCTTTCGCCCATATACGTTACGTGGGTGCCTAGCACTTTCAGCATAGGCAGCACCTGCTCAACAGTATCGGGATTCCCACCAGCCATAATGGTAAGGGTGGCATCCATAGCTCCTTTTTGCCCACCGGAAACGGGCGCATCCACCCAATCCGCACCTTGCGCTATAGCTTTTTTTTGCCATTTCCGGGTTTCCCTGATCCAGGTACTGCCCATATCAATGATGGTTGCTTTTGGATGCAGGTTACTGAAAAGTCCATGCTCGCCCTCTACCACGGCTTCTACGGCGTAGGTATTGGTCAGCATCAGAAATATGGAACCATCCTGTACTATTTCAGCCAGATGGGCCGGAGAGGAAGCTGCTACAAAACCTTCTTCTGTCAGTTCATGCACCACTTCCTGACTTCGGTTATGAATTATTACCTCCGCGCCAGCTTTTTTCAGATGTCGCGCCATGGGTTTGCCCATTAATCCCAGACCAATAAATCCTATTTTTTTTCTGTTTTCAGGAAAAGACGGGGGCGTGGTATCTGTTTGTTTCATATATGGTTAGGGTTAATAGTACTTTGAATACCGAAGAAATATTTGCTGCTGAAAGCAAGTTGAAGTTTATTTCTGGTGATAGGTTTATCCATCACAACCAATTTCTTAATCTGTTCCCAAACATATGACTACACATCAATATTTTTCTGAAAGAATACTTTTCTGTCGTTGAGTTCTATGGCACATAAATGATTGTATTCATGGTAGGGATACACGCAGCCATTATCAATACCTAAAATCGGAAACTGATCTAATTGATTGATGCTTTGGATTATCTGCCTTCTGGGCCGGATGGTATGACCATGTACGATGATTCTTTTGCCCAGCCATGGGGTAGCGGTAATTTGAGTACTACTTTCTGACCAAACCATAACATCTTCGTCGGAAAAGGGATTCCCGATGTTCAGATTTAAGCCTGCATGAACCAGGATAAAGTTGTCTTTTTCAATGTAGAAAGACAAATTCCTGATAAAATCAATATACTTTTGGTCAACTTCGTTTACCGTTGCCGCTTCAAAACTTTTAAGGGTGTTTCTGCCACCATGCAGGTTTCTCCAGTCATATGCCGGTAACGACCGGGGGTGTTCCATTGTATACAACATCATAATTTCGTGGTTGCCTATCAAACACCGGATGTTGTAATTTTCTTCTTGCAACCGCATAACGCGGTCAATTACCTGTTTACTTTTAGGTCCCCGGTCGATATAATCACCCAGCAGAAAAAGAGAATCATCTTTGTTCAATCCAATGGTATTGAGCAAGGCCTCAAAAGTATGGCTACATCCATGAATATCGCTGATCACCCAGTTTTTCATTGTAATTCTATACGATTTACATTTATAATAAATACTTGTCTGTAATGTGCATGCCTATTCAACATATTCTCTTTTCAGATTTTTTGGGTTAATATTTTCAGGGTCTTGCCTGGTTACTTCAGGTATTCCTCAAACAGTTTCAATACTCTTTTGTATTCATCCATCCAACTGGCAGGTTCCACAAAGCCATGACCCTCTACCGGATACACAGCCAGTTCCCAGTTTTCTTTTTTCAGTTCTATCAGGCGTTGCGTGAGGCGCACGATGTCCTGAAAGTGTACATTGGTATCTACCATGCCGTGGCACATCAGTAAAGCCCCCTGTAGCCCTTCGGCGTAATAGATAGGCGAGCTTTTGGTAAAAGCCAGGCTGTCGTTTACCGGTGTGTTCAGGATGTTGGCCGTATACGGATGGTTATAATGTGCCCAGTCGGTTACCGAACGCAGGGCCGCTCCGGCAGCAAATACCTCTGGTTGGGTAAACAGGGCCATTAGCGTAATAAAACCACCATACGAACCGCCATATATACCTATCCGCTTTGGGTCAACCTCATATTCACTGGCTAAAAAACGGGCGCCATCTACCTGATCGCTGAGGTCTTTTCCGCCCATAAACCGGTAAATACCGGTACGCCAGTCGCGGCCATAGCCGGCGCTGCCACGGTAGTCTATGTCCAGCACCGTATAGCCCCGATCGGCCAGCAGGTTATGAAACATGTACTCACGAAAATAACTGCTCCACCAGCGGTGCGCGTTTTGCAGATAACCGGCGCCATGCACAAAAATTACCGCCGGATCCTGTGCTTTCGGATTTTCCGGACGATACAGGCGGGCATGGACTTCCGCACCATCTTCCGCGGTAAAGGTAATGTATTGCGGCGTTCGCCAGGGATAGGCTTCAAAAGTATCGGTGGTAGAGTGGGTAAGTTGGCTGGCTTTGGCGCCTGCTTTGTTCTCCATCACATACAATTCCCAGGGCTGGGTAGCAGTAGCATACAGAAAAGCTATCTTTTTTTCATCGGGCGACAAATACGATTCATACCCCCCTTCCAGGGTGGTAAGTCGGATCATTTCTCTACCATTAGCAGGCATTTTGTAAATCTGCCGGATGCCCCGGTCCTGCTGATTGGCCTCAAAATACCACCAGTTTTTGTCGCGGGAAAGGCGAGGATTGTAGACCTCAAACTCTCCCTGGGTTAAAGCTTTCTTTTCACCTGTAGAGGTATTGAGTACATACAAGTGTGAATATCCACTTTCTTCCGACTGAAACCAGATATGTTTGTTGTCTGGCATCCAGCCCAGTTCGCCACTGGAAAGGAAGTAACCAATGCCCGGTCCGGCAATCCAGGCTTCGTCGCGCTGCCGGTCCAGCACTTTTATATCGCCGGTAGCCGGATCTAACAGGGTAATCCAGCGATCTTTGTTGTCGCCCGAACGAAAGGTAACCACTGCCTGTTGGCCATTCCGCGACCAGATGGGAGCGTGCGTAAAAACAACTCTTTCTGTGGTATCTTTTTTACCAGGATAATCCCGGGTAAAATCCGTCGGGTCTTCCAGGCCGGGCAGGTTGCTGGTTTTGATCTGATAGGTGGTATCTTCCTGCGTATCGTAAATCCAGCCTTCTGTAAGGGCTAAGGGGCTGCCTACTTTGGTGCGGGCGTTGATATCTTCGGTATAACCCGATTCGGTAACATAATTGGGCACAATGGTGGGTTTTTCCTCCGCTTCCGGTTGCAGGGTGTAGGTAATATACCGGCCATCACCATTCATTTGAATATTATTTACCTGCTTTTTGCCCAGATAAATGGATAAAGGCTGGTTGGGTTTAGAAGCTTTTTCATACGCTTCGATGGCTTTTTCCTTTGCTTTTCTTTCCCGAAGTACTTCTATCAATTCAAGCTGCTGTTGTTTCAGCCATTGTTGTCGCGGTGTATCTTTTTCTTCTTTTTTCTCACTATTTCTAAAATCGGTAAGCTGGGTAATCTTTCCGGTTGCTTTTTCCCAGGCAAACAGATTGTTTTCAGCCCTGTAAAGTACTTTCTGGTCGTTATAAGAGAAAACAGGATTACTTTCGGCTGTTACCGTTTGGGTAATGGGCTGCACTTTTTTTGTTTTCACCTGATAAAGGAAAATATCACCATGTTTGCTGTATACTTTCATTGTGTATCGCGTATTGTAATTTCCCTCTTCGGGTAGTCCGATTTGGTCTGATATGGGCACCGGTACCGGTTCACCGCCGATTGCAGCTACTTTGTACAGCGAGTCGGCAGGATTAGCCTCCGGATTCCAGTCAAAATATATAGTTTTGCTGTCTTCTGACCAGAATATATTAGAAGGAGAAGTGCCTACCGATACTTTTGGATCCTGCATAATCCGCTCAATGGTGAGCGCGGGTTTCTGCTGGGCATCAGTATCAGCCATCACCATCAGAAAAAAGCTGGTCAGGAATAAATGTCTGGTCATGTTATCTCATGGTTTATGACAGGAAGATAAAAAGCCGATGCTGATTAAGCAAGTACCCATAATGTTCACAGGTCATTAAATATTTTTATATATTGGGCTTCATTAAAAATTTCCAATATGTTATTTCGTAAATACTTTCTGTTTCTGTTATTAATTTTTTCTGCCAGTCTGGCTAAAAGTCAGTCTTCCAGCATGTTGACCAACGACGGTGCCTGGTGCTGGTTTTCTGATCCACGGGCCATATACCTGCCCGGCGACTCCCCCCAGATTATTACCGGATGGGTAAAAAAAGATGGAAGTGTGGAAGTAGGCAGTTATAATTTACAAAACCAAAAAACCAGTGCACAGATCATTTACCCGAAACTGGAAATAGACGATCATAATAATCCGGCTTTTGTGGTGCGGCCTGATGGGCACATTATGGCCTTTTACACCATGCATCATAATAAAGATATTTATATGAGCATTTCCAGTAAACCAAAAGATATTTCCAACTGGAAAGCACCGGTAACCATCAATCCAAACGATACTACTTTGCTGGCCGAATATATAAATGGCAAATACACATATGCGAATCCTTTTATTCTGACAGAAGAAAATAACCGCATTTATTTATTTGGGCGCTGGTTAGGCTTTAAACCTAACATGAGCTGGTCAGATGATGGGGGAACCTCCTGGGCAACGGCAAAGGTGGTGGTGAGTCCAAAGCCTTACGATCCGGGACAACGGCCTTATGTGAAATATTATTCAAACGGAAAGGACAAGATCCACATGGTGTTTACCGACGGGCATCCGCGCAACGAGCTTACCAACAGTGTGTATTACGCGTATTACCAGAACGGCGCTTTTTATAAAGCCGATGGCGCTAAAATATGTCCCGTAGAAGAACTTCCTTTTGAGCCCAAAAATGCCACCAAAGTATACGATGCTGTACCCACAAAAGCCCGTGCCTGGGTGTGGGATATTTGTGAAAATGAAGAGGGCAACCCGGTAATTGCCTACACCCGGTTACCGGAAGATACGGATCATCGCTACCATTATGCCTGGTATGATGGTAAAAACTGGCAGGATTACGAAATATGTAAAGCCAGCAAATGGTTTCCCCAAACGCCGGAAGGAGAAGAAGAACGGGAAAATTTTTATTCCGGAGGACTTACGCTCGATCCCAATCATCCGGCTACCGTATTTTTATCCAGGCCGGTGAACGGAATTTTCGAAATAGAACAATGGCAAACAGGTAATGGAGGAAAAAAATGGAAATCAGTTGCCATTACAAAAAACTCGCGATACGATCAGGTAAGACCGTTTGTGGTACGGGATTTACCCAAAGAAAACAAAACCACCGTATTGTGGATGGAAAATGAAAAGTATATTCATTACACCGATTACGATTGTAACATCAAGGCGGCTGTAGATGTGGCGGTAAAATAAAAAGTGAAAGCCACTGCCAAATTAATCAGCAGTGGCCCAACAATGAAACCCAAGTCATCTGAGAAATTAGCTTAGTTCCAGTTCTTGTGTGTTTTCTATTGCTTTGGTTGCTGAAGCAGTATTTTGCTTTCCCAGCAATTCCAATACATATTGCTCGCAAAGCGCTGCCGGATTGTATTGGCTGAGTTCCTCTTTGAACTGCGCTACATTTTTTTTGTAGCTAACGTCATCCATTACTTCCTCTACACTTTTGGCGATTTGCTGTGGGGTAGGGGTTTCTGTTTTCAGGTTAATACCCAGTTTGAAATAACCCACCCGGGCGGTAATTTCACATTTTCCTTCGTGAATGCCCGCCACTACCATGGGTAGTTTATGTTCAATGCCCAGCAATACGCCACCATAACCGCCATTGGTTACATACACATCGGTATAAGGCATAATGTAGTTAAAGTCAATAAAATCTTCGATGATGACGTTGTTCTGCGGATAGCGTGCCCGTAGCGCCTGAGTTTGCGATCCGCCAGTAGTTACAATTACCAGATAGGGTGAATTTTTGAAAGCTTCCAGGGTAGGAACAATAATTTTTTCCGGATCTTTTTCCACTGTTCCCTGCGTTACCAGTATTACTTTATGATATTGCTTTAACTTGTATAAATGCTCGAAAAAGACTACCTGCTTTTTCTCCTGATAGGGTAAAAGAGACCCAATAAAGCGAATGTTATCGCTCATATCCCTTCTTTTATATTCAAATCCGGGTGCTCCGCTTTGCAACACTAAGTCTGATTCGCGAATTACCAGATCAAAGATTACTTCGCTGGTAGTGGGTAAACCGTATGACCTGAATATTTTATTAATTTCTACGGTAGCTTCTTTGAAAATTATATGTTTGGAAAGGAACCGCGACAATCGCTGGCGGAGCTTTCCTGTAAAATTATCAGCGGGAGTTAAGCCCATCCCATAAGGCGGCAGGTTTCTGGAAGTTTCCATCAGCGGCACTACGCTTACCGCAATTACCGGTTTGTGCAACATCCGCCTAATCAGGGGCAGTCCTGTAAAACCAGCATCGCCAATTACCAGGTCAAAAGGAAATTCCTGGTACATCGCTTTGATGTCTTCAAAATATTCAGGAGCACGTTTTACAAACACATGTTTGATGTCAAACTTCAGTTTGCTGATGATGCTCTTGTATTTTTTCCTTTCAGGAAATATTTCCTCCAGGTTAAAGGCATTTATCTCCCGAGCTTTACGAAAAGGGAGATAAGGGATTTCCAGTTTGTTTAACTTTTCCTGATAAATGCTTCCGGTATACCAGCGTACGTCGTAGCCCTGCTTTTTGAGGTGAACGGCTAAGGCAGTGAGCGGGTAAAAATGCCCATCCATCGGTACGGTAGCGAATAAAATTTTAGCTTTCGTGCTCGGATTCATATCATTCATTTTTCTGGTTAAAATTTCACGATACAAAATTGATGCTGCACAATGCGGAAACCCATACCAAAATTCCCGGAATTGTCTACCATATTTACTGTATATTCCCCTGTCTATTCAGGATCGTAGCCCAGGTTGGGTGCCAGCCATTTTTCGGCTGTTTTCAAATCCATGCCTTTTCTTCTGGCATAATCAGTTACCTGATCTTTGTCTATTTTGGATATTCCGAAATACCTGGATTCAGGATGTGAAAAATACCAGCCGCTTACCGCCGCGCCCGGATACATGGCAAAGCTTTCGGTAAGCACAATATCCGCATTTTTCTCAGCATCCAGCAAGCGGAACAGGGTGGCTTTCTCGGTGTGTTCGGGACAGGCCGGATAGCCGGGCGCAGGTCGAATACCCTGGTAGGCCTCACGAATTAGTTCTTCGTTTTCCAAATGCTCGTCGGCGGCATACCCCCAGTATTCTTTACGTACTTTTTTGTGCAGCATTTCCGCAAAGGCTTCCGCCAGGCGGTCGGCCAGGGCTTTTACCATAATGGAGTTATAATCGTCCAGACGGTCGGCGAATTCTTTGGCTTTTTCATCGGCGCCAATGCCGGTAGTTACGGCAAAAGCGCCAATGTAATCAGCTTTTCCTGTTTCTTTGGGGGCCACAAAATCTGCCAGACTCAGGTATGGCACTTTATCGGAACGTTTGGTCTGCTGCCGCAAATGGCGCAGGGTTTCTATCACCTGTTCACGGTTCTCTTCATGGCCATTGAACTGATATACTGCGGTGTCGTCGTCATGAATGGTATTAGCCGGGAAAAAACCAATTACTCCTTTGGCGGTGAGCCATTTTTCATCAATTATTTTTTTCAGCATTTCCCGGGCATCCTGGTACAAGGCCCGGGCCTGTTCGCCTACCACTTCGTCGTTCAGTATTTTAGGATACCGGCCCGCCAGTTGCCAGGTTTGGAAAAAGGGCGTCCAGTCGATGTACGCGCTAATTTCTTCCAGTGAATAATTATCAAATACTTTGGTGCCCAGAAATTTAGGTTTGGTAATTTCCCGTTCTTCCCAATTGGTTTTGAATTTATTGGCGCGGGCTTCGGCAATGGGCGCAAAGTTTTTCTTCTGCTGTTTTCCGGCGTGCTTCTCCCGTAGATCCTGATACTCATCGTAAATCTTCTGTGAAAAGGCAGGGCCGGATTCTTTGTTCAGCAGGCTGCTTAATACCGGCACCGATCTCGAAGCATCCAACACATGAACCACTGCACCCTTGTAATTGGTGGCTATTTTTACAGCAGTATGGATGCGCGAAGTGGTAGCGCCGCCAATAAGCAAAGGCATGGTAAAACCTTCTTCCTGCATCGATTTGGCTACGCCTACCATTACGTCCAGCGACGGTGTAATTAAACCACTCAGACCAATTACGTCTACATTTTCTTCTTTGGCTTTGGCCAGAATTTTTTCGGTGGGCACCATCACGCCCATGTCTATCACCTCAAAATTGTTACAGCCCATTACCACGCCTACAATATTTTTCCCGATGTCGTGTACGTCGCCCTTCACGGTTGCCAACAGTACTTTGCCTGCGTTTTTACTCTGGTCGCCTCCTTTTAGCTTTTCCTCTTCAATAAAAGGAAGCAGATACGCCACGGCTTTTTTCATCACCCGGGCACTTTTTACCACCTGGGGCAAAAACATTTTTCCGGCACCAAACAGGTCGCCTACCACATTCATCCCATCCATCAGCGGGCCTTCAATTACTTCGATCGGTTTGTCAAATAGCTGACGGGTTTCTTCCACATCGGCTTCAATAAATTCGGTAATACCTTTTACCAAAGCATGTTCCAGGCGTTTGTGCACCGGTTCGCTGCGCCACTGATCGTCTTTTTTATTAACTTTTTCGCCTCCTTTTACATTTTCGGCAAACTCCAGCAGGCGTTCAGTAGCATCGTCGCGGCGGTTCAGAAGTACGTCTTCTACCCGTTCCAGCAGGTCTTGCGGAATATTGTCGTAAATTTCGAGCATGCCGGGGTTCACGATACCCATGTCCATCCCGGCTTTTTTAGCATGATACAAAAAGGCAGAGTGCATGGCTTCCCGTACGGGATTGTTGCCCCGGAACGAAAAAGAAACATTACTCACCCCGCCACTTATGCGGGCACCGGGCAGATTTTTCTTCACCCAGGTGGTAGCCTTGAAAAAGTCTAACGCGTAATTTTTATGTTCATCAATACCCGTGGCAACGGGAAATATGTTCAAATCGAAGATAATATCCTGTCGGGGAAATTTTACCTGGTTCACCAGAATGTCGTACGATCGCTGTACGATCTCAATACGCCGTTCATAAGAATCGGCCTGGCCTTTTTCGTCGAATGCCATTACAATGGTGGCTGCTCCGTACATTTTGACACGTTTGGCCTGCCAGATAAAACTTTCTTCTCCTTCCTTCATGCTGATGGAGTTGACAATACTTTTGCCTTGCACACATTTTAATCCGGCTTCAATAATGCTCCATTTGGAAGAGTCTATCATTACAGGTACGCGGGCAATATCGGGTTCGGAGGCAATCAGGTGCAGGAATTTTACCATCGCTTTCTCGCCATCCAGCATCCCTTCGTCCATGTTCACGTCGATGATCTGCGCCCCGTTTTCTACCTGATCCCGGGCTATGGCGACGGCTTCTTCGTACTTTTCTTCAATAATAAGTCTGGCAAATTTCCGGGAACCGGTTACGTTGGTACGTTCACCAATATTTACAAAACCGGTAGTTTCATTTACTACCAGCGGTTCCAATCCGCTGAGGTATAAATCCAATGATTTATCCTCATTCTCTTCAAAAGTTTGACACATGAGATTCTGTTAATAGTAATAAAATACTAATATCGAGGAGGCAAAGTTGGGAAGCGATTCTGACAATAAAAAACTGTGGCCGACTTCTTTTGCCGCAGCCGGCCTAAGTAGATTCGGATTTTAAAAAAATACTTTGGAAATTATACGGTTTCCAAAGATTTCCCCGCTAATTTCCGAGGCTGATACCGGGCTGCCATATCGGCAATCTGACGGATATGGGCCGGGGTAGTACCACAACAGCCTCCTACAATATTCAGATAATGGTGATTGATGAAGGCTTCCAGTTCATTGGCCATTTGTGCGGGAGTTTGGTCATACTGTCCAAATTCATTGGGCAAACCCGCGTTCGGGTGCGCAGACACATAACAGGTAGCATGTTTTGATAATTCCTTGATATAAGGAAGCAAATCTTTGGCGCCCAAAGCACAGTTAAGACCAACACTGAACAGGTTTGCATGGGCAATGGAATGCCAGAAAGCTTCGGTGGTTTGCCCGGATAAGGTTCTGCCGCTGGCATCGGTAATGGTACCGGAAACCATGATGGGCAGGTCCTGGTTATTGTCTTCCAGGTACGTATTGATAGCAAACAAGGCAGCTTTGGCATTGAGTGTATCAAAAACAGTTTCTACCAGTAAAAGATCAGCTCCGCCATCAATCAGGCCTTTAATCTGTTCGGTATAGGCCTCTACCAGTTGGTCGTAGGTAATGGCCCGGAAACCAGGGTCGTTCACATCGGGCGAAAGGGAGGCCGTCCGGTTGGTAGGACCAATAGATCCGGCTACAAAACGAGGCTTATCCGGTTGCTGCTTTGTGAATGCTTCTGCTACTTCCCTGGCTATTTTTGCCGAAGCAAAGTTGATGTCGTATACAGCTTCTTCCAGTGCGTAATCGGCCTGTGCAATAGAAGTAGATGAAAAAGTATTGGTTTCGGCAATGTCAGCACCAGCCTCAAAGTAAGCCCGGTGAATATCTTTAATAATGTCAGGTCTGGTAATCGATAACAGGTCGTTGTTGCCTTTTAAGGAATGTGAATGATTTCTAAAACGGGAGCCTCTGAAATCCTCTTCTGTGAGGTCGTGCTTCTGGATCATGGTACCCATGGCACCGTCGATAATTAATAATCTTTCACTTAAAATCTCCTGTAAAATCTTCTTAGTATCGCTCATTCAGCTAGGTTATAGGATGGAATAACTGCAAAGTATAGGTCTTTCGCTGACAAATACATAATGTCCATACGGATTTTATTCCTTTTTGATGTTATATCAAAGAAATAAATTCAGATAAATCGAAATGGAGAAGTGTAATTCTTTTATTATTCACAATATTTTCCAGATTTTTGTCTTATTAGTTTATACAAGCGCTAAGTGAGGTGATTTGGTTAAAATTTGTGGTTGCGTGGATAAGAAATATGTATGAAAACGGCCGACAGAGCACATCAAGACAAGCTTTTGATTCCGGGAATTATCCGGCTTACCCGGCTGCCCAACCTGATAATTATCGCGCTGGCGCAGTATGGTACTGCTGTTTTTTTGATTGCCCGCCCCGATAACTGGTTTCAGTATGTGAAAGATTTTCATTTGTTGCTGCTGTCTGTTTCCACGGTGCTGATTGCCGCCGCGGGTTATATCATCAACGATTATTACGACATCAAAATTGATTTTATCAACAAGCCCGACCGGGTGGTGGTAGGCAAACTGGTAAGGAGGCGAAAAGTGATTATGGCCCATACGGTGCTGAATGTGCTGGGTGTGCTGATTGGTTTTTACCTTTCTCTGGCAGTTGGTATTATCAATTTTATGGCGGCTTTTCTGCTTTGGTTTTATTCCAATCAACTTAAACGCTTGCCCTTTATTGGTAACTTTTGTATCGCCTTTCTTACTGGATTGGCCATTACGGTGGTTTCAGTGTATTATCATGCCAATTACCTGTTGGTGAACTATTATGCCTTGTTCGCTTTCTCTATTTCGCTGGTACGTGAAATTATTAAAGATATAGAGGATCTGAAAGGTGATGCTACCTTCGGATGCAGAACGTTGCCCATTATCTGGGGAATTCCCCGTACCAAATTTTTGTTGTACGGACTAACGGCGCTGTTTACCTGCCTCTTATTTTTGGTGTCGGGTATTTTGGGTAACTGGCTGCTGGTAATTTACTTTTTTACGTTGATGATTCCTGTTACTGTATTTTTGGCGCGACTCATCAGGGCCGATACCCGACGGGATTTTGCGCTCCTCAGCAGTTTATGTAAATTAATTATGCTGGGCGGCATTCTGAGTATGGGGTTTTTCTGATCGCAGGATCAGTGCTTATCATGTCTCATAAGTTTTCTGGAATAGCTGTTTTATTGTATGTTTTCCAGTAGACAGACGCGGTTGCCGCTGATATTGGTTGTGTAATAGAAATCATAACTCAATTTTCAATATTCAATGCTCAATTCCATAAACACGGTTTAGTTTATTGCTGAAAATTGAGTATTGAAAATTGAGTATTTTAACAATAAGCCGCTCCATTCGCTTCGGCGATCCGATTGAAAAAGATACGCGACATGATAAGGATCAGTGCCCTGCCTGATGGCCGGTGTTTCATATTACCAACTTTCTTTTTAAAAGTTATAATAATTAGTGTTTAAATATTTTCTTTGCCAGATTCGTTTAACTGCTTTCCGCAGGGAAACAAATTTTAAGTGAAAACGAACCCTGAGCCTGAATGGCCTTTGAATAATACAATCTGTAAGCAAAATTCTGTTATGATCAATCGAATATTTCTGTTTGTTTTCTTTTCTCTGCCTGGGTTTACCCCGTGTGTACTCGCACAGCCCGACCGCTGGCAGCAAGGTGTGGAATATACCATGAATATTGATATGGATGTGGCTACTCATCGGTTCACTGGGAAGCAAAAGCTGGTGTACTACAATAATTCGCCCGACACCCTTAACAAAGTATTTTATCACCTGTATTTCAATGCTTTCCAGCCCGGAAGCGCGATGGACGTACGTTCTCGTACCATTGAAGATCCTGACAGCCGGGTGCGTGACCGCATTTTTCATCTGAAAGAAAATGAAGTTGGTTATCAGAAAATAAATTCATTAAAACAGAACGGAAAAGCGATCAGTTACAAAGTGGTGGGCACCATTCTGGAAGTTCATCTGAGTAAGCCTATTCTGCCTGGTGCTGAAACTACCTTTGAAATGGATTTTCAGGCACAGGTACCCAAACAAATTCGCCGTTCCGGCCGCGATAATGCCGAAGGAATTGCCTATTCTATGGCGCAATGGTATCCTAAAATGTGCGAATATGATTACCAGGGCTGGCATGCCAATCCCTATATCGGTCGTGAGTTTTATGGCGTTTGGGGCAGCTATGACGTAACCATTGCCATTGATTCGGCCTATACCATTGGCGGCACTGGTTACCTGGAAAATCCGCGGGAAATCGGGCATGGTTACGAAAAACCGGGTCAGCAGGTAAAACGCAAATCCGGTGACAAACTCAACTGGCATTTTACCGCTACCAACGCGCACGATTTTATGTGGGCGGCTGATCCCGATTATGCGCATGCCACTGCCCAGGTACCCAACGGACCAACGGTACACTTTTTTTACGAAGCCGATACGTTGGTAGAAAACTGGGAAAAATTACCCGAATTTACCGTGAAGGCTTTTGAATACATGAATGCGCATTTCGGCAAATACCCCTACGATAAATATGCGGTGATTCAGGGCGGTGATGGCGGCATGGAATACCCGATGGCCACCCTGATTACCGGACACCGGAATTTGAAAAGTCTGGTGGGAGTTACCGTGCACGAAATGATTCATAGCTGGTACCAGGGCGTACTGGGCACCAACGAAAGTTTGTACGCCTGGATGGATGAAGGATTCACTTCGTATGCTTCCAGTCTGGTAATGGCAGAATTGCTCAATATCGATCCGCAAAACACGCATGCAGGTTCTTATAGTTCTTATTTTGCTTTGGCAAAGTCGGGCAAAGAGGAACCCCTTGCCACCCACGCCGATCATTTCAATACCAACTTTGCTTATGGCATTGGGTCTTATTCAAAAGGGGCTGTTTTCCTTAACCAATTGAGTTATGTGGTAGGAGAAAAAGTTTTTGAGCAGGGTATGAGAAATTATTTCAATACCTGGAAATTTAAGCATCCCAATGTGAATGATTTTATCAGGATTATGGAGAAAACCTCCGGTTTGGAACTGGACTGGTACCGGGAAGACTGGGTCAATACCCTGAATACCATCGACTACGGTTTTGGGCTGGTAACAGGAACAGAAGGCAATACTACGGTAAGCCTGGATCGGATTGGCAAAATGGCGATGCCACTGGATATACTGGTTACCCTGAAAGATGGTACCAAAGAACTCTATTACATTCCCCTGGAAGTGATGCGGGGAGAAAAAGAAAATGAAACCGATAGTAAAAGAATTGTGATGGAAGACTGGCCCTGGGTGTACCCGGCTTACCGAATGAACCTTCCGCATAGTCCCGGTGATATTGAATCGATGGAAATTGATCCTACTATGCGCATGGCTGATGTGGACCGGGCGAACAATACCTATCCGAATAAGAGCGAGGTAGAGTTTAAAGGGGAAGAAACGGGTATGCACCAGCAGGAATATTAAATTTTGAATTAGTCCTGCCCTGCTAGATAAAGAAAGGTGAATATGTAGTATTTTAGTTTTTATTTTGTTTGGAAAAACTCCGATACCACATGAACCGCATCGATCGAATCACGGCTATACTGATACAGTTGCAATCTAAAAGAGTGGTAAAAGCGCAGGAAATTGCCAACCGCTTTGAAATTAGCCTGCGCACCGTATATCGAGATATCAGAACCCTGGAAGAGGCGGGTGTGCCGCTGATTAGTGAAGCCGGGATTGGCTATTCAATTATGGAAGGATACCGGCTTCCGCCTGTAATGTTTACCGAAGAAGAAGCTACGGCTTTTCTTACTGCCGAAAAACTGGTGGAAAAACTGACCGACCAAACCACTGCCCAACAGTACCATTCGGCAATGTACAAAGTAAAGTCGGTATTGCGAAGCCGGGAGAAAGAGTTTCTGGAAGACCTGAACCAGCATATTCAGGTGGTAGATTACGCGCCAGCGCTGGAAACTACCCCGCAGCAGGATTTGCTTCAGAAAATCCTGAAAAGTGTAATAGAGCAGCGTGTATTGAAAATCCGGTACAGGGCCCTGCAAAGCGATGAAGTTACTGAGCGCGACATTGAGCCGATTGGCGTTTATTTTAGTGTCAGTCAGTGGTATTTGATTGCTTTTTGCCGATGGCGCGATGCTTACCGCAATTTCCGTTTCGACCGGATGATTGATTTGCAAACCACTTCCCAGCTTTTCAAAAAAAGAGGACTTACACTCAATACATACCTGGAACAAATGGCCGAACAGCGGGAATTGGAAACTGTAATCGTGTTGTTCGATAAAAAATATGCCAGATATGCCAAAGGGCAACGCTATTATCATGGTTTTGTAAGCGAACGACAGAAAGGGAATCAGGTAGAAATGACCTTTTTGACCACTTCGGTACGTGGCATGGCCCGGTGGCTGCTGATGTTTACCGATAAGGTAGAAATCGTATCTCCTGATAGTCTGAGAAATGAACTTTTTAAATTGGTGGAATCGCTGCAAAAACATTTCCAACAGGTTTATTAAACCCTGCTGACATAGGGCTGTCACCTCCCCGCTGTAGATTTGATACCATAACCAAATAGAAAATTATGGAAAGCAAAAATTGTAAATTATTCGTATTTGATGGATTTGCCGATTGGGAACCCGCACTGGCTATCGCCGGATTGCGACAGTATGGCGATTTTTCTGTAGCGCTTTTTTCAACCGATGGCCAGCCCGTTACTTCTATGGGCGGCATGCGCGTACAACCGCAAACATCCTTAGATAAAATAAATCCCGATCAGCTTGACCTGCTGATATTACCAGGAGGTGAAAGCTGGGAACAAAATGGTAACCAGGAAGTGCTGCCGCTGGTAAAAGCCGTTATTGAAAAGCGGAAAACCCTGGCAGCGATTTGTGGCGCTACCCTGTTGCTGGGTAAAGCGGGAATGCTCGATACCATTCCGCATACCAGCAACGGACTGGTTTATCTGCGACAGTTTTGCCCCGATTACAAAGGCGAATCTTTTTACCAGCAGGAACCCTGTGTTTCGACTGGTAATATCATTACAGCCAATGGCGCAGGCATGATTGAGTTTGCCCATGAAATTTACAAGGCTTTTGAAATCTTTGATGAAGACACCCTGATGGCCGTAAAAGATCTTTATAAAACCGGCGGCATGGACACCAAACTGTATGAACAGCAGCAAAACTAACAGCCTGCCTCAGCGTGTATGTATTAAAAAAGGCAACTGTTAGTAGCTAGGTTGAATACCAGGATCAAACAGTTGCCTGAACCTTACAGCTTATTTTCTTTTACTGGTTCTGGTCAATAGCCTGTTTTAACTGTTGTAATGGCATTACGCCCGACTGCCGCCATTTTATTTGTCCATTCTTAAATAAAATTACCGTTGGCACACCTTTCACATTGTAATGGGCCGCTGCCTGCGGATTTTTATCGATATCTACCTTAATTACTTTGGCTTTGCCTTTGGTTTCCCGGGCAAGTTCCTCAATAACCGGCGATAGCATTTTACACGGACCACACCAGTCGGCATAAAAATCTACCAGCACGGGCGTATCAGAATTAATTAGTTCATTAAATTTTTTCATTGCTTAATTTTGCTGTGGTACTTCTTTTATTTCTTTGGGTTTGTCTTCGCCAAAAAATTTCTTTTGCATGATTAAAATAATGGCTACGCCAATAAAAATAGAGGCATCGGCAATGTTGAAAATGGGCCACAAGGCCATGTATTCGCCTCCCCAGAGCGGTACCCATTCTGCTACACGTCCTTCCCAGATATCGATGTAAAACATATCGATCACCTGACCGTGGAACCAGGGGGTGGAAGCATCGTAAGGAGCATTATTAAGAAAAACTCCATAGAATGTACTGTCTATCACATTTCCGATGGCACCACCCAAAATAAGCGCGACAGACCAGAGTAGACCTTTATGCACACCACGTTTCGCCAGTAAATACAGATAATACCCAATCCCTACCATAGCCAGCAGCCGGAAAATGGTGAGCACCAGTTTGCCATAGGAGGAGCCAAGTTGCATCCCAAATGCCATACCCGGATTCAGCGTATAATGAAGTTTGAACCAATCACCAAACACAGGAATCTGACCGATTACGCCCAGTTCCATATTATAGTAAACCAGCAGCTTCACAAACTGGTCTAAAACAATGATGAATAAACTAAGTAAATAATATTTATAGTATTGCTTCACCTGATACAATTTTATGGTTATAGTTTTCCCGTAGGTCGCGAACGCGATCCGGGCAATCACTATCTAACCGGTTCTATTTCAATTTTAACTGAATTGTCGTCTAATTCAAGCGTTTTGGCATTTTCACCCAACTGTTCAATTAAGTCCAGACTCAACGCCTGTGTTTCAGTGCAAATATAGTTTTTATTAACTGTTAATGCCTCACTAATCACTGAATCGCCTTTTTCTACACGAATTCTGATTTTATCCTGTACGTCCAACCCCATATCTTTTCGCAGGTTTTGTACCCGGTTTACCACATCACGGGCGATGCCTTCTTTTCTCAGCTCATCGGTAACGGTAATGTCGAGGGCAACGGTAATATCGCCTTCGTTGGCCACCGACCAGCCAGGAATATCTTCAGAGGTAATCTCTACATCTTCCAGCGTCAGGGTAATGGATTCATCAGCTACCGAAAGCAGGAATTGCTGTTCTTTTTCAAGCTGCCGGATTTCTTCCTGACCAAACCTGGCTATTGCAGCCGTAATATCTTTCATTTTCGGACCATACTGTTTTCCCAGTTTTCTGAAGTTCGGTTTGATCTTCTTTACCAGAATGCCGGAAGTATCATCTATATACTCTATATGCTTCACATTTACTTCCGAAAGGATCAGACTTTCAACTGCCAGAAACTTATCCCTGGTTTCCTGATTCAGTACCGGAATCAAAATTTTAGACAGCGGTTGCCGTACTTTCAGTTTATGCTGCTTTCGTAACGAATGCACCAGCGAAGAAGTATCCTGGGCAATCGCCATTTTCGTTTCCAAATCGGCATCAATGGCACTTTCATCCACTTTGGGAAAATAGGCCAGATGCACCGATTCGTAAGCTTCCTGTCCGGAAACCTGGTTTAAATCCTGATACAACCTGTCCATAAAGAAAGGGGCTATCGGAGAACCCAATTTGGCCACTGTAACCAGACAGCGGTATAAAGTCTGGTAAGCAGCCTGTTTATTTCGGTCGTATTCGCCCTGCCAGAAGCGTTTCCGGTTCAGCCGTACATACCAGTTGCTTAGGTCGTCGATCACAAAATCCTGCACAGCCCGGCCGGCACGGGTAGGCTCGTAATTGCTGAAAGCATCGTCAGCTTCTTTGATCAGGGTGTTCAGCCGTGAAATGATCCACCGGTCGCTTTCGGTTCTTTCTGTCAATGGAATTTCTTCTTCTGAAAAGGTAAATCCATCCAGATTGGCATACAGGGCAAAGAAAGCATAGGTGTTTTGCAACGTGCCAAAAAACCTTCTCTGAACTTCTGCCACGCCATCGATATCAAATTTGAGGTTATCCCACGGATTGGCGTTGGTAATCATATACCAGCGGGTAGCATCGGGGCCATACTGTGCCAGCGTTTTGAACGGATCAACCGCATTGCCCAATCGTTTCGACATTTTATTGCCGTTTTTATCCAGCACTAAACCGGTAGATACTACATTTTTGAAAGCCACGCTGTCGAACAGCATACCAGCGATGGTGTGCAGGGTAAAAAACCAGCCCCGGGTTTGGTCTACCCCTTCCGAGATAAAATCGGCCGGATAACTTTGTTCAAATATATCTTTATTTTCAAACGGATAATGCCATTGTGCATACGGCATGGCGCCGGAATCGAACCAAACGTCGATTAAATCAGGCTCGCGATACATCGGATTCCCCTTACTATCAACTAAAACTATATAATCAACGTAGGGACGATGGAGATCAAATTTTTCAAATGCGCCTTCTTCAGGTAAAAGATTCTGATCGCTAGAAGTTGCATATTCAATTCGTGGATCATCATGTAAATATTTTACTTTAAACTTTCTAGGTTCCTTAATTGGGTTACTAAGCATAATCCCTTTTGCAACAGCAGTATCAATTTCATTTGAGAGTTCTTCTATCGATCCGATACATTTTGTCTCTGTTTTATCTTTATTTACCCAGATGGGTAGTGGCGTGCCCCAATACCGGGAACGGCTCAGGTTCCAGTCCACCAGATTTTCCAGCCAGTTGCCAAAACGGCCGGTTCCGGTAGAAGCGGGTTTCCAGTTAATGGTGTTGTTCAGTTCCACCAGCCGGTCTTTCATGGCCGTAGTCCGGATAAACCAGGCTTCCAATGGGTAATACAAAACCGGTTTATCGGTTCGCCAGCAGTGCGGATACGAGTGCACGTATTTTTCTACTTTAAAGGCTTTGTTCTCTTCCTTCAGCTTAATGGCGATCAGCACATCGGTAGATTTATAATCGGGATTTGACTCGTCAGCATCGTTATAATTTTTGACGTACATCCCGGCAAAATCCGTGATTTCACTCACAAACCGGCCACGTTTATCCACAATAGGCAGTTCTTTCCCTTCTTCATCTTTGATGAAAATCCCCGGAATGTTGTGCTTTTCCAGAGTTCGAAAGTCGTCAGAGCCAAAAGCTTTGGCCAGGTGCACCAGGCCGGTACCCTCTTCGGTGGTCACAAAATCGCCAGCCACCACGGTAAATGCGGGATAAGGCAACGGTACATACGGCATCAGTTGTTCGTATTCAATGCCTACCAGATCTTTCCCTTTAAATTCCTCCACAATTTCGTAAGGAATGTGCTTATCGCCTGGTTGATAATCTGCCAGTTCCAGGTCTTTGGCTTTGGCATCCAGATATACGCCCAGCCGGTCTTTGGCCAGCACCACATTCACCGGATCGTACGTATAAGGATTGAAGGTTTTTACCTTTACATAATTGATATTTTCGCCAACGGCAATAGCAGAGTTACCCGGTAAGGTCCAGGGTGTGGTGGTCCAGGCCAGCAGATAATCATTTTCGGTATTTTTTATTTTAAACTGGGCCACAATGGTAGTGTCTTTCACCTCTTTGTAA
>JBGTIS010000370.1:0-5317 GCA_041745535.1 Cyclobacteriaceae bacterium | reverse complement strand
TCAACATAACTTACAAAAACAGGCAGGTTAGTGAAGGAGTAGCTCAAGTCATCTCCATCCGGATCGGTACTAGAAACCTGAATTTCATACTGCACGCCAAAGTCAACTGTATGATTGCCAATAGCAGACATTACCGGAGCGTTATTTAAAGTTGTATAATTACCACTTGCAGGTGCGGATTCTCCCACACTGTTGTAAGCAACAATCTGGTAATAGTATGTGGTGTTAGGAGACAAACCAGTGTCTTCAAACATTTCTGCATTGGCCGGCA
The DNA here is from genome assembly GCA_041745535.1 of Cyclobacteriaceae bacterium. Lineage (GTDB taxonomy): Bacteria > Bacteroidota > Bacteroidia > Cytophagales > Cyclobacteriaceae > JBGTIS01. Next base: position 5,046 of record JBGTIS010000370.1, on the reverse strand, counting down.
ATTGTGCGATAGGCGAATAATTTGGTAATTCAGATGCTAATGCTCTTTTTATGAAATACCCGGTTTCATTGGTAGCCCCGTCGTTCCATTGTAATGTAATGGTTAAATTAGTGATAGAACTTGCTACTAAATTATTAGGAGCATCAGGACCATTGGGAAAGTCTGAAGTAGTGGCACTGGCAATTTCGCCTCCGCCAGTACCGCCGGTTTCTTCCAGCAAACCATTCATGGCATTAGCCACTTCAGTATCACTCAGGGCTCCTTCAAATATCATAACATCATCGAGAAGTCCGGCGAAAGTTTGGCCGTTATTTTTGAAAACATTGTTTTGATTATTGCCACCCAGTCCGGCATTATCACCATGCGCTCCCACGGTGGTATATCCCACATTGGCTATTTCTGATACCTTGATACCATCTACATATAACTGAAACATGCCTTCATTAAATACGATGGCTATATGTTTCCAAACAGTGCTGGTAAATCCGGTACTGAGTGTATGTGCATCATGCCTATTAGACACTCTTGCTTCCAAAACTCCATTTATTAACCGGATCGCCAGCCCTGTGGAGGCACCTCCTTCATCAATTAGCACCTGATTTCCGGTAGTTTGGTTGGCTTTGATCCACATAGCTACACTACGTTGTGAAAACGGATCGTGCATAAAGCCTGAGCTTCCGGTTGCACCTATATGTACAAAATCGTTTACACCATCTAAGCTAATGGCATGGCTACCCTCTTTTACTACCACTTCAGGGTCTGTGCCTGGGTCGCCCCCGCCTACAGTTTCTGTCATAAAAACAGGATTACCCTGGGGCACTGTACGCACATTGTTTCCGCTGATATCTGTAAAATCTGTTGCCAATGGCCAGTAGGCATCTTTTACCTTGGCTACGGTATTTATCGAACCATTTTTTACCGTGTTGATCTCGCCAGCTACCAAAGCATCAGCAAATATCACCACATCGTACATTCCACCGCCGAATAATTGGCCATTATTCTTAAATACATTCTGTTGATTGTTACCACCCAGCGCGGCATTATCACCATGAGCTCCCACGGTGGTGTATCCCACATTAGCTACATCTCCAACATTGTTACCATCTAAATACAGTTGAAATCTTCCTTCATTAAATACTACAGCAACGTGCGTCCAAACATTTTCCGCGATTCCCATACTTAAGGTTTGCGCATTATGTTTGTTAGAAACCCTTGCTTCCAGGTTACCATTGATTAGCCGTATGGCCAGCCCCGTGGAGGCGCCACCCTGATCGAAAATAACCTGATTACCAGTGGTCTGGCTCGCTTTGATCCACATGGCTACTGTACGTTTGGTAAAAGTATCGTGCATAAAACCTGTACTACCAGTAGCACCAATTTCGATCAAATCATCGCTGCCATCTACCGACAGATAATTCACATCAACGCTGGTACCTCCACCGCTGCCGCCAGAAGTGCCGCCAACAAAAAGAGGGCCGTTCATACCGATTGCCTGGTTGTTATTACTACTTCCATCTGTATAATTGTTATTGAATCCCCAGCGAGCCGCTAAAGGAACACTTACGCCACCTCCTACACTTCCACCGCCTAATGGCGATTGACCTGTAAGTCCTACAGCTATTACCTGGTAATAATAGGTTGTATTAGCCTGTAATCCACTGTCCTGAAAATTTGTACCGGCTGTACTACCCACAAATTCATATACTCCATCAGAAGTCAGACTTCTGAAAACTTCAAAGTGGGTTTCATCATTGCTGTTATCCTGCCAGGTCAGGTTAATCTGTTCAAAACTGGCTGTTGTCGCCGTTAAACCTGTTGGCGAAGCTGGTCCGGATGGAGTGCCATTTCCTGTACCTGCATACGCTGAGGCCTGATTACTTTTTTCCGATTCATTACCTTCAGCATCTTTCGCTACAACCCGGAATACATAAATTTGTCCGCCGATTAGGCCGGTAGCATTATAGGTGGTATTGCTGCTACTTCCAACCTTGGCGCCATTCTGATAAATATCGTAATCGGTAACCCCTACATTATCACTGGACGCCTGCCAGCTTAAACTAATTCCATTACTACCTGTGCTATTGGCTATCAACCTTTGTGGAATGCTGGGAGATTCTGTATCCACACCAGATTCATCAGTCGAGGTGCTTACCACCCCAGAGCTTCCGGAGTTATTAATTGCACGAAGCATGTAATAGTGCGTAAAATCCGTACTGGCTACCAGATGCTGAAACGCACTGGTATTAGCTGGCAAAGAAGTTAAAAACTGAAAACCATAATTCTGATAAATTGAGTGATACACTTCATAGAATGTTTCATTGTCGGCATTGTCCTGCCAGCTTAAACTAACATTGGTTCCTGAAGTAATTTCTGCTCTAAAATTAGATGGGCCCACCGGCGTGCCAGTGCTGTTCCCAACTGTAACTACCACTGGATCAGATTGTAACCCGGCACAGCTTTCTGGTGATGAAACCGCTACGGTATAACTTCCCGCGGCACTCACTGTTATACTTTGAGCAGTTGCACCATTTGACCACTGGTAACTGGTATACTCATCCGGAGCCGTTAACGTTACTTCCGTTTCGCCTGTGGGTGATGGTAAAGCAGTAGTACCACTTTTTTTGATTACCACTAATGGCGTTGAATACTGAATTATTGCGGGTTCAACCGACCAGGATGACCATACGCCATTTCGCAAAAATCTTCCTGAATAAGTACCGGACTGGGTAACTACAATTTCATTGCTATTGGCTCCGGCTATCAGTTCGCCATCTTTTCGCCACTCATAATTGTCGAATCCATTTCCTAAACCTAGGCGAACATTTATATTTTCGCCCGGGCAGAAATCAGTTTTACCATAAAATACATGCGGATTGGTTTTATTAGCTCGCAGCATAAATGGAAAAAAATCAGATTCCGCATACATCGCCTGCCAGGTGTTATGGCTATTATTTGGGTAAAACGAATAACGAATAGATCCACCTGCCCCGGTTATTTTATTTACCAGGTATTCAGCATCCGCGGGTGCTGGATTATTGTCTCTACCTCCCTGTGATAACCATAATGGCATATAAATATAATTATCCCGGCCATCCAGAAAACGAGGTTTTGCTGCTGACATAGGTATACCAGCGGCAAATAAAGTTGGATGTTCGGAAATTATATTCCAAACTCCCTGCCCACCTACTGATAACCCGTGAGCGGTAACCCGATCAGGATCTACTTTCACTTGCTGGATCAGCAATGCTAAAAGTTCACTGACCCGAGTAAGTTGTCCGGCCGTCCAGCCATCTGTTTGGTTTTGTGGGAATAAGACAAAGCCATTGAAAGTTCCATTGTTAATAGCATCCCGATGTTCAATTCCACCCCACTTTAATTGTAATTCATTATCAAATAGATTGCTTGCCCTTTCCCCGCCACCATGTAACATCAAGGCCAAAGGATATTTTTTATTGTCATTGAAACTAAAATCCGTTGGAAACTTGATTCTGAAAGGCAGATCTTTATAAATATAGGCTTTGTAAGAACTTGTATTCCAATTTGCCCAAGGAGTAATTACCCACTTACCTATCTGGCCATTGGCAGGCTGCTGTGGTGGGTTGTTAGGATCATAAGTAACTATTGGATCGTTGGGATTAAGCACCTGTCCATAGGCAGAGAATACCAGCAAAACTTGAATTATAAAACAAAGTTTGAGTATAATTTTTTTCATTTTTGGGATAAATTATATCAGGATATGAGTTCTTTACAATGAATTAGATCACACGTATCGGAAATTTATTACTAATGTATAAAATTTTATTATTTAAATATAATTTTATTTTGTATTTTTTTTACAATAAATATAATTTGGATATTTTTTGTTCAATTTTAAGGGTTTACAAGTAATAAATAAAACTTTTTAAATAATTAATAAAATTATTTTTATATTCTTTATTTGTATAATCTACATAAATCTGGGAAGAATAAGTATTAAGGTAAGATAAATCGACTTTTGGTGGGTTGGGTACACCGGTAATAAATTAGAAGTAATACAATCAATCTTGCCAATTGATGCTTATAAACTGGAAAGGATGGATTTGGGATAGTAAGAAGTCTTGCTATGGGAATTAGTTGGGAAATTTTAAACCTAAGGCAGCCCATACTCTAGTAGGCAATATGTTATTTGCTAGTATAAAGTCGTTTCCTGAAAATTTGCCAATTCATTCAGAATGAAAAAAAAAGCACGAAGGTGAGCTTCGTGCTTTTATATTATTGTGGTAGAGAAAATTATTTTTTTATCATCTTGAAGATTTGGTTTTCGCCCGAATCAAAAACAATTTCTACAAAATAAATTCCTTTTAGAAAATGTGAAGTGGGCATTTCAATAGATTCACTTCTGTTGGGCATAATAAATTCCTGATTATAAATTAATTCGCCAAGAATATCTCTGACGGCTACTACTACCTTACCGTTCATCTGAATCTCAAAATCTAATACAATTCTTTCGTCAAATGGGTTAGGATATACTTTTAAAGAATCACGGGCAATATCGTCAATGTCACCCGTTATAACGTCTTCTTTCAATGTAGTAGCAGAGGCCTCACTGGTAAACTCAGGATTTACCAAACCTACTCTTTTTACTACGTAGAAATAAGTAGTATTGGCTTTCAACCCGGAATCAAGGAAACTGGTTGACTGCTGATCTAATACTTCAATTAAAGTATAATTTTTCTCGGTTTCATTTTCAGCTCTCCATATTTCAAAATTAGTAGCTATCGGACTTTTGGCCCATTGTATCAGTATTTCTTTGCTTGACCAGACTTCTGCTTCCAAGCCATTTAAGGTAATGGAAAAGCTAATACTCGACTCACCACCAAATTTATCAGATACCGTTACGATGATATTATCAAATTGAGCAATACCCGTGTCACCTGGACTTAATATGACCTCAAAACTACCATTACCATTGTCCTGAAAAGCACCAAAAGCAGGCAGGTTTTCTATACTGAAGGTTAAACTATCCCCATCCGCATCTCTTCCTGAGCCTGTCAATACTTTTTCGAA
>JBGTIS010000369.1:0-11125 GCA_041745535.1 Cyclobacteriaceae bacterium | reverse complement strand
CTGGATGAACGCACGCAAAAGGCTACCGAATTGAAGGAACCTGCCAGCCACGAAGCCTACTATGGCGAAGCACAGATGCCCGACTGGCAGAAACAGCAGCGGGAAAGCTGGCATGGGGTAGACTACATGTACCATGGCGATTTTGATTTTGAAACATTTTACAAAAGGTATTGCGAAACGCTGCTGGGTGTGGACGAAAGCATCGGTGCGGTAATGGACTACCTGGAAGCGGAAGGGCTGGACGAATCTACCCTGGTAATTTATATGGGCGACAATGGTTTTTCGTTTGGGGAACACGGCCTGATCGACAAAAGGCAGTTTTACGAAGAATCGGTAAAAGTGCCTTTCCTGGTACGCTGCCCCGAAATACTGGAAGGCGGCCAAACCATTACCAAAATGATTCAGAACATTGATGTGGCGCCTACCATTCTGGAAGTAGCCGGCATTAAAAAGCCCGAACAGATGCAGGGCATGTCTATGGTGCCCATACTGGAAGGAAAAGAGGTGGCGTGGCGCGACCGGATTTTCTACGAATATTATTGGGAGTATGCTTTTCCGCAAACGCCCACCATGCATGGCGTGCGCACCGATCGGTACAAATACATCCGGTACCATGGCGTGTGGGATACCAACGAGTTTTACGATTTGCAGGAAGACCCTTACGAAATGCACAACCTGATCGGCAGTGCTGAACACCAGGATGAAATTAAAACGCTGTTAGGCGAGCTGTACGACTGGATGGAAAACACGAATGGGATGCAGATACCGTTAAAGCGCACCATGTATCCGCATGGCGATCATCGGAATAAGGGAAATTATTAGGAATCAGTTTCACAGAGAGAAGCCAAACCGCTTCTCTTTTTTTATTTTTAGTGTATGGATGTCGCAATCAGGTAGCGCAGAAAAAATGCTTTACACTTTGGTACCGTTTTGGCGAGGTGCCTGCGTCATTTTCCGTAAAAAGTATCGCAGAATAAGCTGGTCTATACTTTGCCGAAAACTGGTGGGGTAAGCATATACCCAGAACTCCTGTTCGCCTTCCTGTTGCTTTACCTTTCGAGGATTGGAATTGCCCCGGGCTATCCAGCTGTTATAAATATTGATACCCAGATTTTCCAGATCTTTCTGAGTATGGGTAATGCCTGCTGCTCTCACCCGTTGGTACACTGTAATTATATCCATAGTACACTAAAGTTAGTCGATAGCCTGAAAAGTACGCACAGGAATAACTATTGGTTAAAAAAATATGTTTGGTTGAAATATGCTTAACATTTCTTTTTCATGCAATTATCAGCAAATAATAATTTCAGGAAGTTGATAATGAATTGATACCAATTTAAGATTTTTTGTGTGGTTTTCAATCTTAAGAACAGATTTTGAGACTTCTTAAAAAAGAGATGGGTTGAAGCAGCACAAAACTACCAGCGTACCCTGCTTAATTTTGGTTTTTGTTTAGGCAATATTCGCCAGTATAAATACTTTCTTAAGACTGGATCAGCATAAAATAATACATTTGGAATAAGACCAAAGGTAGTATTTTCATGCGCCATAGGAAGGGTTGGTGTTTTGCCTTCTTATAAAGATTTGGAAAAAAAATATTGCTAAATTTGATAAAGAACTGGTATCTTGCTGCCCCAATTTAACTTTCCATTCGTGCTAATAACTATTCTACAAAATTTCACTAATCCACCATGATACTAACCACAATAGACTGGGTAATCATATTTGCCTTTTTCATTATTTCGCTGGGAATCGGGCTTTACGCCGCGAAAAGTGCCGGTAAAAGTGCCGCTGAGTTTTTCCTTTCGGGAAGAAATATGCCCTGGTGGTTGCTGGGCGTATCCATGGTAGCTACCACTTTTTCCTGCGATACACCCAATCTGGTGGCCGATATTGTAAGGCAAAATGGCGTAGCGGGTAATTGGGCCTGGTGGGCTTTTTTATTAACGGGTATGCTTACCGTATTTATTTATGCCAAACTGTGGCGCCGGTCAAAAGTTATGACCGATCTGGAATTTTATGAAATGCGTTATCATGGTAAAATGGCGGCGTTTCTTCGTGGTTTTCGGGCCATTTACTTGGGCGTATTGTTTAATGTGCTCATTATGGCGTCTGTTTGTTTGGCGGTAATCAAAATCGGGGCAGTCATGCTGCAGTGGTCAGCACTGGAAACGCTGATTATTTCATTAAGCATTACAGCTGTGTATAGTACCTTCGGTGGTTTGAAAGGCATTCTGCTTACTGATTTTTTCCAGTTCATCATCGCGATGATTGGTTCTGTAGGTGCCGCCATGATTCTGATTGATTTACCCCAGGTAGGAAGTCTGGATGCGCTGGTACATAATCCGGCCATTACCGATAAAATGAACATGCTGCCTGATTTCGGCGATACCGATGCGCTGGTTTCCTTATTGATTTTACCTTTGGCCGTACAGTGGTGGAGTGTATGGTATCCGGGGGCGGAACCGGGTGGTGGTGGTTATATCGCCCAGCGGATGCTGTCGGCAAAAAATGAAAAAGGAGCCATTAACGCGACTTTATTCTTTAATGTAGCCCACTATGCGTTGCGCCCCTGGCCCTGGATTATCGTGGCCCTGGCTTCATTGGTTGTATTTCCTACTGTAGAGTCTATGCGGCAGGCTTTTCCTGATGTGGACCCTGCCATTATTCATCACGATTTTGCCTATCCGGCTATGTTGAGTTATTTGCCTTCCGGATTTCTGGGATTGGTAGTGGCTTCGCTGATTGCCGCGTTTATGTCAACCATTTCCACGCAGGTAAACTGGGGATCATCGTATGTGGTAAACGATTTTTATAAAAGATTTATAAATCCAGAGGCTACCGACAAGCAACAGGTGATGGTGGGCAGAATATCCACGGTCAGTTTAATGGTAGCTACCGCGGTGCTGGCTTTATTATTAAGTAATGCATTGCAGGCTTTTAATATATTGCTGCAGGTAGGTGCCGGTACCGGACTTATTTTTATTCTGCGGTGGTTTTGGTGGCGCATTAATGCCTATAGTGAACTGGCAGCTATGGTAATTTCCTTTGTAGTTGCCCTGTATCTGGAAGTTATTCATCCTTATACCGGATTGCCGGAAATTGGGGGAACGGCCAAAATGTTATGGGGCGTTGGCCTTACTACGGTAGGCTGGTTGATTGTAACATTTATTACCCGTCCTACTGATAAGGAAACACTGCGTAAATTCTATCAGTTGGTGCACCCGGGCGGACCCGGATGGAAAAAAGTAGTAGATGACGCGGAACGCGATCAGGTTGTTCTGGAAAAGAACAGGACTGAAGCATGGGATGTTCCGGCCGGTATTTTAAGCATGATAATTGGTGTTATCGCCGTGTACTGCGCTTTATTTGCCACAGGAAATTTTATATACGGTAATTACGGTTTAGCGATAGGACTAACGGCAATTGCCGCAGTCGCTACTTTTTTATTAATTAGGATATGGACGAAGATACGTACCGATCCCTGATTTTTTTAATGTTTAATCATAACCTATTATGAATCCCACACTTTTAGTTATGGCGGCAGGCGTTGGCAGTCGCTATGGAAGTTTAAAGCAGGTTGACAAATTTGGCCCCTCTGGCGAAACTATTGTTGAATACTCTGTATACGATGCCGTGCAGGCTGGTTTTGGCAAAGTGGTTTTTGTTATCAGAGAAAATATGAAGGAAGAATTTGAAGAAATTCTCTTTAAAAAGTTCTCCCATAAAATCGCGGTAGATTATGTGTTTCAGGAATTGGATAACCTGCCCGAAGGGATACAGGTACCTGAAGGCCGGCAAAAACCCTGGGGAACGGGCCATGCGGTAATGGTAGCTGCCGATAAAGTGCACGAACCTTTCGCTGTAATTAATGCTGATGATTATTACGGCGCGCAAACTTTCAGAATCATGGCCGAGCACCTCAACGTAATGAGAGATAATGCTAAAAAGAATTATTGTATGGTGGGGTACCAACTTGAGAATACGTTATCGGAACATGGCTATGTATCGCGGGGAATCTGTCAGGTTGATGAGCAGGATTATCTTCAAACTGTAATAGAGAGAACCCACATTTCTTATGTGGAAAAAGGAAAGGCGGTATACCACGATGAACAGGGCAACGAAGTAGTGCTTTCAGGAAATGAAATTGCCTCTATGAATCTGATGGGTTTTACCCCCTCTGTTTTTCCCTATTTCAAGCAATATTTTGAACAATTTATTCAGCGTAACCGGGATTTGAAAACAGAGTTTTTCCTGCCTACTGTGGTTAATAATTTGATACAGGAAGATATAGCCAACGTAAAAGTGCTGCATACGCCCGAAAAATGGTTTGGCGTTACCTACCAGGAAGATAAAAATTTAGCGATTGAAAAGCTGAGTGAGCTGGTAAGGCAGGGCGTGTATCCGGAAAAGCTATGGGCACATTAGGTTTTAAGTTGGGTATAAATGGGTATAAAGCAATAGCGGCGAACTTTTTGTACGCCGCTAAAACCATGAAAAAACCACAAATAAAACTACCTCAATTAAAACTGTTACTAAGTTGCATATTAGGTAACTAAAATAAAAATCATAAAATCTCAATTTCTTCTGGTTGTAAGAAATACGCCTTTCAAGATAAAAATATTTTTTTTACTTCCGTTACATATTATCTTTTTGCTATTTGAAATAAGATTTTTTTTATTTATCAGCATGTTTGATTTCCCTTTCCACTGAATTGATCCTATGCCGTGTCTCAATCTGTGTAATGTAAATGATAGGAATAAAATAAATACATCTATTTCCGTAATTAGCGTTAATAAAATTACTTAAGATTAGCTTTGCTAAAATGAAACTGATATATAGGAATACATATGAATTTTTTGGATTCCAGAATAAAGTTTCAATAGGAAATAGTTAATATTGAAGGGATAAGTTCAATCGCGACAGGAAAGAAAAAAAACGCTGAGAGACCCAGCGTTTTTTTCCGAACCTAAATTAAACATGAAAAATTTTTATAACCGGTATTTCTATATCAAGTGATGGTTTATCGCGATTAACTTTTATAGCTGATGAAATAATGTTAAGCGGTTACGCTCACGAATAAATTAAATAAGGCATAAAATATGCCAAAGTCAGGGAGATAAAATATTAGAGAAGGAATGATCAGCTCACTACCTCGTTGCTTTTCGAGCTGATTACAACAGGATTTAAATTATGGTTATCGGTAGGAATTTTAAAGTAAAATCTGCTGCCTTTTCCTACTTCACTTTCTACCCCTATTTCACCTCCGTGCACTTCTACTACTTCTTTAGAAATAGCCAGGCCTAATCCTAAACCGTTTTTGTTTTTCTTGCCATTGGTATTTAACTGTACGAACTTCTTAAATACTTTTTTCAGGTTTTCTTTTTCAATACCATAACCCTGGTCGGTTACTGAAAATTCAAGATAGGTTTTCTGATTTCTTACTTTCAGCAATACCTGAGATCCTTCCGGAGAGTAACGGATGGCGTTGGTCATCAGGTTAATTAATACCCAGGATATTTTTTCGGCATCTACATTAATTTCAGGCAAATTATGATCGAGTTCATGCAATAAATTAATGTTTTTGTGCTTGAATTTGGAATTTACCGGCGCAACAGCATATTCTACCAGGTCTTTTGGAGAAACCAGATGTTTGTTGAGGCTTACCGTACCACGCTCTACTTTTGACAAATCCAGTAGTTCCGTTACCATATTTACCAGGCGCTGCACTTCCTGTTTCATAGAGGAAGCTATCTTGTTCTGTTCATCACTTAATTGGCCAAATCGTTCGTCGGTAAGTAACATCAGACTCATTTTAAGGGCCGACAATGGTGTTTTCAGTTCATGCGACACTACGGCTATAAATTTAGTTTTCGCTTCATCCGATTCTTTAAAAGTGGTAATGTCTTTCAGGGTAATAATATAGCCCAGAAATTTGCGGGTGAATTCTCGCTTGCCATATACCTTAACAATTTCTTTGGTGTAGAAAGAAGGCCGGTCCTGGTCGTTGGTTATTTTAAGGAAATTGTGTTTATGATCTGAAGTTTGTTGCGCTTGTTTAGGATCGCTGATAGAGAGCGACAGTTCTTTCATAACCTCATTATCCAAAGCCAGCATACTTACTTTTCTTCCGATTAATTCTTCCTCGGCCAGACCAATAATTTGCGTACTTACCGAATTAACGAGGATAATCTCTTTATTTTCATCTAAAATAATCAACCCGTCTTTCAAACTTTTGATAATAGATTCCATCCTACTTTTCTGGGCTTTTACTTCCGCGATATTCATTTTTTCAAACTCCATGAGTTTGATAGACATGATATTAAAAGACTTAGCCAGTTGCGACAATTCGCTGGTAGTATCTACTTCAATTTTCTGCTCATATTCGCCCCTAGAAATGCGTCTGATCCGATCGGTAATATCTGAAATAGGCTTTACAATTTCCTGAGGAATCCGGTAAATAGCGCCAGCCACAATCACCAGTACCAGTACGGTGATGAGGAAAACATATATTTTAGACTGGAAATAAAGCTTTTGAGTAGCTTTATCTTTCTGGCTCAGGGCATTATGATTGATATTGGCCAGATTGACACAGGCTTCACGGATAATTTCATTCTGGCGTTGCAGTACAGTAAAATACAAGCCTACCCGGTCGATGGTGGTACGAAAAAGGCCGATGTTTTCTTCGTATTTATTGTATTCCTCTTTGATTTTGGTAAGAATTTCACTTTCGCCCTCTTCTGATACATTCTTCTTACTAATGATAAGGTTGTTACTTATAATTTTTTTCTCGTTTTCCAGTATTTCCAAAAGCTTAACTTCATCATAATTCTGACCGAGGCAGATTTTAGAAAGCAACTGATCCATTTTAGCGAGAGAAATCACCAGTTCTTCTGATGCTTTCACCGAGCTATAATTTTTTTCCAGAATTTCTGTTGAAGAGCTACCAATCTTACTCAAATAGAAGATTGATACCCCTGATAATATAAAAGTGAGAACCAGAATAAACAGCAACCCCGAAAGTATTTGAGTTTTAATTGTCATGAATCGCTCGTTTAAAATTTCAACCAAACATCCGCTTCCAAAGTATTAAAAGGGGTTTTTTTAGATAAGAATTATTACGTAAAGGAAATTAAAATGATAATGGCCATCGCAAAGCAATTATCAAGCTATTTTAGTACATTACGATAAAAATAAAATTAATGTATAGAAATAATGCAAAATTATTGAATAATGACAATAATTAAATCATAAATAATACAATTTATTTCGAATATTCTTAAAAATAGTTAAGTTATTTATTATTAAATAATTTAACTATTTTTTCTCAAAAAGAAAAAAATTGTTGAAAGTTTAAGTTTTTTAACAAAATGATAGGGAAAGTGAGAAAAAACTAGGCTTGACTACCTTTAACAGTATACATGGATAAAGCATTGGGTAAATAAAAGGTAGTTTTTACCTGAGTACAGTGCTGCGACTTCGAAAATTTCAGGTCTATAAGAATTACCTTTTACAATCAGGAAACGTCGGTTAGGTTATATTCCTTCAGTTTGCGGTATAGCGTTGCCAGTCCGATATCAAGCCGTTTGGCTGCTTCTGATTTGTTGCCATTTACGCTATTCAATACCCGTAAAATATGCTCCTGTTCAATGGTTTTAAGATCTACGAGCGAATCTTCTCCATCTTCGGTATCGGCATACCGAATGGTTTCATTTTCATGCATAGTTTTATCAAACACCATAGAAACCGCCTCACTTTCAGGTCTTTCCACCTGATTACCTTTCAGAAGTTCGTTGGGTAGCAAATCGATAGTTAATTCCGCCTGGTCGGTCAAAATTACAGAGCGTTCAATTACATTCTTAAGCTCTCTGATATTGCCTGGCCAGGGATAGGCTTTCATTAATTGCATGAAATTTCTGTCGATACTCTTAATTTCCTTATTATTTTTAAGGGCATTCTCGTGCAGAAAATGTAAAGCCAGCAAATCAATATCATCGGTTCTTTCGCGTAAAGGGGGCAATTCGATGGCAAATGCGCTTAGCCGATAATACAGATCTTTTCGGAAACCTTGTCCGTTGTTGTCTTCTTCAAGTAAATTACGATTAGTAGCCGCGATAATGCGGATATCTACCGGGATAGGTTCCGTATCTCCTACTTTGTTAAAGGTTTTATTTTCAAGCGCGCGCAGCAGTTTGGCCTGCAGATCAGGGCTCATTTCCCCCAATTCATCCAGAAAAATGGTGCCCCGGTCGGCTGCTTCCAGGTAACCTTTTTTGTCCATGATGGCACCTGTAAACGATCCTTTCCGGTGCCCAAACAGTTCTGATTCCTGTAGTTCTTTGGGAATGGCAGCGCAGTTAATCGTAATAAAAGGGCCTTTTCTTCGGCGACTGGCCAGGTGAATAGCTTCAGCCAGCAGTTCTTTCCCGGTACCGGTTTCTCCCAGGATCAACACAGTGGTATCAGTAACGGCCACTTTTTTAGACAGTTCAATGGTATGGTTAATAGCGCTTGATTTACCAATAATTTTCGCGAAACTGGATTTAGAATCAAGGCGGTATTCCATTTCCTGTACCTGCCGGTTCAGCACAGCTTTTTCCATGGCTTTGGTAGCAATAAGCGGAAGTTTTTCGTCGCCATCACCTTTAACCAGGTAATCGAAAGCGCCTAACTTCATGGCTTTCACACCATCTTTTACGTTACCAAAAGCGGTAAGCACAATAACTTCTACAATTGGAAATTCCTTTTTTACCAGTCGGGTAAACTCTATACCATTAGAATCGGGCAGCATGACATCCGTAACTACCAGATAAATATTTTCGTTTCTTAAGATTTCCGTTCCTGTAGCTACATCGCCTGCCTCGAATACTTTGAACCCTTCTAAAGTTAGTATTTTTGAAATAAGGCTCCTCAGGCTTTCTTCGTCTTCTAAAAGGAGTATTGTTTTACCTTTTATATCCATAAAGGTCGGTTTTTTACAATGAGCAAAATTATAACTTTAATGGCTGATGTGAAAATTGTAATTCCAATAAAGAAGCGCAAACATGCTCAAAATAATAAAATTACACTTTTTTTATAAAATAAATCTATTAAAACTAATAAAATATTAAAATATTAATATGATAGTGAGGCATAAAGAGGTGAAATACAGTGATTAAACCTATGGTAAGGGGAATCAGCAAACTTACTCTCGCGATGTAGTATTTTTGTAAAAAAATTAAGAAAAAGTAGTTTAAGATTTTTCATGTGTATAAGCTTTAGGTCATTATAATCTATCCAGATATAACGAATAAATTATTGAAATATTGAATCTACTTTTCTATTTAATTTAATACCAGTAAAGAGTTGGTGATGCGGAAAAAAACTGATGAAGAAAAATTTTTACTAAAAATTTCAGGTTACAGTTTTTCTATTTTTGTGATATAACCGTCTTTGATCTCCAGTTTACGATCGGCCATATTGGCAAGTTCCTCGTTATGGGTTACAATTACAAAAGTCTGGTTAAGTTCATCCCTCAGTTTAAAGAACAGTTTATGTAAATCGGCCGCTGAGTGCGAGTCCAGGTTGCCGCTGGGCTCATCGGCGAACACAATGGTCGGGTTATTTACCAATGCCCGGGCCACGGCGGTACGCTGCTGTTCTCCGCCCGACATTTCGGAGGGTTTATGATTGCCGCGATGGGCAATACCCAGCAGTTCCAGCAGTTCCATACTTCGTTTTTCTACTTCCTTTTCGCTTTTATTATTAGCGAAATAAGCGGGTATGCATACATTTTCCAGGGCAGTAAATTCGGGCAATAAATTATGAAACTGGAATACAAAGCCGATATGTTTGTTGCGGAAGGCCGCCAGCTCGTTTCCCTTCAGGCGGGTAAGATCCAGGCCATTGATCGATACCTGCCCCGAGTCGGGCTTATCCAGCGTACCCATAATATGCAGCAAGGTACTTTTACCAGCGCCCGATGCACCCACAATCGAAACAATACTTCCCTGATCAATGGCAAGGGTAATGGATTTCAGAACTGTTAAATTATTATAAGTTTTTACAATATTTTGGGTTTTTAACATGCCGATTTTATTATAATCTATTTGAAGTTTTAAATTTAACGGTAAAATTTGATACCTTCGTGCAAAAAATACAAAAGGATGAATATTCACGAATATCAGGCAAAAAATTTATTAAAAAGTTATGGCGTAAAGGTACAGGAAGGCGTAGTAGCCGAAACTCCTGAAGGTGCCGTAGAAGCCGCCCGAAAACTCAATGCCGATACCGGTACAGAATGGTACGTGGTAAAAGCACAGATTCATGCTGGAGGCCGTGGAAAAGGAGGAGGCGTAAAGCTGGCAAAAAGCCGGGAGCAGGTAAAAGAACTTTCCAAGGAAATTTTAGGCATGCAACTGGTTACCAAGCAAACGAGGCCGGAAGGAAAGCGTGTATATAAGGTATTGATTGCTGAGGATGTGTATTATCCGGGTGAGCATGAGCCCAAAGAATATTACCTGAGCATTTTGCTGGATCGTGCAAAAAGCTGCGATGTGATTATAGCTTCAACCGAGGGGGGGATGGACATTGAAGAAGTAGCCAAAAAGCACGCGGATAAAATTATAAAAGAGTGGATAGATCCTTCAGTAGGATTACAATCTTTTCAGGCCCGGAAAGTAGCATTCCTGTTAGGTTTGGAAGGAAAAGCTTTCAAGGAAATGGTGAAGTTTATTCTGTCCATTTACAAAGCCTATGTAGCTTCTGATGCCTCTCAGGTTGAGATTAATCCTGTATTAAAAACCTCAGACGATAAAATACTGGCCGTAGACGCGAAAATTAATCTGGACGACAACGCTTTGTACCGGCATCCTGATCTGGCTGAACTGCGCGACATTACCGAAGAAGATCCATTGGAAGTGGAAGCCAGCAAATCAGGTTTGAATTATGTGAAACTGGATGGCAACGTGGGTTGTATGGTAAATGGCGCTGGTTTAGCAATGGCCACTATGGATATCATTAAACTCTCGGGTGGCGATCCGGCTAACTTCCTGGATGTAGGAGGCTCTGCCAATGCCCAAACGGTAGAAGCCGGTTTCCGTATTATTTTGAAAGATCCGAACGTAAAAGCGATTCTGATTAATAT
>JBGTIS010000368.1:0-38497 GCA_041745535.1 Cyclobacteriaceae bacterium | reverse complement strand
AATTTTTTCCGCACCAGTTCTTTATACCGTTCATATTGAGGTTTAAGTAGTTGAATTTGATAATCTATTTCTGCTAATGCAGCTTTCTGGCTCAGGTTATTCTGGTCGAGTTGCAGCCGATGGGTGCGCAAAATATTTAATTGTTCATATAACTGTGATTCCCGGCTCATAACCTCCAGTTGCAGGTTTGAGTTACCCAAGGTTAAAACAGTATCACCTTTTTCTACCAAAGCACCTGACTCTAGCGTGATTTCTTTTACCATGCCGCCCTCAATGGCATCCATATAATAGGTAACACTGGGCATTACAGTACCAGTTTCAGGAATATAATCCTGAAACGTACCCCGATTTACAGTTGAAACTGTTATTTTTTCAGCATCAACGTTCAGCTTCGAGCGATTGTCCGCGAAAAGAAAACCATACAAGATCAACATTACAAAGCCCAACCCACCACCAATCATTAAGATCCGCTTTGTAGTCCATGTTTTCTTTTCTAGTTTACGATCCATTCCCATAGTATCAGCGATAACAGTTAATTATCTTTTAAGTTAAAATTGAGGTTGTTAAAATTTGAGTGTTAATTTATGCATCAATTTACGAACACTGTGCCAAATCCAAAAATGTACATTTCAGGCAATTTTAGCTGTATGTGATTGCTATTAGGTGTTCGTTTTCGTACATTGTTTGTACGATTGCGCACGTAACATTAATCGCTTAATTATTGGTATCAGCTTATGCATTTAAATATTTGACTATTCTTTTGTAAATGAAAACCCTTTCTATTGGCTAATAACTCATTTTTTAATAGTGTCCGGAATCGAATACCTTGAAGGTGATAAAAAAATTTAAAGATGCGGTATAGTGTTTGAAAACTTACCTGCATAAACTGGCATATTAGTAACATTAAATTTCTAAAAAAGTGAATAAAACCGGAAAAATACTGATAGTTGATGACAATGAAGATGTATTGCAGGCCGCAAGAATCTTTTTGAAAAGGCACTTCCTACAGGTAGACATTGAAAAGAACCCAGGCGCTATTCCCAGTTTGATTAGCAATGAGCAGTACGATGTAATTTTGCTCGACATGAACTTTACCAAAGATGTAAGTAGCGGTAAAGAAGGTTTTTTCTGGTTAGATCAAATTTTGGAAAGGGATCCTTCCGCTGTAATCATATTAATTACCGCTTATGGCGGAGTGGATATGGCGGTAAAGGGAATTAAAGAAGGCGCTACTGACTTTGTGTTAAAACCCTGGAACAACGAAAAGCTTTTGGCTACCGTACTGGCTGCTATGAAGTTAAACGCTTCCCGTCGCGAGGTGCACCAGTTGCGTTCGCAGCAGGAAATGCTGAGTGCCGACCTGAACGACAAATTCCAGGACATAATTGGTACCAGCCCCGCCATGATGAAAGTATTTGATACCATTGAACAGGTAGCCGGTACTGATGCCAATGTCCTGATTCTGGGAGAAAATGGAACCGGAAAAGAGGTGGTAGCCAGGGCCATTCACAGACGTTCAGCCCGGGCCAAAGAGGTTTTCATTAGTGTGGATATGGGGGCAGTAAGTGAAACCCTGTTCGAAAGTGAATTATTTGGTCATACCAAAGGATCTTTTACCGATGCCAAACAGGATCGGGTAGGCCGGTTTCAGGCAGCTTCCGGCGGAACGCTGTTTCTGGACGAAATAGGAAACCTTTCCATGCCACTACAGGCCAAATTACTCTCGGTATTACAGGGCCGCAAAGTAACCCCGGTAGGCTCTAATAAAGTAATAGACATAGATGTACGGATGGTATTTGCCACTAACATGCCTTTGTACGATATGGTGCAGAACAACGAATTTCGGCAGGACTTATTATACCGCATTAATACCATCGAAATTAGGTTACCTTCGCTGTGCGAGCGGGTAGAAGATATTGAAGCACTGGCCACTTATTTTATGGGTGTATATGCTAAAAAATACAATAAATCTATCCATTCGTTAAGCCAAAGCGCTGTAAAGCGGATGCAGAAATACAACTGGCCTGGCAATGTGCGTGAACTTCAGCATGCGGTAGAGCGGGCTGTTATTCTCAGTAATAAACCTACCCTACAGCCTGAAGATTTTTTCTTTAACGCTGATAACAATAAAAAGAACAATAATCAGGAAGAATTGCTGATGGAGAAATATGATTTGGAAGAGGTAGAAAAATTATTGATTAGAAAGGTACTGAAAAAACATGGGGGCAACATCTCAAAAGCAGCCAGCGACCTTGGCCTTACCCGGGCATCACTATATCGGAGATTAGAAAAACATGATTTATAAACGTTTTGAATGGGCGGTCCTGATTCGGATTTTGCTTTTGGCCGGCAGCATGATGCTGTGCCTTTATTTTCTTATTTATACCCACAAATATGTAAGTGGAATTATTGTGTCATTACTGGTTGTGTATCAGATTTATGAGCTTTATTATTATGTACTGGATACCAACCACAAATTAACCCGTTTTCTGGAAGCCATTAAATATTCCGATTTTACGGCAGGTTTTAATAAAGATAATCAGCTTGGAGAAAGCTTTAAAAACCTGAATTTCATGTTTAATGAAGTACTGGAAGCTTTCCGGAAAGCAAGAGCGGAGAAGGAAGAAAACTGGCAGTATCTTAAAACAGTAGTGCAGCATGTAAACGTAGGCTTACTGTCGTATGATGAAACCGGTAAAATAGAACTATTGAACAATGCAGCGAAAAGATTTTTAAAATCCAACCAGCTGCTTAACATTCATGATCTTGCTCACGAAGAAAAAGAGCTGCATGATGCCATCTGTAGCCTGTCGGCTGGTTCTAAAACTTTATATAAGCAAAGTACTGAGTTTCATCTTTCCATTAATGTGACAGAACTCCGCCTGCGCGGATCGTTGTATAAACTGGTATCCATACAAAACATTCAGTCGGAATTGCAACAGCAGGAAATTGAGGCCTGGCAAAACCTGACCAAAGTGTTACGACACGAAATTATGAATTCCATCACGCCCATTGCCTCCCTGGCGGGTACGGCTATTGATATTATTAAGGAAGATGTGTGTTGTGAAAACGGAAAATTGTCGTTCGAACAGGAATCGTACGATGACATTACCATGAGCCTGCGTACCATTGAAAGCCGGAGCCGGGGACTGGTGAACTTTGTAGAAGCTTACCGGAACTTTACCAGCATTCCAAAACCAGATTTTGAGCGTATAAAAATTAAAGAAGTAATTGATAAGGTAATGCAACTGGTAAAAGCGGGTTACCATAGCGGTAAAATCAAATTCGACTTACGCATTCATCCTGCATCACTTATCGTGCGCATCGATGTAAAATTAATTGAAATGGTGCTGATTAATTTACTTAAGAATGCCGTGGAAGCAGTACAGGAAGTAGAAGAACCTGCTATCAATGTATCTGTGTATCTGAATGCCGATCATCGGGTTATTATAGAAGTAAAGGACAATGGATATGGGATCGAACCGGAAGCGATGGAAAGAATATTTATTCCTTTTTATACCACTAAGAAAGATGGATCGGGTATAGGTTTAAGCTTATCGCAGCGAATTATGCAAATGCATCAGGGAAGTTTATCGGCCCAGTCGGAGGTAGGAAAAGGAACTACTTTTGTGTTACAACTCTGATGCTTCACCACCGCTTCAGATGATGAAGCATATTTGATGTCAATTCTTTTGAATATCAGAATTCAATGGCTTTTCAACCTGAACACGCAGATCATCCGACTGTTGAGGATTATGCAAATAAGTAGGACAGGTTTTCTGCGCACAACTAGCCATCATCCCCACTAATGCGACAATTATCAATACACCTTTTTTCATAACAAATAGTTTAATGATTAACAAGTGATGGACAAACCACATATAGCATGCCATACTACTAAATAACTGATTTACAATTATTTTTAGTGCATCAAATATAACTAAATTTTCCCAAAGAGGGAATAATTTTTAAAGTTGGTAGTTTATAATTTCTTTTAAGCGATAGGCTATTATTATTTCTTTCCCAGCGAGTTTATTGAATTAAAAAGTTTTTTCCTTTCCCTTCCTGTAATATCCAGAAGCTCTTTTTTGCGATATCCATTTCTTTCAATGCCTGTTTCAGGTCTGAAACAGGTTCTTCCATACCATCATCTGCCAAAGGAAAAGTTCCGAAATGACCGGCAATACTTTGCTCAGCTCTTACATCCAGATGAATTTTAACTGATTCCTTAGGCGATACATGAATGGGCGACATAAAGTTTTTAGGCCGGTAAGCGCCAATAGGCAGAATGGCCAGCTTAATAGGGTTAAACTGTTCACCAATTTTTTTGAAAAGCGCTCCATATCCGCTGTCACCCGCAAAATAGAGATGGCTCTCACCAATTTTGATAACAAATCCACACCAAAGGGTAGCATCCCTATCGAACATACCTCTGCCCGAGAAATGTTGAGCTGGCACACAAAATAGTTTCAGATTCTGGTTTAAGTCCGTAGCACTCCACCAATCCATACTGGTTATATTGGCAATATGATTTTGCTCTAAATACAAATTTACACCCAGTGGGGTATAAAATTGTGGTGAATATTTTTCGGCCAGTTGCTTCACTGTATCAATATCCAGATGGTCATAATGGTTGTGGGTTAGCAGAATTACATCAATGTGGGGCAAATCTTCAAAACGGATACCAGGTGGACGCATTCTTTTTGGACCCACCCATGGGAATGGGCTTACCCGCTCGCTCCACACGGGATCTGTCAGGATGTTAACTCCACCTAGTTGAATGAGAAAAGTAGAATGATTGATAAAAGTAACCTGAACTTCATTGCCGGTAACTTTTGCGGGCGGGGGGCTTCCATATGGCATTTCATAGTACTTTCTCCAGGGACCCTTATCACGATTAAGCTGCCATTTCAGTACATCTAGCAGGCCTTTTGCTACCTGATTGTTCGCGTTTTTGAATTTTTTTCCGTCAAAGTGATCTGTCGGTGGCCCCTGATATTTGGGGGCTGAAATAGAATAACCGATAAAGATGATAATAGCGATACTTAGTATAACGACAAACAGGACAATAAAAAGCCAAAGCATGAACAGTTGTTTTTTTCAGGAAATATGCCAGATACTACAGTCAAACAATCACCTAAATTAGGTTAACCTTCAGCAATTATCAAAATCAAATTCTTTTAATCGCAAAATTCATATTTAAATATGAAATGTAAGCACATAAATTTATTATTTTAGTGTACGAAAACGTACACGTTGTATTCAAAACCGGACGGTAAAAAATACTTGTGTATCCCTAATATAGCCATAAATGGCTTTTCTGGTCGTTGGCATGTTTATTGGAAATTTTGTTCTCGTTTCTGAAATAAAAAATACTAACCATAAGCTATTATCATGATTAAACTCATTGACATCGATAAGTATTATCAATCTCGTTTTCGGAAAACCTTTATTTTGAAGGGTATTGATTTAGAAGTGGAAGAAGGAGATTTTGTAACCATAATGGGCCCCAGTGGCGCGGGAAAAACCACACTTTTAAATATTATCGGTTTGCTGGATCCTCCTTCAGCCGGTGAATACTATCTGTTAGACCAACCCGTACACAAACTAAAGGAAAAACACCGCAGCGATTTGCAAAAGCATACCATAGGGTATGTGTTCCAGGCCTATCATTTAATAGATGAGCTTACCGTATATGAAAATATTGAAACCCCTTTGCTGTATCAGAATGTGAGCGGCAAAGAAAGAAAAAGCCGGGTAGCCGAATTACTCGATCGGTTTCAGATGGTAGCCAAGAAAGACCTTTTCCCGGAACAGCTTTCTGGTGGTCAGCAGCAACTGGTAGGCATTGCCCGCGCTATTGCCGGTAAGCCTAAATTATTGCTGGCCGACGAACCCACCGGCAACCTGCATTCGGAACAGGGCCGGGAGGTGATGGAATTGTTCAAAAAACTCAATAAAGAAGGCATGACCATTATTCAGGTAACTCATTCTGAAGAAAACGCCCAGTATGGCGACCGTATCATTCAGATTGTAGATGGAATTGTGGCCAGAGATGAAATTATAAAAGTGCAGGAGGCATAAAATGAAACTTACTACTTACATAATTGCTGGTGCTGTAGGAGCACTCTTTGTGATGAATGATGCCAGCGCCCAGGATACTACAGCCCAAAATTTAACATACGATCAAGCCATACAACTGGCTATTGACAATAGCATTAGCCTGCAACAGCAAAAGAATACCATGAAGTATTACGAAACTGCCCGAAAGCAGAGCTATGCATCTTTTTTGCCTGAAGCAGGCATAAGGTTTGATGGGCAACAAGTGGTAGGACGACAATTTGATGAGACAACCGCACAGTTTACTTCCGAAAAAGTACAGAGTTTATCAGGAGGACTATCCGCTTCTCTGCCTTTATTCAATGGGTTAAGCCGTTATTATACCGCCCAGCAAACCAAAAGCGGAGTTCAGCAGCAAGTGTTTCAGATAGAACGTGCCAAACAGGATGCAGTGTACAATGCATCGGTTCAATATCTGGAAGTATTGGTTAATCAGGAATTGCTGGAAGTGGCCAAAGCCGATTTAAAGCAACAGCAAGAACTACTTACAAGCATTCAAGCCTTTATGGATGCCGGTATTCGTAACATAGCTGATCTTTATAATCAGGAGGCGGAAACCAAACGCGTTGAACTTACTGTGGTAGAAGCTCAAAACAACCTGAATAACAGCAAGGCTACTTTATTCAGTACCATACAGATTGATCCTTTTGCTAAATGGCATTTCGAACAGCCGAATATTGAAATGGCAGAATTGTTAACGAGAAATGTAGATATTGAAGGCTTCTATAATGAGGCTATTGCCAACCGCCCTGATTATAAACAGCAGAAACAAACTATTGATTACAACGAAAAATCTGTAAAAATCGCCAAATCAAACTACTATCCTTCGTTAAGCGCGGGTTATTATTTTGGATCACGATATTCTTCTTTGGCTCCCCAGGTTTTTGAGGAACAATTCAGGACTATCAATCGTGTGCAGGTGTATCAGCTATCGCTTTATATTCCCATTTTCAGTAACCTGAGAAACAGCACACTGGTTCAGCAGAATCTGCAGGAATACAACAATTCTCAGTTGGAACTGGAAAACCTGGAAAGAACAGTTTTCACACAGGCGCAAACAGCCATATCTGATTTCCGCACCGCCCAACAACGGGTTATTACCACACAATCGCAGTTGAAAGCTGCCGAAAAAGCCCAGGAAGTAGAACAGGAAAGATTTCGGCTCGGCACCGGCACCCTTATCGACCTGAATAAGGCCAGCGCTACTTTGGTTACCGCGAAATCGAACAAGATACAGGCGGAATATACCCTGATTTTCCAGGAAACCGCACTAAAATACTATAAAGGAAATTTATAAAAGGCATTGCTTTGTAAAGTTTGAAGCCATTTCTGTAAAAGATTGTTATTTCAGAATATTCAGTAAAGTACTTACTTTCATTTCGGTTTCCAGCCATTCTTTTTCAGGTACTGAGTCGGCCGTAACGCCAGCGCCTGCATACAGAATGGCTTTTTCGCTGAAAAGCCGCATGCATCGCAGGTTTACGTAAATATTAATTTCATCATGTACATTTACCGGTCCCAGAAAACCGCTGTAAAAGGAGCGGTTCATGTTTTCATGTTCCTGTAAAAAAGCCATCGTAGCTTCTCGGGGCATGCCGCAAACCGCTGAAGTAGGATGTAAAAGCTCCAGCATGATGGTAGCCAATTCAGGAAAATTAAGCGCATCCATATCTACCGTGTACTCAGTTTTTAAATGCATCAGGTTGCCCGCCGCGGCAGTTTTAGGCCCTTCTTCTTCGTACTCGCGCAGCCGGATCTTTTTAAAGCAATTGATAATATACCGGCATACCATGGCCTGCTCTTCAATTTCTTTCTGCCGCCAGGCCGCATTGCATAACGAATTATTCTTTTTCAAAGATTGTGTACCTGCCAAAGCTACCGTTCTGAAAATCCGGTGTTGCTGAAAAGGTTCCTGAAATGTCTGAATTAGCATTTCGGGGGAAGCACCCAGCCAGGTACCTACCCCCGGAATAGAAACCAGCGAAACAAAAGCATGCGGATAAACAGCGCTTAACTGAAAAAAAGCATCTACTATATCGAATTTATCCGGTATGGCAATCGCTTTTTGTTTGGAAGGCACTACTTTCTGAAATATACCTTCGTTAATCGCAGCCATGGCTTTTTTTACCAAATGAATGTACTGTTCCTTGCTGGTATTGGTAATTTCGACTATATCATCTGAAATAAAATAAGGCGTTGCGCCTCGCTGCTTATTACTGATGTGGTTTTCGATATCACTCACCACTTTCTCGATACCCACTTTGCCTTTCTGAAAAATAGGATTAACCATTACCCGATTCGCGTCTGTACTAAAGCTTACATCAGCATGCAAATATAGCGACTGATGCTGGTTGGTGTCTGATGATGTTTCATTTCCGGAAGTAAAGGGGCTAAAAATAAATCCGGCAGGTAAAGTTTCCAGTTCAGGTTTTATTTTTTTGGCTTCTCCTGACAAGTCAATGATCACATGTTTTTGTTGCTGAAAAGGAAGCCGCCAGGCCGCGATGGCTAACTGGTGATGATGGGCAGATGAGAAAAGACTTTTAAAAACTTCGGCTGGAGATGCTTCCCGCACTGATTCAACAAAAAATTCGGAAAAAGATGATTGCATACAATTTATTTATCCAGCACTGCTAAGGTAATTCTGCTGATACAAACTATTTTATCGTTCTGGTTACTAATACGAATCTCCCACACCTGTGTTTTCTTTCCAATATGAACTGGCCTGGCTGTTCCGTAAACATACCCTTCGGTAACAGGCCGCAGGTGATTAGCGTTTATTTCAAGCCCCACACAATACTGCTTTCTGTTATCCAAACAGGAATTGGCGGCTACACTTCCCAGTGTTTCGGCAAGCGCTACCGATGCCCCACCATGTAACAAGCCCAGGGGTTGTTTAGTGCGATGATCTACCGGCATTTTAGCTTTTAGGAAATTTTTTCCAATTTCAGTATACTCGATACCCAGGTACGATACCATGTTACCCACACTCATTCGATTCAACGATTCTACTGTAACATCCGTATTAAACATAAATTTGTTATTTTTGACTAAAATAAATGTTCAGAAAATAAAATATAGTGAAAAGCAAAAAAATTTATTTGATCAGACACGGAGAAACCGATTATAATAAACGAGGCGTAGTTCAGGGAAGTGGCATTAACGCGCCATTAAACGATACGGGCAGAAAACAAGCTGCCGCCTTTTACGAGAAATACAAAGACATTCCATTTGATAAAGTGTATACGTCTGAATTACAGAGAAGTATCCAGTCAGTACAAAATTTTATTGACGATGGCATCCCGCATGTTTCGTTCGCAGGTTTGAATGAGATCAACTGGGGTATTTATGAAGGAAAGATTGTAAACAGCCACGACAGTCAGTATTACGAAACTATTACCGAAGCCTGGACCAGGGGAGAGGTTGATGTTCGAATAGAAGGTGGTGACAGCCCCATTATGGTACAGGAACGGCAAAAACCGGTATTGGATTATATTGAAAAACAGGAAAACGAAAAAACAATCCTGATTTGTATGCACGGTCGGGCCATGCGCATATTTCTTTGCCTGATGCTGGGCGAAAGCCTGAAAAACATGGATGAGTTTGCCCATACCAATCTGGGTTTGTATATACTCAATTATACCGATGGTGCGTTTACCCTCGAACTAGCGAATGACCAGGCCCATTTAGAATATATAACAGTAGGGTAGGCAGAAAAACCAGCCGCCTGTTATTCTTGTTAGAGCGATGGGCAACTCTATCAATGGATAGTTTCTTGGTTTATCGTTACTATTTAAAACTGATGGGCGTATCCCAGTCTGTTAAGTGCAGAATAACTTCGGAGTTTTGCTGCCTTAGCGCCGAAATATCATAAGAGAGATTTTTGGTTACCAGGGCTTTGCAATCATCCTGATCGTCTAACAGTAACGCTATCCTCATTTGGGGTGGATACGATTCCATCACCTCACCTCCGGTTATAAGCTCAAAATCCGCTCCATCACAGCCTCCGCCATAACTTACTTCAATCTGCAGGCAGTCGCCCTCAACTGATACCGATTTGAAATCAAATGGGTCGGAAGATGCGCTGGCTGCTTTTTCCTGATCGATCACAATAGGCGTGCAACTGGTATCCATGCGGATAACGCGCAGGGTAATTTTATAATCGTCGGCATCCATTTCCTTCCCTTCAACCGGAACAGGCGTAACTTTTTCCAGTTCTACCAAAAAACCATCAAAAACTTGTTTTGCCTGATCGGGCTGTGTGCCTAATACCAAGGTAATTTCATCACTTTGCTGGTTTTCGGTGGCTAATGATAACGATACTTTTACCTCGCCCTGCCAAATGCATGTGGCCCCCTGAGGGCAACGGGAATCTTCCGTTACGCCCAGAAACTGAACAGTGAGTTCGTCTTTCCGGAAGAAGGCTCTTTGGCTGATACTAAGTTTGAAAGGCGTATTGTATTCGGGTTTTACCTTGTGGTTGGGGTCAACAACCAGTGAACTCACTTCTTTTTCGCAGCTGCTGGTACTGGCCGCAACAATTACAACCAGAAAAACCAGGTATAAAAGGTTTTCTTTAAGGTCCGACATGTTCATGGTGTTATTATTTAAATGTACAATAAAGACCCATAACCGCTTAAAAAGGTTCGAAATATAAGTGGCAATATTTTAATATCACTTTTTCAAAAACATCCCCTTATTAAAATTAGGAAAAGATGAATGCAACCTGGACCATTACCAAAAGAGAATCGCAGGCTTTTTTTGATTCGTTGATTGCCTACATAATGTTAGTAGCCTTTCTGGGCTTTAGTGGTTTTTTTACCTGGCTGTATGGCTCCGATGTGTTCTTTGTGGGGCAGGCCAGTTTACAGTCGTTCTTCAGTATTGCTTACTGGACCCTGTTTTTCTTTATTCCGGCCATTACTATGCGGATGCTGGCCGAAGAAAAGAAAACCGGCACCATTGAACTATTGCTGACAAAAGCAGTTACCGACCGGCAGGTGGTAGTTGGGAAATTCCTGGCCTGTTTGCTGCTTATCGTCATTGCCCTGGCTTTTACGCTGCCTTACTATATTACAGTGGCTTATTTGGGAAATGTGGATCATGGTGCTATTTAGTGAACGTACGGGAAAAAGACCAGGTGAAACAGCAGAAGGCCTATCTGGGGCGGTAATTCAGCAGGGCGACCAAAAGGAAGTAATTCCTGGGATACAACCCGGCGCGGCTATGGAATACGCACTTTCTTCTAATATTAAAAAGCTGTCGGCTGTAGATAAACCTGTTGTTGGTTTACTACAGGGCCATGGCGAACCTGCTGTTGACAATTTACCACAGGTCAGTAGTTCTTTAAGCGTATTATATAATTTTCAGAACCTGACGCTTTCCGATACCGCAACTATTGCTAATAAATTTATAACTATCGCCATTGTTGCGCCTACCGATTCTTTTCCACCCAGCCATCTGGCACAACTGGATGATTTTCTGTCCAGAGGCGGAAATATACTGGTTGCCATGAACCGGGTAAACGGCGATTTGCAAAATGCTTTTGGTTCTGAAGTAACCACGGGTTTGGAAACCTGGTTGCAGGAAAAGGGAATTAATGTACAAAACAGCTTTGCGCTGGATGCCAGTTGCGGCGCGGTAACCGTACAACAGCAGCAAGGCTTTTTCACCATCAACAGTCAGGTATCTTTCCCTTTTTTACCCATTATCAGCAATTTCGCCGAAAACCCGATTACCCAGGGATTAGAAGCCGTGATTCTGCCCTTTGCCAGTCCCATTACCTATTCGGAAGGAAACGATTCTAGCAAGCATTTTACGCCTATTGCCTTTACTTCCGAACAGTCCGCTTCGGTGAATGTGCCTACTACTTTTGATATATCCAAAGAGTGGCAGAACAGCGACTTTCCCCTTTCTACTTTAATTATAGCAGCCACACTGGAAGGTAATATTGTGAGAAATACATCTGCTAAAATGGTCGTGATTGGCGATGGTGACTTCCCATCCAGCGGAGGGCAGGGCCAGTCGGATAATATAAGCCTACTGGTAAACAGCATCGATTGGCTGTCGGACGATACCGGTTTGATCGCCCTTCGAACCAAAGGAGTAACGTCCAGACCCATTAAGCAAATGGAAGATGGCACCAAAACTTCCTTGAAATACCTGAATTTTTTATTACCCATTTTACTGGTAATTATTTATGGTATGTTCCGTATGCGGATCAAAAGAAATGTAAGGGCCAAACGAATGGAGGAAACTTATGTCTAAAAAATTTAACAACCGAACCTTACTCCTCATATTAATTGTATTAGCAGGAATATTTATTCTTAGCAAAACGATATTCTCTGGCAGAAATGAACGCAATTTCAGAACGCGACTGCTGGAAATGGATACAGCAAAAGTTTCTGAAATCCAGTTATTTCCAAAACAGGGAGAAGCTTTCAAGTTGATTAAGTTAGAAAATTCATGGAAAATCCAGCAGGGTGATGCTGCCTACAAAGCCGATCAGAATGCTGTTAAAAACCTGCTGGGCACGCTGTTGGGTATGAAACCACAAAGGCTTGCGGCTACCTCTGAAGAAAAATGGAAAGCCATGGAGGTAACCGATTCGCTGGCCACACGGGTAAAAGTGCTGGAAGGCAGTAAGGAAACCGCCGATTTATACATTGGAAAACTGAACTTTAGTGCCACCCGGCAGCAGCCTATGCCCGGGCAGCAAGCCATGCCCAACGCTTCTACCTTTGTACGTGTGGGCAACGAAGATAATGTATATGTGGTAGACGGCTTTCAAACCATGGCCATTAACACTGACTTTGATAGCTGGCGCGACCGTACTTTTTTGAAAGTAAACCAGGCGGATATAACGCAACTGGCTTTTATGTATCCGGCTGACAGCAGTTTTACGCTCACCAAAACCAATGGACAATGGATGCTGGATGGCACGCCGGCCGATTCAGCGCAAATGCAGAATTATCTCAGAACCGTTGCCAATCTGAGCAACGGAAATTTTGCCGACAGTTTTTCTGAATTAGGTAAAAATGCTCCTTTTCAGTTGGTAGTGGAAGGCAATAACATGGAAGCCGCTACCATCAAAGCTTTTCCGCAGGACAGTACCTTTGTGTTATCGTCCAGCCAAACCCCGGAAGTGTATTTCAGTAGTGATAGCACTGGATTGTTCTCTCAGGTATTTAGCGGAAAAAATGAGTTATTACCCAAACCTGAAACGGAAAATCAGGGAACAGAGTAGCATCTTTTTGGAAAATTCATGGTGAAATTTTTGACATTATCTGACAATTTTAAAACCTATATTGGTACAAATTGATCAGAAGTTCTGTTAAAACTTTCTCTATTATTAAACCATAAAGTTCTTCCTCTATGCGCAAAATCATATTAAATCTGGCGGTTAGTTTAGATAGTTTTATTGAAGACCCTAATGGCGAATATGACTGGTGCCTTACCGATCAGGATTATGGCATGACTGCCTTTCTGGAGCGAACGGACGCTATTTTTTTCGGTCGCAAAAGTTATGAGCTGGTAAAGCAGTTGGACCCGGATATGTATCCTGAAAAAATAAAATATGTATTCACCCGCACACTAAAGGATGCTGATTCAGGGGTAAATCTGATTAGTAATGAAATCGAAACAGAGATACAAACAATCAAAAATCAGGAAGGCAAAGATATCTGGTTATTTGGTGGGGCCAATCTTACCACCCACTTGATGAATTCAGGATTGGTAGAAGAACTGCAGCTATCAGTACATCCCGTGGTACTGGGTAAGGGCAAGCCTTTATTTCAGGATATTGCCCAACGCACTTATTTTACGCTTATTAATACCCAAACATTTTCTACTGGTTTGGTACAATTGCATTATGAACTGAAAAGGCAATAGGTATTATGGCCGCTTTTCGTGGAGTTTCCTGTTCTTTTTCTTCAATTGCCGTTGAAGTTTGTCAATAGCCTCGCTTACTGACGCACTGAAGCTATCCGTTTGGGCTTCCGCATACAAAGAGGGACCTGGCACATACGCTTTTACTTCTGCTACTTTGGTTTCAGCCTGATTGTTGTTTACAGATTTCAGGTACACATCTACGCCGGTTATATTTTCAAAAAACTGCTGAAGCCCCCCGATTTTCTCGTGTACAAAATCCAGCAGTGCCTGGTCTGCATCAAAATTTACGGTTTGAATATCAATCTTCATGGTTATTTTTATTTTTATTTACCTATAGAACGCTTGGGCAAGTGAACTGTTTTTAATTTTCTAAATTTTAAAAATTGAAAGCAAAATAGTAATATGTGGCTTCAAATTGAACTGCCTATGTCTACCAAAAGAATCTGCCTGTTATCAGGACCTCGAAACCTTTCTACTGCCACCATGTATTCATTTGCCCAGCGCACCGACACCACCGTGGTGGATGAACCGCTTTATGCCTATTATCTGGCACAAACCGGCATTGAGCACCCGGGAAGAGAAGAAATTTTGCAAAATATGGAAAGTGACCTGCCAACCATACTGGATAAAGTGATTTTTGGGTCGTATGATACCCCGGTATTATTCATGAAACACATGATCCACCATTTCATTAATATGGACACCAGCTTTCTGGAAAAAACTGAAAACATTTTTTTTATCCGCAATCCGTACGACGTGCTCGCTTCTTATACGCAGGTGATTGAAAACCCTACAATGGAAGATATTGGCATTAAGCGGCAATATGAAATTTACGAACTTTTGAGATCCAAGGGAAAGGTAGCCGCGCTGATTGATACCAAAGAATTATTAGCAAATCCTGGAAAAACGCTAGCCATGCTTTGTGAACAAATGAATATTCTTTTCGAGGAAAGTATGCTTTCCTGGCCGGCAGGAGCCCGCCCTGAAGATGGCATCTGGGCAAAGTACTGGTATAAAAGTATTCACAATTCTACCGGATTCAAGCCCTACGAAGAAAAACCCAGAAAACAACTTTCGGATCAGGCAGAAAAATTACTGAAAGCATGCCAGCCATATTACGATTATTTGTACGATAAAAGTATAAAAAATTGATCTAAGTACAAACAAATAAAAAGTGTCGAATGCGATAGGACAGCTTGTCAAACTGTCCTACAAAAATTACCATTCCTCCCGTCAAATCTTTCTTGATTGTACTTAGCAGGTCTGTACGTTTTCAAATGGTAAAAATTTAGTAACCCTGGCATTGCGCTTTAGGCTGTATTCCTTTAAGTTGCATGTATAATTAATAAATTCATATCTGTTCACGCCAATTTTTCCGATGCCGAAATATTTATTTGCGCTTCTTATTACCTGCTGGCAAAATCCATTTTACAATCCAATCAGTAATTAATTATTTATGCAAGAATTTAATCCGAAAAACCAGGATATCCAGATATATGTAGGCGGCAAGCTTTATCCTCGTAAGGAAGCGAAAGTTTCTGTATTCGACAGTTCGGTTCAGGGCGGTGATGCCGTTTGGGAAGGCCTGCGGGTATATAATGGCAGAATTTTCTGTCTGGATCACCACCTCAATCGCTTGCGGGAATCTGCCAAATCTATGGCTTTTACTGAAATTCCTACCAAAGAAGCAGTGAAGGAGGCCATCTTTGCCACCTTGAAAGCCAATGGTATGCGTGACCATACGCACATCCGGCTTACCCTTACCCGTGGCGAAAAAACCACTTCGGGCATGGACCCCCGCCTGAATCAGTTTGGTTCCTGCCTGATTGTGCTGGCCGAATGGAAAGAGCCGATTTATCCGGAAGCGGGCATTAAGTTGGTTACTTCGCACATCCGTCGCAATTCACCGCAGTTTCTGGATTCCAAAATTCATCATAACAACCTGATTAACAATATTCTGGCAAAAATAGAAGCCAATTTGGCTAATGCCGACGATGCCATTATGCTGGATCATAACGGTTTTGTTTCTGAAACCAATGCTACTAATATTTTCATGATAAAAGGTGAGGTTTTATATACCCCACATGCCGATAGCTGCCTGCCTGGTATTACCCGAAAAACGGTAATCCGGATTGCCCATACCCATGATATTTCGCTGGTAGAAAGAAATATTTCCATTACCGAATTTTACAATGCCGATGTGGTGTTCACTACCGGTACTATGGGTGAGCTTACAAAAGTATTTGAAATTGATGGAAGAAAAATTGAAAACAAAACATCTACGACACTACTTGACAAAATCCAGTCTTATTTTGCTGACCTAACAGCGCGGGAGGGTGAACCTCTTCCTTTTTAAAAGATAAGATCAACTTAATTTTTACGACCATGACTTTCAAAGAAATATTTCAGAAGTTATCGAAAATGGGTACAGCCCAAAATCGTAAAGTATACCGGCGGCATGGGGCAGGGGAAAACTTATTTGGTGTCAGTTTTGGTATTTTGAATAGCTTGCGAAAAGAAATTATTTCTCCGGAAGGGGAAAGGGGTGTAAACCACGAACACGCACAGCGGCTTTGGGCTTCACAAAACATCGATGCGCAAACGTTTGCTACTATGATTGCCGACGCCTCTCAACTTACCAGCGATGAATTGGAATACTGGGTACAGGATATTTTTTATTATCCGCTGGCCGATGCTTTTACCAGCCTGGTATACCGCACCAGCTTCGCCTACCAGAAATTACAAACCTGGACACTCTCTGACCATGAATATACTAAAAGAATCGGTTATGGTATTCTGAATGAATTTGCCCGTGGAAACCACGGATTACCCGATGAGTTTTTCGAGCCTTATATCCGCAGAATTGAAAATGAGCTGCAATCTTCACCAAACCGTGCCAAAGAAAGCATGAATAACTGCCTCATCGCCATAGGAGCGCGCAACCAGAAACTGCGCGACCGGGTACTAAAAGCCGCGCAAAAGATTGGAAGAGTTGAGATTGACCATGGAAATACCGCCTGCAAAACTTTCAACATAGCGGAATATCTTACTAAAATTTACGAAAGGAAATCCCGGTTAATGGCTTAGCATTTAGTCATCACGTGGTATACCATTCTATATCATTCTGGTCGTCTGCCCTGTAATTAAAGAACCCAGAGGGCTGTATCTTTTGGAAACAGCTTTTATCAGTTTGGATTTCACGCGTAAATAACTTTCCGTTTTCTAAAACAGAAAAATCATCTTTTACAGCATGTAGCGCTTTTAAAGCAATCCACTATTTTTATTTCACAAAAAATCCGGTCGCATTTAAACCGGTTCGGTAAAATATTGTTAATACTATGTGTTTTACTTGTAACATAATAGGTTCATTAACAGAACTTCAAATTTTTTAATTATAAACCGGTATGGAAGAACAAATCAAAAAAATAGAAGAAAGCTTTAATCAGATAGAGGAGGAAAATGTAGCCGCTGAAAAAGTAGTAGTAGTAATTACGGGTGCTTCAGCCGGATTGGGCAGGTCTATCGCCCGTGAGTTTGCCCACCATGGCGCCAGAATCGGGTTGATCGCCCGGGGTAAAGAAGGGCTTGAAGGTGCTAAAAGAGAGGTGGAAGACCTGGGTGGAGAAGCCCTTATTCTGGAAGCTGATGTAAGCGATCCGGCTCAGATAGAAGAGGCTGCCCGGCAGGTGGAAGAAAAGTTTGGTCCCATTACCATCTGGATCAATAACGCCATGAATAGTGTTTTTTCTCCTTTAAAAGAAATCACACCCGAAGAATTCAAACGGGTTACTGAGGTAACTTATCTGGGCCAGGTTTATGGCACCATGGCCGCGCTCAAAAGAATGATTCCCCGCGATAAAGGTACTATTATTCTGGTAGGCTCGGCCCTGGCTTACAGAGGTATTCCGTTACAGTCGGCCTATTGTGGAGCGAAACATGGGATTCTTGGCTTTTTTGAATCGTTGCGCTGCGAACTGATACACGACAAAAGCAACATTAAATTAAATATGGTACAGTTACCGGCGATGAACACCACACAGTTTGGTTTTGTAAAAAGCCGGTTACCCAACAAGCCCAGGCCAATGGGTAGAATTTATGAACCCGAGGTAGCAGCCAAAGCTGTTTACTACGCAGCTTACCACGGCGACCGGGAAACCTATGTGGGGTATCCTACCTGGCAAACTATTATTGGCAATAAGGTAATTCCAGGCGTGTTAGATAATTATCTGGCTAATATTGGCTACGACGGACAACAAACTGAAGAACCCGAAGATCCGAACAGAACCAACAACTTGTGGGAACCTATACCGGGCGATCATGGCGCGCATGGCACTTTCGATGCGCAAGCCTGGGATTTCAGTCCACAAACCTGGGCATTAACCCACCATTGGCTTACCCTGGCCGGAATGGCTGCGGTTACGGTTGGCCTGAGTATTGGATTTGGCGTTTTTAAAAAGTTTTTAGATAGAGACTGATATTCTGAGCCAATAACAGTAATTTTTATGGCATTATGTAAAAAACCGTTAGTGGAGTTTTTTGCATAATTGCAAAAATTAATTAGGGATGCTCGGGCCGGTGGTCCCTGCTACCCCGATGCCGTTCCCGCAGCTTATTCATCACCATCGACCTGAAATCTTCTTCTGCTTTCATTAATTGCACTATTTGAACTGGCGTAAGAATGCCCTGAAATTTTTCAGATACATTTAATTCAAGTTCCAGTTGTTTTTTCTTTAAGCTATTATACTGATCCAGCAGTTGCCGGGCTCTTTCATCGGTAAGGCTATCGGTTCTAACAGACCTTCGCATCCTGAATTCTTCGTCGCGCAAGGCCCGGCGATCGTCCCAGATCTGATTGTATAACGGCCAGAATTTCTGGGCTGTTTCAGGTGTCAGGTTGAGCCTTTCGGTAATCAGCGCTATTTTGGCACTTTCTATCTGCTCTCTGCCCTGCTGTGCATATACAATACCGAACTGGCACAGAACAATAATTGCTATCAGGATAAATATTTTCTTCATTTTCATATGTTTTATCTAAAGGTATTCCTCAAGGTATAATAAGTCCAGGTCGAAGTTTTCTTCCAAATCCAGGTTGTCGAGTTGCTCTTCCAGCATTTCCTTTTGATCTTCTTCGGTAAGTACCATATCAAAAGTGGTTATTTCGCTTTTTTCCAGGTAATCTATCATCTCGCTGGTAGATACTTCTGATAGGAGTGCTTCTGCGGTTGCCTCCTTTTTTGGGTTATTCGTGTTCAGCGAAAACCAAATTACCAGCAAAACTGCCACACAGGCTGCCGCATAATAAACCAATCTGGAAGAGAAAACACCAATCGCGGCAGGTGCTTGCATTCTTTCAGCAATGGCTAACTGAACGCGCCCAGGCAATGTCTCAAAATAATCTTCGGGAACCTGAAACACATTATCCCTTTTTATTTCTTCCAGCTTTATTTGTTTTCTTTCCTCTTTCATTGTTTACAAACTGTTGGTAAGTATATTTTCAATTTTTTTAACAGCATGGTGATAGCTGGCTTTCAGACTGCCTACACTGGTTCCGGTGATTTCCGCGATGGTTTCATACTTCATTTCCTCAAAGTATTTCATGTTAAATACTGCCCGCTGCTTGTCGGGTAGGGTTAATATGGCCTTTTGCAATTTCAGTTGTATGGCATCACCATCAATCAGATACGATGCGTCCAGGTTGTTAGCCAACTCGGCATTTACGTTGGTAATGGACAAAAAAAACTTTTTGCGCTTTTTTTCCAGAAAACGCAGGCATTCATTGGTGGCAATGCGGTAGATCCAGCTAAAAAGCTGTGATTCACCCTGAAAATTATTCAGATTTTTAAATACTTTAATAAAAATTTCCTGCACCACATCATCCGCATCATCGTGGTCAATCACCATTCTTCTGACCAATTGGTAAATCTGCTGCTGGTATTTTTTTACCAGCATGTCGAAGGCACTGTTCCGGCTTTCAGGCCGCCTGAAATTTTCAAGAATCTGATGATCTCCCAATGTTTCTTTTGCCAACTCCAAACTATATTCCTTAATTAATAATCCTTAGATGCGGGAAATGATCAAAGGTTTAAAGCCCAGGGGAAACTTTATTTACATTATTTCTCGAAATGGGCTTTGTGCTGTTTCAGCATCAACTGATACTGAGGGTTGTTTTTGGCCATTTCCCATTTTTCTTTAAAAATAAGAGCCGATTGCGCTTTTTCCAGGTCTTTTTCTACAGCAAGAGTCTGCTTACGTGCCTCTTTTTCTGCCTCGGCTTTTTTTTCCAATTGCGGATTCCTTTTTGAGCATACTCCGAAAGTCCAGGTATTCTTTCACCTTAAAATTGGGTGTTTTAGTGGTATAATGATCTTCAATCATTTTTTTCACCGGACCACGACCGGCTTCTGTTTTATAATAAAAATCCGCCAGATTCCAGTAATTGGCAGGGTCAGCTATGGCCGTTACCTGTACATCGTCCAGTTTTAAGAGTTCTCCAGTTTTCCTTACCTCTTCCGCCTACGCCGACCATGCCGATATTTACCTTGTCACTAGGTGGAATAAATCCGCGTCCGCCCAGCACATGGCGAGGTACAATCATAAAACCAGGCTCTGAAAACGCTGTTCCCCGGATAAATTTTCCGCGCGATATTTCTTTTTTATTATTTGAATTTTTCGTGGAATAGCCCTCAAGGGTAAGTAGAATATTTTCTGATACTATTTAGGCGGAATTAGTCAAAATTCAAATTTTACAAGTTTTTGTTATGAAAAGTTGTACCCTTTTTTCATATTAAGCTGTTTAAATTTTTCAGAAAGTTCGTTGCTGTCCATACAAAAGCTTTTTTGGAAACCGCCGTGGCCGACTGTTATTAAGAAATACTACAGGGTAAATTTTTTATAAGGGCTATAACGGCGCTACCTATACTTTGCGAAATACACCGGATGTATCAGGTTTTGCCCATACCCAAGACCGTTCGCTGTTGCATGGATAACTTTTCATCAGAGTATTGGTTACTGAGAAAAAATAAACCTTAAACATTTCTGAAGATAAAAAAGCAATGTATATTTTGAATTAATTGTAATCATCTTTTTTTAACTGAAAAACACATCGGGCATAAAACCCATCTAAAATAATCAACACATGGAACTATCAAGAACACCTTCGACCAAGGAAAAAGCTTTGGCAGTCAATCTGGATGGAAATATATATGGCTCATTCGCGGAAATCGGGGCTGGTCAGGAAACAGCATCCAACTTTTTCAAAGTAGGGGGCGCGTCCGGCACCATCGCCAAAACCATGTCGGCCTATGACATGAAATTCAGCGATGCCATTTATGGAAAAACGAAGCGGTATGTGAGCGAAGAAAAACTGGTAAAAATGCTGGACCACGAAATTGAGCTGCTCCTGGAGCGCTTGCCAGACCGGGCCCCTTTTACTAAATTTTTTGCCTTTGCCAATACGGTTGAAATTCTGAACTATCATAAAACCAATCAGGGGCACGGATGGATGGGATTGCGATTTCAGCTACTTCCCGAGATGCCCATGAACGAATGTGTTATTCATGTGATTATGCACGATACTGATCCCAGTTGGCAGCAGCAGGCCCTGGGGATGCTGGGGGTCAACCTGATCTACGGATGTACCCATATTAATAACCCTGAAGAAATGATGAAGTCGTTAATGGATAACCTCACCACCAAACGCCTCGAAATTGATTTTTTCAGGTTAAAAGGTCCCAATTTCAAACATGTAGATAATCGTTTAATGGCACTTAAGCTGGTAAAAATGGGGCATACACACGCTACCATGTTCGATGCCGATGGAACCGTGCTACAACCACAGGTAGCATTGTATAAAAAGAATGTATTGATACTTAGGGGGAGGTTTCGTCCTGTTACACATGTATCTATGGATATGCTTGAATCGGGTCTGGAAGCATTCAAAAAAGAAGAAGATGTGGACGGAAACAATACCGTTATTATCTCTGAACTGACCCTGAACGCACTTTCCGACGCGGAAGGCATCAGTGATACGGATTTTTTGCACCGGGTGGATATTTTGGGTTCATTGGGACAAAAAGTATTGATATCCGACTATCAGAAATATTTTATGCTGTCTTCTTACATTTCTCAGATTACGAGGGGTAAAACCGGCATCATCCTGGGAATATACGGATTGGAACAGGTTTTTGAGGAATCCTATTATGAGGAACTCAAAGGGGGTATACTGGAATCAATGGGGATGTTGTTTAAAAGAAATATCAAACTGTATGTGTATCCGTCTATGAGGCCCGACAGCAAGGAAATATACCGGTTTCAGGATTTGGTATTGCCAGGCCCACTCCAACATCTTTACCAATATCTTTATGAAACCCATCATATTGTAGGGCTACAACCCAAAAACGCCGAGCATTTAAATATCAACTCAGACAAGGCCTTGAATATGATTAAAAACGGGATTGAAGGCTGGGAAAATATGGTTCCGGAAAAGGTAGAAACCGCCATTAAAACAAAAAATCTTTTTGGTTATCAGGAACCATAGAATTATATAATAACGGCAAGCTAACGGATTGAAAATTCATCATCCCACATTTTTGTTTGGGGCAATAACAACCACTTTCTCTTTATATTTGTACGGTTTTTACAAACCTGATAAGATGGCAAAAATTAAAGAAGCAACCGCCAAAATTGTAGCCCTCAACCACCGGAAGCGCAAGGATGGCACCCTTCCTTTATACCTGCGGATCATCTATAACCGGCAAAAAAAACTGTATGCCCTTAGAATGGCCACTACCGAAAATAACTTTTATAAAGAAACCGGAAGGTATAAGAAAAATAAAGAAGGCAATATTCAACTAAACGCGTATATAGCCAAAGCTGAGAAAATTATTC
This sequence comes from Cyclobacteriaceae bacterium, assembly GCA_041745535.1. Classification (GTDB taxonomy): domain Bacteria; phylum Bacteroidota; class Bacteroidia; order Cytophagales; family Cyclobacteriaceae; genus JBGTIS01. Next base: position 15,601 of record JBGTIS010000368.1, on the reverse strand, counting down.
AAAAACTACAGGATAATGGCAGTTTTTCATTTTATCAGTTTGAAGAACAGTTCTTCAATAAAATCGCGGCGCATACGGTATTCAGTTGCCTCCAGGTAATTGCGGAGGAACTGGAGGCAGAGGGGCGTATGGGCACTGCCAGGCCGTATAAAAACTTATCGGCAGCACTCAGAAAATTTATAAAAAGCAAAGCACTGCGCTTTGAAGACCTAACGCCTGCCTTTTTGCGGCAGTTTGAGCGCTCGTTAAAATTAAAAGGCTTAAAGCAAACCAGCATCAGTATTTATTTAAGAACTTTACGCGCTACTTTTAACCGGGCGATCAGAGAAAAGCTGGTCAAACCGGAAGTTTATCCGTTCCGTGATTTTAAAATCAGAGCGGGTTCGGCACAGAAAATCGCCCTTACAAAAGATGAAATACTGAACATGCTGCACTATTCGGCAGCAGCAGGCTCCGCATTAAAAGACAGTATTAATTTTTTTGTACTCTCTTACTTTTTGCGGGGCATGAATTTTACCGATATGTGTAAGTTGCGCTGGGACTGGAACTTTTTAGATGATCGGCTGGTATACACAAGGCAGAAAACTGAAAGAAGTAACCAACAGGCCAAAACCATCAACATTGCGGTAAAAGACCATATTGCAGCAATTCTGCGACAATATGCACACAATGATCCTTATATTTTACCCGTGCTGGAACCAGGCCTCAGCATTAAAACAGCAAGGCACCGGATTCATGGCCGGTTAAAAAAAATTAATCAGGACATACGGCTGGTAGCTGAGCGACTAGGCATTCCCGATGTGGATAAAATCACATTTTACACCGCCCGTCACACTTATGCTACTGTGTTAAAATTCAGTGGCGTTTCGGTAGAACAAATTTCTGAAAGTCTGGGTCACAGTAGCATCAATACTACCAAAGCCTATCTGCGATCTTTTGGAAGCGAGGTACTTGATAAAAATGATGAATTGCTTTTATAAGTATTTTATCTATTGCATGAGGCCAAATAAAAATGTTGGCGCAAACGTGGATGCAGGCAATTAAACTACTTATCATAAACAACCTTAAGTTACTGAATTTTAGCGATTTATAATCAGACTAAAATTTTTAACCTACTGCTTTACAAGCAGTTGTCTGAGCGATGCAAAGGTTGGCAAAACGAATCGTGAAATTTTCTACAGAATTTCTTTCAGTTGGCTTAAACAATCTATTTCATAGGTAACCTGCTGCTGGTGTTCTATTTGCAGCGGATTAAAATAAATCTGATCCAGTCCGGCATTTTTGGCTCCCAGAATATCGGTTTTCAGGTTATCGCCAATCATGATACACTCCTTACAATCAGCTTTAATTTTTCGAACCGTGTAATCAAAAATTTCCCTCACAGGCTTCAGGCAGCCTGCGACTTCAGAAGTAATGATTTCCTTAAAATAACCGGTCAGATTAGCGCTTTTAAGCTTAATGGCCTGTACATCGCTAAAGCCATTGGTAATGATATGCAGGGTATATTTCTCTTTCAAATAGGTAAGTATATCAATCGCGTGCGGAAAAACATGCGGTTTGGTAGGGCAAATGCGCAGATACGCCTCACCGATATCGCTGGGCACCAGCGCTTCGTTTACCCCTAGTTCGGTCAGAATTATGAGAAAGCGGTCGTTGCGCAACCGATCCCGGTCGTACTGCCCGGTATTGTACAGGTTCCAGAGTTTGAAGTTGATTTTTCTGAAGGTGTGTAAAAAATCATCTTCCGTAAATTTCCTGTGAGCTGACAGTTCATAAGCCAGGTACAGTTCACGCAGGGTTTCTGTTGAGTTTTTTTCAAAATCCCAGAGCGTGTGGTCCAGGTCAAAAAATATATGTTTGTATTTAGTAGGCATTCAATTCAAATTATCATACTTATCCATACTTAACTGTAAAGTTTTCGTATAGGTTAGGGAATATTGAGGAACTTTATCAAAAAAATTTTCCTGAGAAATCGTCAGATTTTTTTATCAGGCTAAATAAATTATTTTTGCACGCAAACTATAATTGAACTATCCCTTAAAAATATGGCTGAAAAAACATATGATTTAATAGTAATTGGCAGTGGTCCGGGCGGTTATGTAGCTGCTATCCGGGCATCGCAGCTTGGCATGAAAGTAGGAGTTGTAGAAAGAGCCGAATTAGGTGGCATCTGCCTCAACTGGGGGTGTATTCCCACCAAAGCTTTGTTAAAGAGCGCCCAGGTATACGAGTATATCAATCATGCGAAGGATTATGGCATTGAGGTAAAAGACGCCACCGTAGATATGCCCGGCATTGTAAAAAGAAGCCGCGGAACTGCTGCCAAAATGAGTAAAGGTATTCAGTTTCTGTTCAAGAAAAACAACATTGATACCCTGGCAGGCTTTGGAAAGCTGAAAGCAAAAGATACCATAGAGGTAAAAGCTGAAGACGGAAGCACCCAAACTTATAAAGCCAAAAATATTATTCTGGCTACCGGAGGCCGTTCCCGGGAATTGCCCAGCATGCCCATCGACAACAAAAAAATTATCGGGTACCGGGAGGCGATGGTGCTGGAAAAACAGCCCAAGAAAATGATTGTGGTAGGTTCTGGTGCCATCGGCGCTGAGTTTGCCTATTTTTACAATACCATGGGCACCGAAGTAACGCTGGTTGAGTTTTTACCGAGAATTTTGCCCCTGGAAGACGAAGAAGTATCGGCACAGCTGGAAAGAATTTTCAAGAAGAAAAACATGAAAATTATGACCAGTTCGGAAGTAACCAAGGTAGATACCAAAGGCAAAGGGTGCAAAGTAACCGTGAAAACGAAAAAAGGGGAAGAAGTAATCGAGTGTGACATCGTGCTTTCTGCCGTAGGGATTTCCAAGAATCTGGAAGATATGGGCCTGGAAACTGTGGGCGTGAAGCTGAACGACAAAAAAACCGAAGTTCTGGTAGACGAATTTTACCGTACCAATGTGGCCGGTGTATATGCCATTGGCGATATTGTAAAAGGCCCTGCCCTGGCACACGTAGCTTCTGCGGAAGGTATTATTTGTGTGGAGAAAATCGCGGGCACAAACCCAGAACCGCTTGACTATAACAATCTGCCCGGATGTACCTACTGCCAACCTGAAGTAGCTTCTGTAGGTTACACCGAGAAAGCTGCCCGGGAAGCCGGATACGATATTCGTGTAGGCAAATTTCCTTTTTCCGCTTCAGGAAAAGCCACGGCAGCCGGAGCTAATGAAGGCTTTGTAAAAGTTATTTTCGACAAAAAATATGGTGAGTGGTTAGGCGCGCACATGCTGGGCGCCAACGTAACCGAAATGATTGCCGAAGTGGTTACCGCCCGCACACTGGAAACTACCGGTCATGAAATCATCAAATCGGTACACCCACACCCTACCATGTCGGAAGCGGTGATGGAAGCAGCGGCAGCCGCTTACGAAGAGGTAATTCACTTATAATTTTTATTTACATGCATTCAAATGCCTCAGCATATCCATGCTGGGGCTTTTTATTGTAATGCACCAAAACTTCGTTGAAAGCTGAAGGTATAATCTTTTATGCCAGGCAGCGTTATGTTAGTCTTAACTGATTAGTATTGACGGACGGCTTGTGGATAACTATTTACATAGTATGGTTTCAAAATATGCTTGGTTGCTGTTATTGTTTTTTATTTGTCTGACAGGGAATTTCGCGAAAGCACAGCAATTGGACGATTATATTGCCAAGTACACAGCGGCAAACGGTAAAGACTATCTGCAACCGTTGGCAAATGCTTTTGGGGCCAGCCTGAACAGCGGTTTGTATCGGAGTGCCGCCATAAAAAAAAGATCCCTTCAGGTGTATGTAGGCCTCATAGGTACCAGCGCTATTATTTCTGATCAAAAAAAAACCTTTGTTGCCCAACCGGAAGGCTTGTTCGAACCCAAAGCACCCGTTGAAGTATCCACTGTTTTTGGCAGTGGAGAATCGGTTACGGTATATGGAGAAAATGGCACTTCTTATACTTTTCCGGGCGGACTAAATGTAAAAGCTTTTCCTTTGCTGATACCACAGGTAACCGTTGGCTCGTGGTGGGGTACCGACCTTACAGTACGGTTTTTTACCTATAATTTCAACAAAAACATTGATCGGGTAAATTTGCTGGGGTTGGGCATCAGGCACAGCATCAGCCAGTATTTTCCAGGTATTCCTGTAGAAATTGCTGCCGGATACTTCTGGCATCATTTTACACTTTCCGATTTTTTAAAGGCAAATAGCAGTCTTATCAGTCTGCAAAGCAGCTATACAAAAGATATGGTTACCTTTTATGGCGGACTGGGCTATGGCAATTCCAATATGGATATCAATTATGTGTTCGAGAAGGAAGATCCTATTGCGTTTGGCCTGGATTATAACAATAATGTGCGATTAACACTTGGCATTGCCCTGGACATTGAGCCAGTAGTGCTCAATCTGGGGTACACCCTAGCACGGCAAAGTTTGATATCGGTAGGAGTAGGTTTGCGATTTGAAAAGAAATGACACACAAATCTGTTTATTTTGGCTAACGGCGTTTTTTCATGAAATATATACTGAATATTTTAATGTTGGTGACTCCTGTTTTGTTCGGATCAGGCTGTTTTGTAGAAAAAGACGCGGAAACAGACCTTGTGCTTTCTTTTAATTTACAGGAAACTTACTCCTTTGATATTACCGGAGGTTTTAATGAATCCAGAATAATTGCCAAAGAAGAATTTACTGACAACCTGGATATTCCTGAAGGGGCACGGGTAAAAAAAGTAGATGTGGAGTACGTAGCTGCCAGAATAGTGGAATTGCCAGGTAATACAGCTACAGAAGGCATAAAAATGCAGGCTTTTGTGAATGGATCGCCCTTTTTCGCCCGGGAAGAAGCCCTAGGCTTCAGCCAGGACCTTACGGTGATCCACGACCTGAACGAAACCACGGTAGTCGCTCTGCGCGAACAACTCTTCACTTATGTAGACGATAATATTACGAACGATGAAGACCTCATTATAGGAATACAGGGCATTCCGAATCCAACAGATAAAACACTAAGAGCTACCATTACCGTGCGATTGCAGGGAGCCGTTACCATTGCTTCGGCGTTTTTTTGAAACTTCTTTTTTTATATTAAAAATTAAATAACATATAAGTATATTTTTTACATAGTTACTCATGCTTTCTGCCAAAGCAAAGCGTGCTATTACCTGTATTTTTTTGGCAAGGCTGCCAATGACTCATAAGCCAAGTTTCATCTAAGCTGTTAAAAATGTAAGGTGGCTCGTCAACAATGAATGCTATGTCTTCACGGTCAATGTATACTTCAATGCTGTCTTTTTGAATATAGGGAAGTACGTCATAATTCATTTTGCCATCCAAATTGATTACATTATTATTGAAATATCCAATGATGCCGCTTTGAAAAACACCTACTTTTTGTGAACCCAAATAATTCGCGATATAACCCGCGGTTACCGTCAGCGGATTGCCGATCCTTCCGGTATGTAATGACAGAAAAGCCCATATCATAAAACAGGCAGGCATAAATGCCAAGATAGCCCATTGAAGGCTATATTGCTGCTTTTTATAATAGGACGACAACACAAAAGCCAGTATTACTGTGGCAGGAATAACAAAGGGCAATGTATAGCGCTGATAAAAATGAATTGCCCAAAAAAATAAAAGATATATCATTACCAGCGCGCTCAGAGAAAGCATCCAAATAAGAAAAAAGGGGTTGCTCCTAACAAAAATAGTTAGTTTATGAACCATTTCTTTATCTTTCAGAAACACGTACAAAAACACTAGAAAAGTCGCTAAAGAAAATAATGTTTGTATAAGCAGTCCACTGGGCCTTACAAAAGCCCATGGGGTTAGATGGCCTAAAACAATCTTTGCCATGGTAGAAAATCTGACTCCAACATCTTCCGCGTTAAGAAAACTGGATTGAGCGGTTCCTGACGAAGGAATAAAGCTGCCCGTAATACTCTTGACAAACAGTATCCAAGGAAATAATATGAGCAGTGCCAGTACCCCTATGATGAGACAATGCTGAAGAGACAAGTGTTTTCTAAATAAAGAAATAGTAAGGAAAATCATCAATACTACACCAAAATCAATACGTGTAAGTCCGGTAAAGCCTGCTATCAAACCAAAGATAATAACATCAGAAGTTCTTACTTTTTTCTTATGAAAAAATTGAATGGAAAATAGCATTTGTTCATGCCAGTACCTCAGAACAATGGGGTTTGGTAATTAATGAAGCCATGGCATCTGGCTTACCAGTTATTGTATCTAAAAATTGCGGATGTACAGAAGACCTGGTGAAACATGGATACAATGGTTATGCCTTTGATCCTTACGATGTGGCTGAACTGACCGATTATATGCTCGCGCTTAATGAAAGTAACCAGGCCCAAAAAATGGGTAATCAAAGTATAAAAATTATAAAAGCTTATTCGCCAGATGCCTTTCGGGAAGGGGTGGTGAAGCTGATAAATTCAATAAAGGCAGCCAAACCCGCTATTAATTTAAAAGATAAACTGATGGGGCAATTTTTCATCCGGCTGCTGGTCAGGATATAACCACAAACCATTATAACGAAAAAATATTTTTATGATAGTTACTTTTCTTTCCAATACAATCTCACGCAACGGTGGAGGCGTTACCGAAATAGAAAGAAGATTAGCGCGACAGTTGGCCCAACAGAACAAGCATACCATTCATGTGCTTGGCTTAAAAGATGAGTACGCCGAAGAAGATATACATGACTGGCTACCCATACAACCCAAAGTTTTTCAGGTAACAGGGCCTCGCGCCTTTGGTTATGCCCCTGAAATGCTTCGCTGGGTACGGGAAACCAATCCCGATGTGCTGCATATTAATAGCTTGTGGATGTATCCTTCGGTGATTACCAGGCAATGGCATGATTCTACCAAAAAGCCTTATGTAATTACAGTAAATGGCATGTTAGACCCCTGGGCTTTAAACAATTCCAAATGGAAAAAGGTGATTGCTGGTTTTTTGTACGAAAAAGAAAATCTGAAAAAGGCTTCGTGTATCATCGCCAATTCTTTGAAAGAGTTAAAAGCTATCAGAAATTATGGTCTGACCAATCCGGTAGCCATTATTCCAAATGGCGTTGACTTGCCTGTTATAAATGAGGTTAACAAAAGCGGTAATAACAGAAAAAAACTTCTATACCTGGGCAGAATACATCCTAAAAAGGGTTCAGAAGCGCTGATTGAAGCATGGAATACAGCCAACCACAAGGAGGATACTGGCTGGGACCTGGATATCGTTGGCTGGGGTGCTGAAAAAGATATCGCACAGTTGCAGGAACAGATCAGTAACGTCCCTACTATTCATTTTCTGGGGCCAAAATTCGGTCTGGAAAAGGACGCTGTTTTCAGGCAAGCTGATGCTTTTATCCTTCCGTCTTACAGTGAAGGAATGCCCATGGCTGTACTGGAAGCATGGTCCTATCAGCTGCCTGTTTTAATCACATCAGCATGCAACCTCGAAATCGGGTATCAGCGTGAGGCTGCCATTAAAATTCAGCCCGAAGTGAATAGCCTTAAAAATTCGCTGGCAGACTTATTTTCCCTGGAAAGCAAAAAAATCGCGCAAATCGGGTACAATGGCAGAAAACTGGTAGAGGAAAATTTTTCGTGGATAAAAGCTTCTGAACAACTGGAAGCGGTGTATCAATGGATTACAGGAAAAAAAACAAAACCTGATTTTATTGATGAAGCATAATTATTTCAGATTACCTGATAAATTAAAATCACTATGCATAAACCAATTATACTAATCGGATCCGCACGTTCGGGTACTTCATTTTTAGGAGGGATCTTAGGCTTACACTCAAAAACAGCTTATTGGGAAGAGCCAAAGTATATTTGGAAATACCGCAAACCTTTGGCCAACAATGATATCAGGTTAGCCAGTGAAGCCACACCGGGTATAAAGAAATACATCCGGAACGAGTTCTCGAAATATGTGCGGAAACAACAGAAAGAGCGATTTTTAGAGAAAACACCCAGTAATTGCTTTAGGTTGCCTTTTGTATACAAAGTACTTCATGAAGCCCTATTCATTAATATTGTCAGAGATGGCAGAGACGTCGCGTTATCTGCCGAACGTTTATGGAAGGGTAAACCAAGTAAAAACGCCTTAAGTCGCAGGGCTTCATCCTTAGAAATTCCCTGGATAGACCTTCCCTTTTATTCCTTTGAATTCGCGAAAAACGTGCTTCTAAGAAGTTTATACTCTGATACGGGCATGATCTGGGGTCCACGTTTCGAAGGTATTAAAAAGATAAGAGATACACACTCTGTACTGGAAACATGTGCTATACAGTGGCAGGAATCTGTAAAGGCCACACGGGAAGGTTTTACTGCTATACCTGATGAACAGGTATACCAACTCCGCTATGAATATCTGGTAGATAACTTAGAAGAAGAGATTATCAGAATTCTTGATTTTTGCCAGTTAACTCCGGAGAAATTCATGATGGACGAAGCCAAAAAAAGAGTAATGAAGGGCAATCACAGTAAATGGAAAGCGATAAACAAGGATCAGTTAGCGACTATTGAAAATATTATACGGCCAGAATTGATAGCCAATGGCTATGCGTGCTGAAAGCTACATGATAATAACTAATGAGTAAGCGTTTCTTTAACCTCCATTTTCTTCTTTCTTAATCTGAGACTGATGCTGTTAAATCGGAAAGCGAGCAAAACAGCAGCCATAGACAAGCCGATCAGCAATCCATACCAAACTCCCTGTGGCCCAAAGTTTAATCCAAAGCCTAACCAGTATCCCACCGGCAAGCCTACCACCCAGTAAGCGAACAACGTAATAATAGTTGGAATTTTTACGTCGGCCATGCCCCGCAGCGAGCCCAGTCCGGTAACCTGCAAACCATCAGAAAGCTGGAAAAAGGCGGCAATCACCAGCAACGATGCCGCTAAATCTATTACACTGGTTTCATCGATGTACAGGCTGGGCAGAAAGTACCTTCCAACGATAAAAATAAGAGCCGAACAGGACATCAGTGCCACACTCATGAGCAAGGCCGAAAAACCTGCCCGACGCATATTGAAAATATCCCTTTTGCCCAGTTCATTGCCCACCCGTACTGTAGCCGCTGCCCCAATACCGGCTGCCAGCATATAACTAATGGCTGCCAGGTTAATGGCAATCTGATGCGCCGCCAACGCCTGTGCGCTAATCCAGCCCATCATAATGGCCGCCACACTGAACGCCCCTACCTCAAATACATACTGCATGCCGGTGGGAATACCAATATGCAGTAATTTACTAATCATGGGTCTGCTTAAGTTGCGTATGGTAACATACTGCTTCATAAACCAGGGCGACCGGTATACATACACCGCCATGGCAATGGCCATCAACACCCGGGAAATAAAGGTAGCCCATCCTGCTCCGTTCAACCCTAATTCAGGAAATCCGGCTTTGCCATGAATGAGCAGGTAATTGAGTATGATGTTCAGCAGATTGGCTGATAAGGTGATGAACATGGCATTTCTGGTAAAGGAAAGTCCTTCAGCGTATTGCTTGAACGTTTGGAAAAACATAAAAGGCAGCAGCGAAAACACAATAATCAGCAGATAAGGAATGGCCAGATCTACTACCTGTTCCGGCTGATTCAGATGATACAGCAATGGCGTAACAGAAATGATCAATAGGCTCAGCAGGATACCCGCGCAAATATTAACTACAAAACTATTTTTAAAGATAATGCCGTATCGAGGGCGATTGTGTTCGCCGGCGGCAGCTGCTACCAGCGGTGTCATGGCCAGTGAAATGCCAATACCAAACATCAGAATCAGCACAAAAATACTATTAGCCAGCGAAACCGCGGCCAGGGGTACGGTGCCTAACTGGCCTACCATTACACTATCGGCGACGCCCACCAGAATTTGCCCGAAATGGCTCAGCATTACCGGGTAGGCAATCAGGAAAGTTTTTTTAATATGGATACGATACGGCTCAGCTGTCATGATTGATTTTCAAAATCGAAACGGCAAAGGAGAGGATTAGTTTCTGGAAATCAAGAAAAAATCAGCCGAAAGAACAGATTAAACATTAAAAATCCGGGCAGCTTTTAACAATCCGGCTACACTGATGCCATCGGTAATTTCTCCTGTCATTACCATGGTAATAGCTTCCGAAAGGGGGAGTTTCCAGATTTCCAGGTCTTCCGTTTCATCAAACTCGGTTTCACCCTGAGTTAAATCTTCCGCCAGAAAAATAAATCCCTCCTCATCAGTAACAGAGTTGGAAGTATGAATCCGCATAATATTCGTCCACTTTACCGCAGTCAGGCCCGTTTCTTCCTTCAGCTCCCGTTGGGCCGATTCCAGCACATCCATGCCAACAGGGCCGCCACCCATGGGAATTTCCCACGAATATTCGTTCAGTGGATAGCGGTGTTGCCCCACCAGCCAGGTATTCATTCGCGCGTCTACTGGAATAATGCCAATGGCTTTGTTTTTAAAATGTACTTTGCCATACAAATTCCGTCCACCCTTCGGATTAATTACCTGATCTTCTTCTACCAAAATCCAGGGATTTTCATATATCTTTTTACTGCTGACCTGTTGCCAGTTTTTTTCGTTGTTCATGATTCGTTGCTTGTTATAAGTTATTCGTTATTTGTTAATAGTTCTCCCCAAATAACTATTAACAAATAACAATGAACGAATAGCGAATTAAAATTCAAACAGGCTAAAATTACACCAGTCTATCAAAAACCACCTACGAACTTAACGTCTCAAAAAAATCCCAGAGTACAATGCCAATGCTTACCGATACATTGAGCGAATGCTTGGTACCTTCCTGGGGAATTTCAAGGCAGGTATCGGCATGTGCTACTACCCAGTCGCTGATGCCAAATACTTCGTTGCCAAAAATCAGACAGTATTTTTCATTCCTATACGGCATAAAATCCTGTAAAGGAATGCTCTCGTCAGTTTGCTCTATGCAAATAATTCTATAGCCTTTTTTTCGCAGCGTTTCCACCAGGTTCTTAATATCTTCAACATATTCCCAGCGTACCGAATCGGTAGCGCCCAGCGCTGTTTTATTGATTTCGCGATGAGGGGGCTTGCCCGTAATGCCACACAAATATATTTTCTCGATAAGAAACGCATCGGCTGTGCGAAAAGCAGAACCTACATTGTGCATGCTCCGGATGTCGTCCAGCACCATTACAATAGGATATTTTTTCTTTTTTCTGAATTCTTCTACCGTAAGGCGGTTTAACTCTTCATTTTTAATTTTTTTCATCGCGTTTTCTCATTAACAGCTTCTTATTGTTTAATAGCCGAAGCCTGTAAATTGTTTAGCACCTGCAGGTAGAAACCGTACAAAACAAAAGAATTTAAAAACACTTTCCTTCTGCTTTGCCTTCGCCTGATCTTATTGTTATTTTTGTGGTTTCCCTGAAAAAATATTCACTGGTTTCGTATGGTAAAGATTGGTAAAAAAACCAAAGAAGAGAAGCAAACACCCCTGATGCGGCAATATTATGCCGTGAAAACCAAATATCCGGGTGCCCTGCTGCTTTTTCGGGTAGGCGATTTTTACGAAACCTTCGGGGAAGATGCCATTACTACCAGCAAAGTGCTGGATATTGTGCTTACCAAACGTTCCAATGGGTCAGCCTCAGAGGTAGAACTGGCCGGCTTTCCCCACCATGCGCTGGATAATTACCTTACCAAGCTGGTACGGGCCGGTTACCGGGTGGCCATCTGCGATCAGCTCGAAGATCCGAAATACGCCAAAGGCATTGTAAAAAGAGGTGTAACCGAACTGGTAACACCGGGCTTGTCTTTCAACGACAATGTGCTGGATAAAAAGCATAACAATTATCTGGCTTCGCTACACTTCTCCAAACACCAGATCGGCATTGCCCTGCTGGATGTATCCACCGGTGAGTTTTTAGCCTCTTCAGGAAGTCTGGAATATATTGATAAGCTGCTGCAAAGCTTTAGCCCTTCCGAAATTATCTACAGCAAACCCTGTAAAAACACCTTTGAGGAAAGGTTTAAAGACAACTGGAATACCTACCGCCTGGAAGAATGGGTGTATGCCTACGATTATGCCTGTGAAAAACTTACCAAACATTTTGGTACGCAAACCTTAAAAGGTTTTGGCATCGATAAAATGCCGGAAGGCATTATTGCCGCCGGCGCGGTTTTGTATTACCTGGAAGAAACTGAACACAATGATATCAGCCATATTGCTTCTATCGCACGCATCGAAGAAGAACGGTATGTGTGGCTGGATAAATTTACCATCCGCAACCTGGAACTGATCTGCCCGCAACACGATGGCGGGGTGCCCCTTATTGACATCCTCGACCGCACCGTAACCCCCATGGGCGCGAGGCTACTGAAAAAGTGGATTGTGCTACCCTTAAAGGCAAAATCCCTTATCGAAGACCGGTTACAAACGGTAGAAGTGTTTTTAGAGCATGAAGAACTGCACCAGCAGGTTACGCATAACCTGAAGCAAATTGGTGATCTGGAAAGGCTGATTTCTAAAGTAGCGGTGGGGCGGATTAACCCGCGGGAAATGACACAGCTAAAAAAAGCGATGAAAAATACGCTGCCCGTAAAAAAACTGCTGGCAGAAATCGATATCCCGCAGCTTAAAAAGCTTTCCGGACAATTACATCCCTGTGAATTTCTGCTCGAAAAAATTGAGAAAGAGCTGAAAGATGAACCACCGGTACTCAGCAATCAGGGGGGTATCATTAAAGATGGCGTAGATGCCAAACTGGATGAATTGCGGGCTATTGCTTTTTCCGGGAAAGATATACTGGAAAAAATCAGGGAAAGAGAGATTAAAGCTACGGGCATCACCTCATTGCGCATTTCCTATAACAAGGTATTTGGCTATTACCTGGAAGTAACCCATGCTCATAAAAAAAAGGTGCCCGATACCTGGATCAGGAAACAAACTTTGGTGAATGCCGAACGGTATATTACCGAAGAGCTAAAAGAATATGAAGACAAAATTCTGAATGCCGAAGAAAAAATTTATGAAATAGAATACCGGCTTTTTTCAAAACTTATCATGACTGCCACTGAATTTGTAACCCAGATACAGCAAAATGCCCGTGTACTTTCCGTAATAGACAGCCTGGCCTCATTTGCCCTGATTGCCCGCGAAAACCGCTATGTAAAACCGGACATTCAGACGAATGAAGTGATTAAAATAGAAGCAGGACGGCACCCGGTAATTGAAAAGCAGCTTCCGCCCAGCGAATCGTATGTGCCCAACGATATTTTTCTGGATAACGAGCAACAGCAGATTATGGTGATTACTGGCCCGAACATGGCTGGAAAATCAGCCTTGCTGCGGCAAACCGCCCTGATTGTGCTAATGGCCCAGATGGGCTCCTATGTACCAGCTTCCAAAGCTGAAATTGGCATTATTGACAAAGTGTTTACCCGCGTGGGCGCTTCTGATAACCTGGCCAAAGGCGAATCTACCTTTATGGTTGAAATGATAGAAACCGCCAGCATTCTTAATAACCTGAGTAACCAAAGCCTGATACTGATGGATGAGATCGGGAGGGGTACCAGCACCTACGATGGTATTTCTATTGCCTGGTCTATTGTGGAATACCTGCACCACCATGCCCGTTTTCGCGCCAAAACCCTGTTTGCCACCCACTATCATGAATTGAATCAATTGGCCAATGATTTTGAGCGGGTTAAAAATTTTAATGTGACGGTAAAGGAAATCGATAACAATGTGCTTTTCCTACGAAAATTAAAGGAAGGCGGCAGCGAACATAGTTTTGGTATTCATGTGGCACAAATGGCCGGCATGCCCCTGCAGGTGGTGAAAAGAGCCAACGAAATTCTGCGTCACCTGGAGAAAGATAAGATCAATGAAAAAGCCCATGATAAGCTGCAGGATGTACCCAAAAACAATTTCCAGCTCAATCTGTTTGAGGCCGACCCCAAATTTGCCAAAGTAAAAGAACTGTTGGAACAAACCGACGTAAATACCATTTCTCCTATCGAGGCATTACTGAAACTTCATGAACTGCAACGCGTTTTGCAGGGTAACAAGTAAATATCAAAGGAAATGCGGAAGTGCAAATAAATGATGAACAGGTTAAAGCTTTTAATTGTCAAATTTAAGCAGTTAAACGCCTAATCGATTGCTCCCTTCTTTTTTAAATATCTTTTATCGGATACCAATTTAGCCGCATTAAATTTTTTTGAATGGGTAGCCAACGTTTCCGCTTATTTATGTGTCTATAACTTATCCTGAAAAGCTAAAATTTCGTTGATATTGATAACCAAACGTATTATGAAAAAATATTTTTACTTCGGTGTACTTTTCCTTTCGCTGATAGGCCAGGCTTGCGAAGAGGACGTTAACAGCGAACTGGATACCCAGAAGAAAGTTGATGATAAGGCCATCAGAGATTATCTGGCTGAAAAAAATATTTCAGCCGAAAAACTGGAGTCCGGGGTATATATTCGGCCTTTGGTTGAAAATCCACAGGGAACGCAGGTGCAGGTAGGCCATGTGGTTTCCATCCTTTATTCCATGAAGCTTATTCTGGGCGATTACCCCATCGAGACATATAACGATACCTTGAATCCTGTAAAATTCAGCTATACTGAAAATTCTCTCATTCCGGTAGGACTAAATGTAGAGATTGGCCAGATGAAAAAAGGGGAGAAGTTCAGGTTTTTCATTCCCTCGCATCAGGCTTTTCTTGATTATGAAAATATAAGCTACTTTGGCGCTTATTCAAACTTTGTAATGGATGTAGAAGTAGTAGACCTAAAAACCGAACAACAGGAATATGAAGCTGAACTTGATGCTGTTCAGCATTTTGTGCAGGATAATTATCCCAATGCCGAGTCTTACGCAAACGGATTGTACGTGGTAAGCACCAAACCGGGAAATGGAAGAATTCCTAACAGTAACGGCCGTATACGGTTTCATTTTACCAGAAAATACCTGGATGGCACTGTGATAGAAACTACGGAAGGCGGCAACCCTATCGATGTATTTTTCAGCGAAAGACGACTGGTGCAAGGCCTGGAACAAGGTATCAAACAGATGACGGAAGGCGAGCATGCAATTTTGATAATGCCTTCGGCGCTGGCATTTGGCAAAAGTTTACAGGTAATTCCGCAAAAGCTTCGGCAGGATCTGGTAAGAAGAGGTGAACTGGAGCCTGAGGTAGCACCATACAGCCCGGTGCTGTATGAGGTAGAATTGCTCGCCGCTTACTAATAAGACCCCTGAGGAGGATCGTATTTTATTATTCAATAAAATGGTGTTCTGATAACAGCCAGCATTTTTTTCAGAAACAGTTGTTATTTTGGATCAATTTAAAGCAGTTTTTTAGCCATTTCTTTGTTCAGTTTGGCAATGGGCAAAAACTGGTCGTCGGGCACGCTGATAGAAAACATGGTAACGCCCTTACCCGACAGGTCGCGGTATACCTTTGCTATCAGATGGTCGGTAGGTTCATCACCTACTACCGGTGCCGGTGTACTGGTTTTAGGAATGGCAGCAAAACGTTTCTTTGCATACG
>JBGTIS010000367.1:0-4281 GCA_041745535.1 Cyclobacteriaceae bacterium | reverse complement strand
ACATACAGAAGAGGGACAGGCTATGCTTGCGGTATTCAAGGGGGAGCACGTACACCTCAGAGAGAAACAATTTTCTGTTCGCGAGGGCTATTATGAGGCGCATATTGTTCCGTTGTACAACCGGGAAGGTGTAATTACCGGTGGCATCAGCATGATTCATGATATTACGCGGCGTAGGGAAAGCGAAAGATTGCTTCATGATAAAAATCAGGAAATAGGAGCCGCTCTGGAAGAATTATCGGCTGCGGAGGAACAACTGCGGTATGCCAACTCGCTGCTGGAAGAAAAAATTGAGGAGCGAACCCGCGATCTGGCCAACAGTGAGGAACAGCTTCGTTTGATTACCGATGCGCTTCCTGTACTGATTTCTTATATAGACAGAGAAAAAAAATACCGCTTTGTTAATAAGGCATACGTTGATTTGTTCAAACAACCAAAAGAGGAAATAATTGGTAAAGATGTGGCTGCTGTTGTCGGTAGGAAAGCCTACCAAAACACTGTCAAATACCTGGACAGGGTATTATTTGGAGAGCAAATACATTTCGAGACCCGGCAGCATTATGGTACTTACGGAACCCGCCACATCAGTGCTACCATGATACCCCATATTGTAGACCAGCAGATAGTAGGGATATTTGCTTTGGGTTATGACATTTCGGAGCGCAAGCACATTGAAAAAACATTGAAAAAAATGTATGATGAGGCACGAAAACGAAACAAGGAGTTGATCCGCATTAATACCGACCTGGATAATTTCGTGTACATGGCTTCTCATGACCTGAAGTCGCCCATTGCCAATCTGGAAGGCCTGCTTACCATGATGAGCGCGCAACTGGACATGAGCGCGGCAGGAAAGCAGCAAATGGTACTTAATATGATGGATACTTCCATTAGCAAGCTTAAAAAAATTATCGCGGATTTGATAGATATTACCAAGGTGCAAAAAGAAATTGAACAGGCGACACCGGATGTGTTTTGTTTTCAACAAATTGTGGAAGATATCACAGAAGACCTGCAAAGACTTATTGAAGAAAGCGGGGCGGAAATTATAGAAGAATATACCGTGCCAGAGATCCATTACCCTGCCAGTCATTTGCGCAGCATTCTATATAATTTATTGTCAAACGCATTGAAATACCGTTCGCCGGACAGAAAACCGGTGATATACATCGCTACTTATAAAAAGCAGAGCAAGACGGTTTTACTGGTGCGGGATAATGGCCTGGGCATGACGGACGCCCAGCAAAAAAAGTTGTTTACCATGTTCAAACGCATGCATACCCACGTTGAAGGTACCGGCATTGGATTGTACACCATCAAGCGAATTATTGAAAATAATGGAGGCAATATACTGGTACGTTCTCAGGTGGACAAAGGCACTGAGTTTAATGTCATATTCAAGCCCATCAAGACAAAAGTACTGCTTTGATGTGGAAATTACGGAAGATTCCGTATCACAACAAGCAGCCGGCTGTGAGAAGGAGTTCGCGCAAAATGCCAGTAAACGGATTTTATAATTTATGCGAGGGGCAATTTAACGGTAAAGGTACTGCCTTTACTTTTTCCCCGACTATCTGCCAGAATGCGGCCATTGTGTAAATCCACTAACATTTTTACGATAGAAAGGCCTAATCCGGTAGAAGATTCTCCGCCGGTGGGCCGGGCACTTAACCGGGTAAATTTGCCAAATAGCTTTTCTTTATCCTGGTCGGTCATTCCCTGTCCTTCATCTTTTACTTCAAAACAGGCTTTGCCGGAAGTTTCCCTAACGGTTACCGCGATAGATTTATCTATCTCCGTAAATTTGATGGCATTGCTAACGAGATTGTCAAATACTTCCCCTATTTTTTTTCTGTCGGCTTTGGCTTGGGGAATGTCTATGATATTAAGGGTTAAAGATTGATTTTTTGCCATGGCCAGTACCTGATTTGCCGCGACAACTTCTTTGGCTACCTCAGCCATGTTCACCGTTTCCAACTTTAACTTAATTCTTCCGGCATCAATAAAAGCTGTTTCCAGTAGCTCATCTATAATGCGAGATAATTTATCAGATGATTTCTTGATATAGGAAGCGATTTCATGGATAGTTTCCTTGTCTTTCTGATCGAAAAGAAGCGCTGCCAGAGAGGAAATGCTAATGATAGGATTTTTCATATCATGCGCCGCGATTTCAAGAATTTCGCTTTGCATTTTTACCGCTTTGCGGGAGGCCAGGCGGAGTTCTATTTCGTCCATTACAATAGCCGAAAGGTCTTCCAGTGTTTTTTTTTCAGCTGCTGAAAATTCTCTGGGTTGCAGGCCGATTATACAAAAAGTACCTAAATTAAACCCATCTCTGGTTTTTAAAGGAGCGGCCGCATAAAAGCGCAATCCAAATTCGCCGGCAACCAAAGGATTGGACAAACTGCGCGGATCTTCAATGGCATTGCTGATATGGTACACGTCATCCGACAATATGGCTGAGGCACAAAGGCCGGGATCCCGGTCAATCTGTTCTACTCCAGGCAAACCATGGTGCGATTTAAACCAGATCCTGTCGGTATCCACCAGGCTTACAATAGCAACCGGCACATTAAACAGGCGGGAGGCCAGGGCGGTAATCCTGTCAAAACTTCCATCAGGAGGCGTATCCAGAATTTCGTATCGCTTTACGGCAGCAAGGCGCTCAGTTTCATTAGGCGGGAACACAAGTTCATTGGAAGCTAAGGTCATATTCAATTATAATATTAGCACGCTATTAAAGAAGGAAGGTACCATTTATTTATGTATTATAGAAATGAGTCCGGGAAAAAGCTAAAGATTTATTTGATTATCTGGGGTACCCTGAAACTTCAGTGAACCAGGTGTTTGGGGGCAGCGAAGCGGATAAGGCTACATAACTTTCAGGCAAACAAAATAACCAGGGTGCCAGGGACCAGCTTTGTACCATTGGTTAAAAAAGTTATCTACATTTCTGGTAGTTTTCTTTGAATGACCTTATATTTCTCCTACCTTTTTTTAATACTAGTTTTAACAATTAAATAATGTTCAATACAATGCGGAAATACAATTTTCTTAACCTGAAATTTCAAATCACTACTATTTTATGTCTGACAGGATTTATAGTGCCTCTGTTTGCCCAGGAGGTACCTACTCCTCCGCCCATGAAACCTGAGATGACAGAATACTGGGAACCCGTACCCAAGGTGGTGCAACCGGGCACTGCCACACAAAATGCCACCATTACGGCACCTTCTGATGCGATTGTATTGTTTGATGGGAAAGATTTAAGTAAATGGGAAGGTGCTGAAGGAGGTCCGGCCAACTGGGAAGTACACAATAGTGTTTTCACCGTAAAGAAAGGCACCGGCGATATTGTGACCAAGCAGGAATTTAATGATTACCAACTGCATATAGAATGGTCTATTCCTACTGATATTTCCGGGAAAAGCCAGGCACGGGGCAACAGTGGTATTTTTATGCAGGGCATATACGAACTGCAGGTGCTCGATTCGTACAATAATCCAACGTATGTAAACGGACAGGCCGGGAGCATTTATAAGCAATCTGTACCACTGGTGAATGCCATGCGCAAACCTGGGGAATGGAACGTGTACGATGTGATATATACAGCACCCCGCTTTAAGGATGACGGTTCACTATTCTCACCTGCCCGCATTACTGTATTGCATAATGGCGTATTAATTCAGAATAATACGCAGATAACAGGTACCACCCCTTATATCGGATTGCCCAAATATACACAGCATGGCAAAGGCCCTATTAAATTACAGGATCATGGCGATCCTAGCAAACCCATCAGCTTTCGGAATATCTGGATAAGAGAACTGTAAAAAACAAATGATCTTACTTCTTCTGGCAATTTCAATTATTACCCGATCATATACTTTTGGGTGGAATTGATTTGCTGGTAGAAGTAAGACATGAAAAATTATAACCCACATTCGGAAAACTATTAAGCTGCTTTTGTTTCTGTCAGTTCTTCCATAAACGCGACAGTTGCTGGTATTATGCTTTCTTAAAAATTTCCTGAAACATCTGTGCCAGTGTGGAATCCATAAGGTTTCAGCATACGCGATGATACTTTTGAGGCAATAATCTCACTGTCAACCAAAGTTCTCCAAGTGATCGGGATCGAAAGCTGAGGAAATCATCCTCTGATTTAAATGTTGAGTTAACAGGTATCTGGACATTCGGCTTGCTCTCCGAAAATTCAGTTAGTTTGAGCAGATAAGCTTTAGCTAAGGAGTAATATTCACTAATAATTTCGCCCATTTTTTT
>JBGTIS010000366.1:0-47670 GCA_041745535.1 Cyclobacteriaceae bacterium | reverse complement strand
GGACCACCAACATTCCCCAGGCCTGGCAATCGTTAATAAAGCTGTTCAAAAAAGAAAGTTAATAAGTATCAAATCTGAAAGTTGATAAGTATCAAACCTGGAAGTTGATAGGTACCAAAATTGAAAGTTAACCCTTTTAACTTTGACACCTGAAAGCTTCAACCTCGAAGGTTAAAAGAACCAACCTCGACAGTTGAAGGGGCCAACCTTGATAATTGAAAGAAGCAACTACCACGGGAGACGGTAGCAACTGTTACAGGAGAAGGAATGAAAATAAAGATTTAAGCGCATCGTAAGCTAAATAATTGAGCATTTGTCATGCTAAGGAACGCCGCTGTGGAACGAAGCATCTAAGCGACAAACAAGCTTTAAAAGCATTCGTTATACTTAGGCGGCCGCCGCGCGGATGCTTCGCATGCGCTCAGCACGCTCCACGACGGATGACAAACAATTGAAAACTTAGTTTACAGTGTACTTAATTGATAATGTTCGGCTAATTATTTTTGTGGAAGGGTATAAAAAATAAAACCCTGCTCAAGTCCAGAGCAGGGTTATGAATGTGATAAACCCTGTTACTTACGCTACTTTTAGCTGCGCTTCCAGAGTTCCGGTACGGGTAACATTGTTAATATCGCCTCGCACTTCCAGGGTATAGTCGCCTTTAGCCAATGTATTGGGCAGTACAAATACTACTTCTGAAGGCCGACTGATAATAAATGTTGCCACCTTGGTGGTTGTGGTACCATTTACCAGGTAGATTCCCTGCTCAGCCACATCAGCGTTGATCTTCATGTCCTTGCCTGTGAGCTTTACCGTACCGCCCGGGGTCAGGGTGCTGTTTTCTTTGTTGGAGGTTACATCCAGCAAATCTTCCGGTGCAGGAACCACTTTGGTAGGAGCGATCTTTTCCAGTTTGATCATTTGGGGTACATTGTCCATTCGCGAGCCGGTAGCCGCATTGATGTTGACCTGATGGCGGCTGGCATCAAAACTGTCATTTTTATCAGTAAATACCCCTGATATACTGGGCGAAAGCTTAAACAAGTCGGTATTGATGGTAAAGCCCTGTTTCAGAAAAAAGATCATAGCTGCCCCATATTCTTCAATCATGGCCTTGGCTTCCGCTTTGGTTACGGTAGACCCACGATCAATCATATAATTAATGATGGCTTCTTCCGTAATGCTGCCCGCGGTTACGGGTTGTGCCCGGTACAAATTAGGCGTGGGCGATACTTTGTTGAGCGTTAGAAAATACTTTAACATGATAAATAATTTTAGTGATTAATTAAACCGGGCAACCTTTTACCAATACCATACCCAATAAGCATAAGTAATTTGTATAAAGTGTAATACTTATACAGTATATTAATTTTTTAGGCTATTATTAAAAGTTTTGAGTGCTTGCTTAGTGAGGAAAATAATATGGAATATGGGTATATTGTATCTGTATTAATGGTTAAATGTCAGATGAGCCTGGAACTGGGTAAATCAGAATGTATTTTGGTACATCTATAAAAATTTCTTATTTCCTTACTTTTTTAATGCGCTACTGAATAATGATGTGGTCATGAAATCTTGTCTGCCAGGCAAAGGACTGGTTTGTTATGCTTCTAATCATATGGGTAAAGGCAGCTTTTGAATTCAATTGGAACCATAAAAGCAAAGCGATGAAAATTGTTTAAAACCTGCTATCACTACTTATTTAATTGTGTGCTATATTGTACCCAAATTAGCAAACCTCAACCGTACCTTATGTACACACCAACCCTCAACAAAAAGCCACAGTTGTTTACCAAAGACCTGCTGGTATTATCCGGACTGGCTTTCCTGCTTTTCATCCTGCACATGATAGACAACCTGTGGGTGAACTATGGAATATTTCGCGACGAATACTACTACCTGGCCTGTACCCAAAGGCTGAGCTGGGGGTATGTAGATCAGCCTCCTTTGTCTATATTCGTGCTGGCTTTGGTGCGGCCAATTTTGGGTGATTCCTTGTTTGCCATTCGACTGGTACCGGCGCTGGCCCTGGCGTTCACCGTTTTTTTTACCGGCCTCACGGTGCGGGCTATGGGTGGAAAAACAATAGCCATTGTGCTGGCGGCGGTGGCCATTATGGTGGGACCTATATTTCTGGCCATGGGTTCTTATTATTCCATGAACAGCCTGGACATGATGCTATGGAGCATGGCTGCCTACCTGGTGGTGCGCCTTATTCAAAATAATGAGAGAAAGCACTGGCTCTGGCTGGGGCTTGTAATGGGGTTAGGATTGATGAATAAAATAGGTTTCCTGTGGTTTGGATTTGGTTTGCTGGTGGGTTTATTATTATCGCCGCGGCGGAAAACCCTGCTCACTCCCTGGCCTTACATTGCGGGAGGTATCGCTTTTTTGTTCTTTGTGCCTTTCATTATCTGGAACATCAACCACGATTTTGCCCATCTGGAATTTATGCGCAATGCCGTAAACTACAAGTACAATACCATTACCCGGATGGATTTTATAACAGAACAGTTTTTAATGGTATCACCCATAGTAGTGGTGCTTACCATCAGCGGACTTTATTTTTTCTTCTTCGATGCTTATGGGAAAGTGTACCGCACGCTGGGCGTTATATTTCTTGCCACTTTTCTGATTTTGCTTATCAATGGCCATAGCAAGGGAGAATATATGGCGTCCGCCTATCCGCTTATTTATACGGGTGGCGGTATGTTGCTGGAAAGATTGGTTGCTAAAAAAACCTGGAAATGGGTGCCTTATGTTTTGCTTTTTTTGCTAATTACCGGTGGCATGTTGCTGGCTCCTATTGTGGTAACTGTGCTGCCTGTGCCGGCTTTTATTCGTTATTCAGCCAAATTGGGTATTACACCCGGCAATTCAGAAGGAAAAGAACTCTCGGAGTTGCCGCAGTTTTATGCCGACCGGTTTGGGTGGGAAAGTCTGGCCGCTGATGTTTCTGAAGTATACCAAACTTTGCCGGAGGCGGAACAACAGCAAACAGTAGTATATGCGCAAAACTATGGAGAAGCGGCCTCGCTTGAGTATTACAGCAAAACCTTCCCTTTGCCCCAAATTATATCCGGGCATAACGCATACTGGTTCTGGGGCTATGGCCATAATAACCTTTCTACCGTAATTATTGTAGGCGGCACCCAGGAAGATCATCTCGAATCTTTTGAAGAAGTGGAACAGGTTTCTGTTCATGAAGCCAGGTATGCCATGCCTTATGAAACGAATTTACCTATTTTTATCTGCCGTAAATTAAAGCATCCTGCCGGGCAGGTTTGGGAAGGAACAAAGAATTTTATTTAGCGCTTTGGGCACCTATCTTTTATAAGCCCACTTATAAGTATACCATGAACGTTCATTGTAAACAACAGTATTTTCTATCATAAATTACATAAACTTCTTTTATAAATAATGCCATTACAGGTATTTTGACTTATTTTTTCTGCTATTTCCTGAAAAAATTAAAACAATTTGCTGTTTAAGTTTGTTATATTATTAATTACCTAAATATATTTTTTAACCCAACCTATTAAAGCATATGAAAAATTTTAAGCGGTTTTTTAGTATTATCATACCATGTGGTGTCTTTTTAGCTTTCCTGGTGCTAACAGGTTGTTCTGACGATAAGAAAGAGCAAGCCAGCCAACAGGAAAATACGCCTGTGGAAAACGTAGCACCCAACACTTCTGAAAACACACCTGCCACGGATGTAGCGCGGAATACCCAGGAAACAGTAAGTGAAACAGCCCCTGCGCAACCAAAGAACAAGGAAGCCATGAATCAGGAGTTGGCATCGGTAGGCCTGAAGCCCAGGAACAATCCGGTATTGAAGTCAGTATCAGTAAAATATAACGATTGGGACACCAATAACGACCGTATTCTGGCACGAAGTGAGTTTTATACTGGCCTTTTCAATGTGTGGGATGAAAATAAAGACCAGGGTATCAACCAGGCAGAGTTTGACAGAGGAACTAAGAATTTCTTTGCCGACTATAATTTTAAAGAATATGGTGGTTTTAAAGACTGGGACGCGAACAACGATGGAAAAGTAAGTAGTGACGAATTCCGGAAAGGCATTGTGAATATTACCGGCAGCAAGAACAAACCTTTGGCGGAACGCCTCTTTATTGTATGGGATCAGGATAATGATTCTAACATAGAAAAGATTGAACTCGATAATCTGGTAGTTGTCCTTAATAATAACAACAACTGATTGTAATACACCTTTTCCGAGTCTGCGGTCTGAACTCCTGATACTATTCTGTTAATTAAAAAGTTGTTCTGCTGTTTACCCGGCGACAAACCTGTGCTGTAAGTGTAAAACTAAATTTCGTATAGCAGTTAGTATGAGATTCGGCAATGTCAAATCCTGCTTCAGGTTTCTGCCGGGCTTTCATAAAACTTTAAAAAACTCAGCCAACATAATGCTGTAAGGAACTGTTGTAATAATAATTTACCACCAGATAAAGATTTTGTTAAATTATTAAAGCAACATAAGAATGACTCAAAAAATTGAAGAAGTAGATGCCATCGTAATTGGTTCCGGACAGGCAGGCAATCCCCTGGCAAAAGCCCTGGCTGAAAAAGGAATGAAAACCGTATTGATTGAGAAAAAATGGGTAGGAGGAACCTGTATCAATACCGGCTGTACACCCACCAAAGCCATGATCGCTTCTGCCCAGGTGGCGCATACCGTGCGAAATGCCAAAGTGTATGGCGTAACCTCCGATGAGGTAAAGGTAAAAATGAAGAAAATAATCAGCCGGAAAAATGAAATTGTAAAGATGTTCCGCAGTGGTTCTCAGGAAGGACTGGAAAAGCAAAAAAACCTGGAACTGATATTTGGAATGGCCTATTTTACCGGTAACAAAGAGATCACCATTGACCTTAAAAAAGGCGAGAAGAGACTATTAAAAGCTGATAAAATATTTATTGATGTGGGCACCCACACCCTGGTTCCCCCTATTGAAGGGTTGGATCAGGTGGATTATCTGGACAATGCTTCTATTATGGAACTAGATCAATTGCCCGACCATTTGCTGGTGCTGGGCGGAGGTTACATCGGGCTGGAGTTTGCCCAGATGTTCCGAAGATTCGGCAGTAAAGTAACTATTTTACAAAAAGGTGATCAGATCGCAGACAAAGAAGACCCGGATGTAGCGGAGGCATTGGCAGAAATTCTTACAAAAGAGGGCATCGATATATACTTTAACAGCGAAATAAAGTCTGTAAAACAAACCAAACAGGGCATCAAAGTTTCAGGTAATTTACCGGGTGGGAAGAAGAGCCTGACCGGCTCCCATTTACTAATGGCTACAGGTCGGGCGCCCAATACCAAAAACTTAGGGCTGGAAAACACTGGCATCAAAACCGATAAAAAAGGAAATATCCAGGTAAACCACAAACTGGAAACCCAGGTAAAAGGCATATATGCCCTGGGCGACGTAAAAGGTGGTCCGCGGTTTACCCATGTTAGTTATAGCGACTACAAAATTGTGCGGCAAAATCTGCTGGAAAATGGCAATGCTTCTACCGAAGACCGCATACTGACCTACACGGTATTTACCGATCCGCAACTGGGTCGGGCCGGATTGAACGAAATGCAGGCCAAAGAGAAAAAAATAAAGTACAAGGTAGCTAAAATAGATATGGAAAAGGTGGCCCGGGGTATTGAAACCGGCCGTACACAAGGATTTATGAAAGCCTTGGTTGATGAGCGAACTGATAAAATTATTGGTGCTTCCATTTTAAGTATGGAAGGAGGCGAAGTCGCGTCAGCCCTTTTAATCGCCATGATGGGAGGACTAACCTACCAGCAAATCCGCGATGGTATGTTTTCGCATCCCACACTTTCCGAATCATTGAATAACCTGTTCATGACCCTATGATTGTGAATGCCACTCAAAAAGGCTGGGATATTATTTTTCAGCGGGCCCATGCCCTGCTGGCCGGGCAACTGGCAATGCAATGGAAAATTAGTCAGCGCCCCAAACGGTGGACAGAAACCCTTGCCGCCATAGTAGACCATGATGATGGACAGAAAGACTGGAAAAAGGGCGAACACCTGACCGAAGCCGGAGCGCCTATGGATTTTACCATGCGCCAGCTGGATCTACCGCAGGCCAGGCAGGTTGTCGCAAACGCCCGCTATCGTTCCCGCTGGATTGCCCTGCTTACTTCCATGCATACTTCTGCTTTGTATGAGCCATTAAGAGGAACTAATAAAGAAACCGATACTTTTTTAGATGAGCAGCAGGATTATCAAACAAAACTCAGACGTTCTTTACAGGTGAATAAAGAAAAAGCAAAAGCTACCTATTCCCTAATGTTTCTGTGCGATGCCTGTTCCCTGATATTAGCCAAAAATGAAGTGCCTGCCGGAGGCAGAAAGCTTGAACTTGGGGTAACCCCTGCCGGTAAAAGCTGTTTTATTTTTGAAAAAGAGGAAAATATTTATTCCACCGATCCCTGGCTTTTTGAAGCCGATCATTTTCAGGTGTCCGTTGAAGTTTTTCATCTGGATCAGCTCACTTTTAAAAGTGATCGGGCACTTTATGAGGCATTGGATCAGGCTGAAGTATTGGAGAAGAAGTGGAGTTTTCAAAGATAGGGCTCTTTCTTTAATATTTATTCAATCCTTTTTTGCTTTTATTTATATTATTTAGCAAAAGCACTTTTTTATTAAATAATTGTTAATTCAGAAATTATATCAGTTTTATCTGAACTCAAAAAATATATAGCCGTAAAAAGCAGCTATGGACTATGGAAAATTCTGTGCTGTCGCGCATAGAAATGGTTTGTATATTTTTACTCCAAATGTCTTTTTTTGAATAATATGACACGGAAACAATACTTTGTAACGGTCTTAATTCTGGGGGCGCTATGTACAATCAGCCCCTTTTCTATTGATATGTATTTGCCCGGCTTTCCGGCCATTGCCAAAGATTTAGGAACTACGATCGACCAGATTCAACTCTCACTGACCAGCTATTTGATAGGGATATCGTTGGGCCAGCTGATTTATGGACCTTTGTTAGACCGGTTTGGTAGAAAATTACCGCTCTATGCAGGTTTACTGGTTTACATACTGGCATCGGTGGGTTGTGCCTTTACCAATTCGGTAGAGTCACTAATTGTGATGCGGTTTATTCAGGCTATTGGTGGTTGTGCTGGCATGGTAGCAGCCCAGGCTTTGGTACGCGATTTATTTCCAGTAAACAAAACAGCCCAGGCCTACTCACTTCTGGTGCTGGTGATTGCCGTTTCCCCCATGATCGCACCTGCAGTGGGAGGATATGTAACCACCGCGTTCGGCTGGCATGCTATTTTTATTATACTGGCAGCAATTACAGCCCTGATGATGCTGGCAATTTATCTTACCCTGCCGCAAGGTCAGCTGGCTGACAGAACGCTTTCGTTGCGGCCTAAGTCGGTAGTAAAAAATTATATTGATGTATTAAAGCAGCCTCAGTTTCTGGTATATATGCTGGCTGGCGGTATTGCTACAGCGGCGCCCCTGGCTTATATTGCAGGCTCCTCCGATGTATTCATTAATATTTATCAGGTAAGCGAACGTGAATACGGCTGGATTTTCGCTATCCTGGCTTTTGCCATGATTGGTTCCACACAGCTGAATCATATTCTATTAAGAAAATTCACCAGTGAGGAATTGATCCGGATTACGCTGTATTACCAAACTGTGGTAGGTTTGTTGCTGGTTGCAGGAACCTGGTATGGCTGGTATGGAAAATACAGCCTGATAGTGTTACTGTTTATATTCCTTACCGGACAGGGACTTGCTAATCCTAATACGGCGGCACTTTCGCTGGCGCCCTTTACCAAACGCGCCGGCAGTGCTTCGGCATTGCTGGGAAGCTTCCGCATGGCAGTAGGCGGACTGGCCTCGGCCGCGGTAAGTGTGTTACACAACAATACCGCTTTGCCTATGGTAATGGTGATGTTTTTGTGTGCTTTAACCGGCCTCATTATTTACCTGGTTGCTGATAATACCGTGCTGCCTAGGGTTCGGGAAGAGGAACTTGCCCGGGAAGCCTCTCTGGTATCTTAATCAGAAAAAGAAAATATTGATCAACTTATTTTATTATTGCTTTGGTTTACCATTATTCTATAAAATACCCATTAAAATACTTTTTTTTAAGCTATTATTTTCGCTGTTTTAAAAACTGAATTTCACCTTTTTTAATGAATTAAAAATTTCAGATAGAGATAGCTTTTTTGCAAAAAAATTAAAAGTTATGAAATCTAAGTTTTCTGAATATTTTAAGCTTAGTGATAAAGACTTTGAAAATCTTTGGGATGAAGCCCTTTTCATTTTGGACACCAATATTCTTTTAAATCTTTATAGATATTCTGATCAAACGAAAGAAGATTTTTTTAAGATCTTTGAAAGAATAAAAGATCGCGTTTGGATTCCCCATCAAGCTGCCTATGAGTTCTTTAAAAATAGATTAGTTGCAATAAGTGATCAGGAAAAGGCTTATAGTGATGCTATTGAGGCACTTAAATCAATTGAAAAAGAGTTCAAGAATTCTAGACAACACCCATTTCTTACTAATAAATTATTTGAAAAGTTCTCAACTTTATGTCAAGAGGTATATGAGGCGCTTGAGCAGAGTGTCAAAATTCATAAAAATAGAATTCGTAATGATGATATTCTGAATAAACTTGAGAAACTTTTTACTAATAATGTTGGTGATGAATTTGACCAACAAACTCTTGATATACTTTATAAAGAAGGTGAAGAACGTTACAAAAACAAAATTCCGCCTGGCTATAAAGATGATGGAAAGCCGGGAAAATTAGAAAAATATGGAGATTTAGTCATTTGGAAACAATTTTTGGCTAAAGCTAAAGAAAATAATCAAAGTGTGATATTTATAACCGATGATCGTAAAGAGGATTGGTGGCTTATATTTAAAGGTGAAACTATTAGTCCCAGACCAGAGCTAATTAAAGAATTTCAACAAGTAACTGATCACTTATTTTATATGTACCAGCCAGACCAATTCTTAAAATATGCAGGTGAACATTTTAAAGAAAAAATTGATGATAATACTTTAGAAGAAATACAGGAACTGAGAGAATCAGACAAAAAATTACTTTCAATTAAAGGTTGGAAACCTACAACTTTTGATACGCTAATGAAAGACAAATTTAAGATTTCTGATGAATTAACATATTATAAATCAAGGGGGACTGTCGGTTTTACTAAAGAACAACTCATGAAGGAAAAATTCAACCTTTCTGAGGAATTGAAGAAAATTGATTTTCAGGTAAGTCTAAATGAAAGATTATTAGGGGACATAAATAATTTTAAGATTAATGATTCAAGTTTATTAGATTTATCTAAAATAGAAATGAGTAATGATAATTTAGAACATCTGAAATCATATAAAAATGAACTGTTAAAAAGAATTAAAGATGTAGAATCTTATGAAAATTTCGCCTGGTAAAAGAATAATAAAGTTCCTCAACGGCTAAAAAGAATATTTTTAGGCAAAGCTAAGCTATTTTATCAGCTTCGCTTTTTGTCATTTTTTAAGTACCGACACTTTATTAATATTGAGGCTAGGATTACCTACTCACGCAATTTGTTTTTCGATTCTTTTTGTTCGATTTGTTTTTGTAATGTTCTATTCTCATAATCAAGTATTTCAAGTTTAGTCAATTTCTGACTTCCAAAATTTGTCCAAATCACATATAAAACACTTGATAAACATGGTATGAAAAGAGCAATACATAATATTTCACATTTCTATTTCTTCAATATTGTAATGATGAAAAAGGAGATACAAACCTGTTAAATTCCAATCAATCGCTCCAATAAAACTTATTATACCAGTTATTTTTTCTTTCATAATTACTTGAATTAATTTTTAAATTTTCAAGCTTTCCATTAATTCTTTTCGGATTGAATCTAACTTTTCCAACTGGCCAGGTTTCCAGGGTTTTTGTCCTTGCCGTTGCAAAGCAAAGTAACCAACGGTACTCTTATCTTTTTTGCCGTATAAGCGGGCGCAAATATCAGATTTGTTTACCCAGCTTTCGTTTAACCATTTGGTTTTCAACATTATAGTATCCTTGCTTAAAGCTTGTAATTCTTCTTGGGTATCATCAGCGAATGCAAGCATTTGTTTTACAAATTCCTCTTCTCCTACCTGGTTTTTATACGCCAAAATAGCCTGATCTCTTTGCCTAGGGCTCATTCCCTTAGTTTTTTCGTAAAGTTTTTTTGCGGCTTGGTGCGGTCGTCTCTGCGGGTTTTTGTTACTCATTATCTAATCTTTGTTTATTTAAATGGAATTCATCTAATAGTTCATCAATTTTTTGCTGAACTAACTTTTTTAGATGTTGAGAGGTAATTGTTTTTTGACTGGCAACTAAAAAATCAATTTTTGATTTAACAATTTCCTGCCTTGCAATCAGTTTTTCTCTCTCTTGTAAATTCATAAATAAAGATAGTAAATACTTTATTAGTTAGTAAGTATTTACTTGTTGTTTTCATCACAAGGGATTCCCATTATTACACAGCTTTTCCAAATTAATATGAAACTTTTTTCAACTATTTAACTTTTATCCCAGATAAAGTTGAAGTCCTACCCAACCGGTGCGGGAAAATGAGTTTTGAAATTAAAAGCTTCTGGCGTTGGACCCAGTACGTTAATCAACGCCAGCTTTTTTTTACCTTCAGTTATGGTGGGAGTCTGGCCAGCCGGAATCCACCACAGCACCAGCAGTTCTTCTTTCGTGGGTGAAAACCAAAGCCTTCTTTGTTTCAGCATCAGTCGGTGGTCGGTATGGTAGGTATAGGCGTGTAAAGTTTCTACCGATTCCCAAACCGACATATTGATGATAATCAGCGGATCATGGTAAGGGCGGATAGCCGTGGCGTTTCCCTCATTATCCTGTAACCTCCATACAAACCCGGGACTTCGGTCGGCTAATTGATTAATCCTGTCCAGTGCTGAAGTAAAACCCTGCATGGCTTCGCTCTCCAACGGAGCTACCATGCGTGCGATGTTATAATTGGCTAAATGAAATTTTCCGGTATGCATATTTCCTAAAGCGACCGCATGAAATCTGCCATTTGCTCGCGGGTTTTTGAATCAGGCAGGTTGCCAAATCCGGCTCCTGCATTATCCAGCATGTGTTTGGGGTTATCGGTACCGGGAATTACACAGGTAACAGCAGGATGAGAAAGAATAAATTTCAGAAAAAACTGACCCCAGCTCTGGCAGTCGAAAGTTTCTGCCCATTCGGGCAGTTCTGTGTTTTTTGTGAGTCGGAACAAAGATCCACTTTCATAAGGCTGGTTGATAATAACGGTTACGCCTTTATCCTGCGCCAGTGGCAAAAGGCTTTTTTCTGCTTCGCGGCTAACAATGGAATAATTGTGCTGTACAAAATCTATATCTTCCGTTTTAATAATTTCTTCTAAATGGCCGAATGCACTGGTAGTATAATGGGTGATACCGATGTAACGAATTTTGCCCTGTTCTTTCCAGTCGCGCAGGGTTTTCAAATGAGTTCTCCAGTCTACCAGATTGTGTATCTGCATGAGGTCCATGGTGTTAACCCGCATTTTTTCCATGGAACTCTGCATCTGCCGAATGCCTTGTTCTTTGCCACTGGTCCATACCTTGGTAGCCATAAACAGGGCTTTTGCGGTACCGGTTTCAACAGCCAGATCACCGGTTACGGCTTCTGACCGGCCATACATGGGAGAAGAATCTACTACTTTTCCTCCTTTTTCAACCAGAATTTTCAATACCTCTTTCAGGGGTTCGCGGTCGGTGGCAGCACTACCTACATCGAAAGTTTGCCAGGTGCCTACCCCAACTATGGGTAAATCTTCTCCGGATGCTGGTATTTTTCTAGTTTTCATGGTATTTGCGAATTTAAAATCAAATGGCTGCATACCCAGCGCGATTCCACTGGCGAACAGCTTTTTTATAGTTTCCCGTCGTGATTGCATAAATAGATATTTCATTAATGATATAATTTAAAACATTTGATAGTGAAAACTAAATAAAATGACTTTTGAGCTAATAAATTTTTTGTTTTGCTTTACTTAAACATTTTAATTTAATATATTAATGATATCATTTTAGTATCATATCAAATAACCCTCATATGTCATGAACCAAGAAAAAGAAAAATCACCCGTTTCAGGGTACACGATGCTGATAGTTGACTTAATGATTATTATGCTTTTGTTTATTGCTTTGTTATCTACCGAAAACCCAATTTTTGGTGTTTTATTTACCCTAACTTTTATATTTTTTGCCAGAGGATTTTTTATGGTAAATCCGAATGATTCCAGGGTGTTGGTATTATTTGGGGAATATATGGGTACGGTAAAGAAAAATGGCTTTTTCTGGACCAATCCTTTTTATACCCGTCAGAAAATTTCGCTCAGAGCCCGGAATTTTGATAGCGAGCGGGTAAAAGTGAACGATAAACTGGGAAATCCGATTATGATTAGTGTGATTTTGGTATGGAAAGTAGAGAATACCTTTAAAGCTGCTTTTGAGGTCGATAATTTTGAGAACTTTGTAAAAGTGCAGTCCGATGCGGCCGTACGGAAACTGGCTTATTCTTATCCGTACGATAATTTTAATGATGATGATTCGGAAATTACTTTGCGTTCGGGAGTAGATGAGGTAAATGAAGCTTTGGAGTTGCAACTGACCGACCGGTTATCAATAGCCGGCATCAGCGTAATTGAAGCCAGAATAGGCTATCTCGCCTATTCTTCGGAGATAGCGAGTGCGATGCTTCGGCGTCAACAGGCTACCGCCATTGTAGCAGCCCGTTCAAAAATTGTGGAAGGGGCAGTTAGTATGGTGGAAATGGCTTTGGAGGAACTTTCAAAGAAAAAGATTATAGACATGGATGAGGAGAAAAAGGCGGCGATGGTGAGTAACCTGATGGTGGTATTGTGTTCCGACAAGGACGCAACGCCCATAGTGAATGCCGGAACGTTGCACCAATAATAAATTTAGGTAAGATTAATATTTTTTGAGAATGGCCAATAAAAAGGCATTTGCTTTACGGATAAGTGCGGACATGATGGAAGCCGTAGAAAAATGGGCTGCTGATGAATTCAGAAGTACAAACGGACAAATAGAATGGATTATCGACAAGGCACTGCGGGATGCAGGCAGAAAAGCAAAGAAGAAGGACGATAGAAACAGGTCAGATGATCAGTAATATTATAAACCAGAGGCCTACAGCGGTACCTCTGGTTTTATTTTGGTATTACCGAAACTTACTAATCTCTGCCTTAATCGACTCAAAAATTTCTTCAATTTTACCAACCCCATTAATGGCAGAATATTTATTTTGTTTCTTATAAAAATCGGCTACCGGAAGTGTTTCCTGCTGATAAATATTTAGGCGTGTCTGAATTTTTTCTTCATTCTGATCGTCGGTACGGCCTGAGCTTTTACCCCGTTCCAGAATTCTTTTGATCAGTTCCATATGAGGTACCTCCAATGCGATCATGCAGGTAATAGGTGTGCCTTTACTTTCCAGGAATTTGTCCAGCGCCTCTGCCTGTGGAATGGTTCTGGGGAAACCATCGAAAATAATTCCATTATAGTCATTATCTTCCTCCAGCTTATGGTCTACCATATCAATTACCAGTTTGTCGGGTACCAGTTTGCCCTGGCTCATAAAGGTTTGTGCCAGTAAACCCAGTTCAGTACCTTCACCCAAATGTTTTCGGAACAGGTCACCGGTGGATATATGGGTAAGATTGTAGAAGTCAATAAGTTTCTGGCTTTGTGTTCCTTTGCCTGCCCCGGGAGGGCCAAATAATACAATATTTAACATAGT
The DNA here is from genome assembly GCA_041745535.1 of Cyclobacteriaceae bacterium. Lineage (GTDB taxonomy): Bacteria > Bacteroidota > Bacteroidia > Cytophagales > Cyclobacteriaceae > JBGTIS01. The sequence goes on along the minus strand of JBGTIS010000366.1, from coordinate 33,801 downwards.
TAATAATTAATCGAAAAATCAGTTTTCGTTTTTGTATTGCGAATTAATAATTATACCCTGTTTTAAATGAGAATTCCAGTGGTATGTTACATTTAAAAGGACAGTAAGGTTACAAAAATAATTTAAATTTTTGTTTTTATCTGATAAATGTCTTTCAGATTGCGTCCCTGTCCATCGTAATCTAGGCCATAGCCTACCACAAATTTATTGGGTATTTTAAACCCGCAATACCGGATGTCCAGTTGGGTTTCAGTAACTTCAGGCTTATGCAGCAAGGTAGCGATGGCAATAGAGGCAGGTTGCCGCATTTGCAATGAGTCAATGGTAAACCGCAAAGTTTTTCCGGTATCTACAATATCTTCCACAATAATTATATGCCTGCCTTTTATATCTTCCTGCAAACCAATCAGGTTTTCGATATTTCCGGTGGTTTGGGTACCCCGATACGATTTTAGCTTGATAAAAGAAATTTCAAGCGAACCGGGGATTTCACGAATCAGATCGGCGCCGAACATGATCGATCCGTTTAACACCGCCAGAAACAATGGATTCAGATCCTGATAATCGCGGGCAATTTGGCCTGCTATTTTTTTTACCGCCCGGCTAATGTCTGCCGCCGTTATATAGATATCAAATTCTTTATCGAGTAAACGCATAGTATTTACTGAATTTACAGGATATTTTTTTGTGAGCGAAAGCATAACTTATAATTCTTTCATGAGTTTCTGATACAGCGCAAGCATAGCCGCGATATCACTTTTATGAACAATTTCATCGGGTGAATGCACATGGTCTTCCGGCGCACCCACAAAACACCAGTCGAAAGGGTAAGAAGCTGCCTGTAGTTCCCGGGCATCGCTGGAGCCAAATGCTTCTACCTCTAACTGAAAATCAATGCCTGATTTTTCCGCGATATCAATAATTTTTTCTACATAGGAACGCCTGGGTATGCCTTTGTCGCGCATAGAAATTACTACACCTTCGCCATGCGCCACACCATCGGTGATCCAGGTAATGTCAGAAATAAGGAACTGCTTTATTTTAAAATTTTCGTAAAGATATTTGGATAAGTAAGGAACTGACCCACCGCCCTGCTCTTCCCAGCAGCTAAAAACAATTGCCCCATCTTCTAAAGTTTCGGCCAGTTTAAGCACATTATACACCCCCAGCCGGTTATCCAAATAACAAGACTGTACATATTCCTCCGTTTCTCGGAAATCGCAGGCAAATACCAATTGCGTACCTCGTTCAATAGCCCGCCCAAATTTATAGAAGGGTTGCTCTTCGTCATTTACCTCCATTTCGCACAAAATAGGACCGAGCCGGTCCAGACCAGTTAACTGGTATCCCGTTTTGGCTTCGGGGCCACCAATGGGAATAAGCTGGTTATTATACCGTACCGTAAAACCGATGCTGTCCATATGAGCGAACACAGCGGTGCGGGGATTTCCAAATTTTAATATTAAGCAATCCTGGAAATCATCGCCATAAATCAGTTCGGGCTTTACTTTCCATTTCGATTGGTTTGTCGCCACATAATCGAGCAGAAAGTTTTTCATGTTTATCTCATCGCCGGAAGGCGCGTGGATTTCACATAAGGTTTTCAATAATTTCATCATAGCCTTATCAATAGCTGGTGAATTCGCGAAGAAAAAGATAAAATACGTAAAATGGAAAAACCGGGAAGGATATTCATCACACACCCGTAAAACAAAAAGCCCTACACAAAATCGCAGGGCTTCTCGGTTATGGTTTATCTGAAATGCAGGTCATACATTATCAGAGCTGGCTTTTGCGCTAATGAACTCACGGTTCATGCGGGCAATGTTGGTAAAACTTATTTCCTTGGGGCATTCGGCTGAACAGGCCTGTGTATTGGTACAGGCACCAAAACCTTCCGCATCCATCCGCGCGATCATTTTCTCTGCCCGTTCCTTGCGTTCTACCTGTCCTTGCGGCAGCAGGGCCAGCTGAGAAATTTTAGCACTTACAAACAACATCGCTGAAGCATTTTTACAGGCCGCCACACAGGCGCCACAGGCAATACAGGTAGCGGCATTAAATGCTTCATCGGCAACCACTTTCGCAATAGGAATTTCGTTCGCATCAGGTACACCACCGGTATTGACAGAAACGTAACCACCGGCCTGCACAATCCGGTCGAAGGCACTTCTATTTACCACCAGGTCTTTAATTACAGGAAAAGCTTTGGCACGCCAGGGTTCTATGGTAATGGTATCCCCATCTTTAAACGTACGCATGTGCAACTGGCAGGCAGTAGCTGCTCTTTGGGGGCCATGGGGCCGGCCATTGATATAGAGCGCGCAACTTCCACAGATGCCTTCTCTGCAATCATGATCGAATTCTATGGGTTCTTCTCCTTTATCCACCAGTGATTCATTCAGTACGTCGAGCATTTCCAGAAATGACATATCCGGTGAAATATCATTTATAGGATAGGTAATGAATTTTCCTTTTGCTTCAGCGTTTTTCTGACGCCATATCTTTAATGTCAATTTCATGCGTTTGTAATTATGATTTTATCTGCCACCGGGCCACGACGGCATGGAACCTCGCTTTAATAATTCCTATATAAAGAAAAATTTTTCTTAGGCTCGGCCACCGTGGCTCGGTTTCATTATTTATAGCTTCTTTGTGTCAGTTTAACATTTTCAAAAATTAAATTTTCTTTATTAAGCACCTCAGACTGATTAGCGCCTTTATATTCCCAGGCAGCAACATAAGAAAAGTTCTCATCATCCCGTTTGGCCTCTCCTTCTTCCGTCTGGTATTCTTCGCGGAAATGTCCGCCACAGGATTCCTCACGGTGCAGGGCATCGTCTATCATCAGTTCGCCCAGTTCCAGAAAGTCGGCCACACGATTGGCTTTTTCCAGGGTTTGATTCAGCTCTTCGTTCGTTCCTGTTAATTTTACATCGTTCCAGAATTCCGCACGGATTTCCTGCACCATTTTTTTAGCTTTTTTCAGGCCTTCGGCTGTTCTGGACATACCGCAGTAATCCCACATAACCTTGCCCAATTCGCGATGAAAGTGATCAACCGTTTTGGTGCCTTTGATATTTAACAGCTTATCAATGCTGCTCCTTATCTTCGTTTCTGTTTCTTTAAAAGCAGGATGATCAGTCGGAATTTTCTCGTAAGGTACTCCGGCCAGGTAGTTACCAATGGTATATGGAAGCACGAAATAGCCATCGGCCAGCCCCTGCATCAGTGCGCTGGCCCCCAGTCGGTTCGCGCCATGGTCGGAGAAATTACATTCACCCAGCGCATACAAACCAGGAATGTTGGTCATCAGGTTATAATCTACCCACACTCCACCCATAGTGTAATGGACGGCAGGATAAATCATCATGGGGGTTTTATACGGATTATTACCGGTAATTTTTTCATACATGGTAAACAGGTTCCCATATTTTGCTGATATGGTGTCCTCTCCATCACGTTTAATGGCATCGGCAAAGTCCAGGTATACCGCCAGTCCGGTAGGGCCTACGCCACGGCCTTCGTCGCACACATACTTGGCATTTCTGGAAGCTACATCGCGCGGTACCAGGTTGCCGAACGAAGGATATTTTCTTTCCAGGTAATAGTCCCTTTCATTTTCAGGAATATCAACAGGCTTTCGTTTATCACCTTTTTGTTTGGGCACCCACACCCGGCCGTCATTTCTAAGTGATTCCGACATCAGGGTTAATTTAGACTGGTGTGCCCCCATTACAGGAATACAGGTAGGGTGAATCTGTGTATAACAAGGGTTGGCAAACAAAGCACCGCGCTTGTGGGCACGCCAGGCGGCCGTAGCATTGGAACCCATGGCATTGGTTGACAGGTAAAACACATTACCATAACCACCGGTAGCCAGGATTACAGCATGGCCACTGTGAGCATCAATTTCACCCGTAATCAGATTTCTGGTAATAATTCCCCTGGCTTTTCCATCTACCATCACCAAATCCAGCATTTCGGCGCGGGGATACATTTTTACCTTTCCGTTGGCTATCTGACGGCTTAACGCGCCGTAAGCCCCTATTAACAACTGCTGTCCGGTTTGCCCCCGGGCGTAAAAGGTACGGGAAACCTGTGCGCCGCCAAAAGAACGATTGGCCAGCAAACCACCATATTCGCGGGCAAAGGGTACACCCTGCGCTACGCACTGGTCAATAATATTAACGCTAACTTCTGACAGGCGGTACACATTCGACTCTCTGGAACGATAATCACCGCCTTTAATGGTATCGTAAAATAACCGGAATATGCTGTCACCATCGTTTTGGTAGTTCTTCGCGGCATTAATACCACCTTGTGCGGCAATACTATGGGCGCGGCGCGGACTATCCTGAAAACAAAAAGCTTTTACATTATAGCCTAATTCAGCAAGAGAAGCAGCCGCTGAGGCTCCGGCCAGGCCTGTACCTACTACAATAATATCGTATTTCCGTTTATTGGCCGGATTTACCAGCTTTACATTAAATTTATGTTTGGTCCACTTTTCTGCCAATGGGCCTTCCGGTGCTTTTGAATCTAGAATCATTTAAAATCAGTTTATATTTTATCCAAGGCTTCTGATATAGATGTAAATAGGCATTGATGCAAACAACAGGGAGACAATAATAGAAAACGCAATGCCTAATTTTTTTATAAAGGGGGTATATTTTTTATGCTGTAAACCTAAGGTTTGAAAAGCACTGACAAACCCATGCGACAGGTGAAAGGCCAGGCCAATCATAGCTGCCACATACAGGGCTACATACCACCATTGTGAAAAAGCCTTTTCTACGATAATGTACATGTTTTTTACTTCTCCTTCTTCCGGATAAGTAACCATAGGCGGGTTTCCGAACTTTAAACCATACCAGAAACTTTTCATATGGATAAGTAAAAAAATGAGGATAATAGTTCCCAGAATCCCCATATTTCTGGAAGCCCATACACTGTTCGCGCTTGGGTTTGCTTTGGCATAACCTACAGGCCTGGATTTTCTGTTATTGATAGAAAGAATTAAAGAATAAATAACATGAATTAAAATAGACGCATATAAAATATAAGAAACAGTTTTAATAAACGGATTGTGGGTCATGAATTCGGTATAGATATTAAAGGCTTCTCCCTGATCGTTTTGAAAAAGAAGCATGTTTCCGGAAACATGTACCGCCAAAAAAGAAATAAGAAACAATCCAGTTAAGGACATAATTATTTTCTTTCCAATAGAGCTTGAAAAAGTTTGTGTAACCCAACTCATATAAATTTGTGTACTTTACTGTGATTAAATCTAAATTTCGGCCTAAATTACAGCACGAAAACTTACTAAACAACGTTAGTAATGTTCTTGATACAATTTTAAACTATTCTAAACTATAATTAATTTATATAGTATCTGTTATCAATATTCTTTAAATTGTCCAAAATTTTATATATTTGTAAATATACAACTTGCTTTTTCTTAATAGTTATTAATTGTATTACCTGTGTAAAATATGGACATCTAACCATAATTTTTAAATAGAACTTCCGTTAGGATGTTAAGATTCAAATCAGGTGAGCATAAATTCAAATCCGTTGTGCTTAGTTAAGTTATTTTAGTAGAAGATTTAGATTTTACAGCATTGAAAAAATATTACTTACACTTTTCAGGTTTGTTGCTGCTAATTACTTGTATACAGGCCTTCCCCACTTATGCCACGCACATCAGGGCAGGAGAAATTATCGCTCAACTGGTAGACTGCCAAACCCTTACCTACAGGTTTACAGTAGTGGGGTATGAAGATACCGGCTCGGATGTGGAATTTGGAAATGGTGAATTGAATTACGGTGATGGAGAAATTGTGGATCTGAACACAGAAAATGTGTTCTTTACCAGAAGGATAATCTCTAACCAGGATCAGATTCGCGTAAGTGAGTTTATAACCGTACATACCTTTCCAGGTCCAGGGGAATATACCATTACGTTTAGAGAATTCAACCGGAACGACGACATCCTGAATATGGTCAATTCGGTAAACACTCCTTTTTATATTGAAACCAAAATCGTAATTGATCCTTTGTCGGGGTGTAACAACTCACCGGTACTATTAATTCCTCCGGTGGACAAGGGCTGTACCGGTGTTCCATTTTTACATAATCCGGGTGCATACGACCCAGACGGTGACAGCATTTCTTATAAAATGGTAATCCCTAAGAAGGACAGAGATCAGGATGTAGACGGATATCAGTTGCCTCCTGTATATGATGTAAATTCCGGAGCAAATCCTGATCCTATCAAACAGGACGGAAGTTTTCCGCCTACTTTAACGCTGGATTCTATTACCGGAGATATAGTTTGGGACGCCCCTGGCAACGCGGGTGAATATAACATCGCTTTTATCATTGAGGAATGGCGGCTGATTGGCGACCGATGGGTAAAACTGGGCCATGTAACCCGCGATATGCAGATTATCGTAGAGGAATGCGATAATGAGCCGCCGGTAGTAACGGTTCCTGTAGATACCTGCTTGGAGGCAGGTTCTTTGCTGGAAGCTACCGTTTCGGCCGAAGATCCTGATAATGACAAAATTTTTCTGGAAGCTTTCGGCGGTGTTTTCGAATTACCTTCCTCCCCCGCCACCTTTATTCCAAAGCCACCACCTGCTTCTTTGCCCTCGCCAGTTACAGGACAATTCTCATGGCAAACCAACTGTACCCACATCAGAACACGACCTTATCAGGTAGAGATAAAAGCTGCTGACGATCCGGCATCAGGTCCGTCGCTGGTAGATTTTAAAACCTGGAATATCTACGTGGTAGGACCTGCCCCTACCGGATTAATGGCTGAATCCGCTATTGGCAAGTCTATTAATTTGAACTGGGATAGCTACTTATGTGAGGCGCAGGCCGACCGGATACAGATTTGGCGACGGGTAGATGAATTTGAGTTTGAAGCCGATAATTGCCAAACGGGTATTCCCTCGGGTGGCGAATACGAACTGGTAGCTGAAGTAGATGCCGGGGTAGTAAGTTTCAAAGATGACAACAATGGAGAAGGTCTTGATCCGGGCGTAACGTATTGTTACCGACTGGTAGCAGTTTTTCCTTTGCCCGAAGGTGGGGAGAGTTATGCGTCTGAAGAAGCCTGTGCCATTATGGAAGCCAATGCGCCGGTAATTACCAAAGTAAGTATTGAAGAAACCAGTAAGGAACAAGGTGTAATAGATGTATCGTGGATGGGACCTTTTCAGATAGACAGCGCTTTATTTCCCGCCCCTTATAGTTACGATCTGCTTCGTGCTACAGCTTTTTCTGGCAATGCCGAAATTCAAAATGTGGCTTCCGGCATTCAGGACACTGTTTTTACGGATACGGGATTAAACACCCAGGATCAGGTATACAATTACCGGATAGTATTTTATGACGCTAACGGACAGTTGATAGATACCTCTGCGGTGGCATCCAGCGTACGGTTGGAACCAGCACCTTTGGTTGGCTCAATCCGGCTCAACTGGCAGGCCGATGTGCCCTGGAGCAATAGTTCACAGGATTACCCTTTTCATTATATATACCGTAACCGTGTAGCCGGTAATGACGCGGGGACTTTTGTGCTCATTGACAGCGTAAACGCACCGGCTGAGGGCTTTACTTATTTAGATGAGGGGGAAGTGGATGGACAACCTTTGTCCGATCAGTTAGAGTATTGTTATTACATTACCACACAGGGAAGCTATGGGAATGAACTGATTGTAGCGCCATTGCTGAATAATTCGCAGAAAGTATGCGCGCAACCCAACGATACCATTCCACCCTGTATGCCGATGCGGGTATCCATTCCCAATGCCGATATTAACGATTGCGAATCGCTGCTGGAAGGGAAGCCCTGCGATTTCAATCAGTTTTTCAATACCATTACCTGGCAGCGCGATCCTTCCGACTGCGACAGCGATGTAGGGGGGTACAATGTATATTTTTCCTTTACAGGAGAAGAAGGAAGTTTTGAGAAAGTAAAAACAGTTACGGATACTTTTTATGTGGATGGACCACTGGCTTCCTTTGCCGGTTGTTACCGCATCTCAGCGGTAGACCGTTCGGGCAATGAAAGTGAGTTGAGTGAACCTATCTGTAACGATAACTGTCCTTCGTTTGAACTGCCCAATGTGTTCACCCCGAATGCCGATGGTGAGAACGATGTGTTTCGGGCTTACAACAAACCGGAGGAGAACAAATGTCCCAGGTTTGTTAAAAGTGTGAGCTTTACTGTGTTCAATCGCTGGGGGAAAGAGATTCGTTCTTTTCAATCAGGTCCTGAACAGAGCATACTTATTAATTGGGACGGAAGAGATGAAGAAGGCCAACTGGTGCCGCCCGGCGTGTATTATTATACCGCCGATGTACAGTTTATCTGGTTAGATCCGAATCGTGGTCCCAGGCAGTATAAAGGGTGGGTGCATGTTATGTTTTAAGGCATGCGCCTTATTTCAACATCATAATAGAATTTTGGAACAAACAGCAGGCAGGGTTACATATAATCCTGCCTGCTGTTTACATAACCTGCAAAAAGCGATAAAAACCTTGATTTTGGCTGGTAACTATTGAAGTTAATTGTACATTTGCTGCTTTAAAACAACGAACCTGATTATGAAAGCATGTATTTTTCCAGGGCAGGGCGCTCAGTTTGTTGGGATGGGACAAGAGTTGTACGAAGCACATGCCGAAGCCCGAACCATGTTTGAAAAAGCAAATGAAATACTCGGATTTGCGATTACCGATACGATGTTCAGCGGAACCGATGAGGCATTAAAAGCAACCCGGGTAACCCAGCCTGCTATTTTTCTGCATTCCGTCATTCTGGCTTCATTGGCGGCTGATTTCAAACCTGATATGGTAGCTGGCCATTCTCTGGGCGAGTTTTCAGCTTTGGTAGCCAACCGGTGCCTGAACTTTGAAGATGGTTTACGATTGGTAGCCCAGCGTGCCCAGGCCATGCAAAAAGCCTGTGAAATTAATCCTTCTACCATGGCAGCTATTTTAGGTTTGGAAAATGAAGTAGTAGAGGAAGTATGCGCCAGTATTCAGGATGAAGTAGTGGTGCCCGCCAATTACAACAGCCCGGGCCAGTTAGTGATTTCAGGCTCGTTTAAAGGTATCGAAATTGCCTGTGAAAAACTGAAAGAAGCGGGTGCTAAAAGAGCTATTCCGCTGGCTGTAGGTGGCGCTTTCCATTCACCGCTGATGGAACCGGCGCGGCAGGAACTGGAAGAAGCTATTATGCAAACGAAATTTCAGTCTCCCATTTGCCCCGTTTATCAAAATGTGAATGCCAAACCCAGTACCGATATCGAAACCATTAAGCAAAATCTGATCGCGCAATTGACAGCTCCGGTTTACTGGTCACAATCGGTAAAGCACATGGTAGCCGATGGGGCTACCGAATTTATCGAGTGTGGTCCTGGTAAAGTGTTAAGTGGATTGGTACGGAAAATAGAGGCATCAGTATCTACTACCTCGGCCAGTGTGGGTTAATCTATTAATACTGTTCAATTCTGGATTTTGAGAGAATACCTTAACTATTAGGGCTAAAAAAAATTACCGGTAGGTGATCGGTGCAGGTTTCCAGTAAGGCAAGTTGTGTTTTATTCAGAACCGGATGTATAAAGTTACTTGCTATTTCACACAGGGGTACCAGTGTAAATCGTCTATTTTGAATTTCAGGGTGTGGTATGGTAAGGTGCGGCAATTGCGTTACTTCCGATTTATAGTACAAAATATCTATATCAATAAACCGTTCCCCCCATTTCTCTTTTCTTATTCGCCCTAATTGGTTTTCAATAGTATGGATTTGGTCAAGAAGTTGTCCCGGATTTAAATGAGATTGCAGGATAATTACCTGATTTAAGAAATCTGGCTGATTGCTTTTTCCCCAGGCTTTGGTTTCATATACTGAAGATCGTTTTATAATTTTTCCGGCTGATTCTTCAAGGTACTGTTGTGCTCTGGTCAGGTTATTTAACCGGTTTCCCAAATTGGTTCCCAACAGCAAATAAATATCCTCAAAAGTTTCCATTCATCAAAAGTAGCGCTTATGGTCTATATTGTTCTTGTTTATTTATATTTTTGCCAATGTAACAGACTCCATTTCTATGAAATTTTTATTAAATGTACTTGCCACGCTGGTTGGACTTTTTATTTTCGTTGTGATTTTCGTTGTTTTAATGTTGGGGGCAGTAGCTACAACCGCAATAAAACAGTCCAGCCCAATTAATGATAATGCTGTATTAAAGTTAGACCTGAATCGAACCATCGTTGAACGTACGGTTGATGATCCATTTGCCGGATTATTTGGCCAGTATGAGGCTCCTGTCGGGCTCATCGGATTAAAAGAAGCCATCAAATCAGCAAAGGAAGATCAGAAAATTAAAGGCATTTACCTGGATGCGGGGCTTACATCCGCTGGATTTGCCACTTTAGAAGAAATCCGCGACGAACTTATTAATTTTAAGGAATCGGGTAAATTTATTATTTCTTACAGCGAAATTATGACCGAAGGCGGATACTACCTGGCTTCCGTAGCGGATGAGATTTACCTGCCACCCGATTACAGTCTGGTAGAATTCAATGGTTTGTCGGCGGAACTTATTTTCCTGAAAGGGACCTTTGATAAACTGGGCATTGAACCTGAAATTTTCAGAGTAGGAGAATTTAAAAGCGCGGCAGAGCCTTTTATACTTACCCAAATGAGTGAGGAAAATCGCGAACAAACCTCAGCCTATGTGAATTCCCTTTATAACCATTACCTGCGGCAGGTAGCGGATGCCCGTGGTATTGATATTGCGGAATTAACTACAATTTCCGACTCTATGTTGGTACAGGATGGAAATGATGCGAGGCGATACAAACTTATTTCAGGGTTGGCCTATTACGATACGGTACTGGATACGCTCAGAGGAAAATTAGGTGTGGAAGATAAAAAAGAAATCAATTTTGTTTCGCTGGATCGGTATCGGGAGTCGCTGGACGAAGATGATGAGGATTCAGATAATCAGGTGGCCGTAATTGTGGCCACCGGAAATATTGTAACCGGCGAAGGAGACAATAATATGATTGGCTCGGAAAAATTTGCCAGTGAAATCAGAAAGGCCAGGTTGAACGACGACATAAAGGCTGTGGTACTTCGCATTAATTCAGGTGGTGGTAGTGCGCTTGCTTCCGACATTATTTGGCGGGAAGTGCAGCGTACCAAGGAAGTTAAACCAATTATTGCTTCTATGTCTGATGTGGCAGCTTCAGGGGGATACTTCATTGCCATGGGATGTGATACCATTGTCGCTCAGCCCAATACCATTACCGGTTCTATCGGCGTAATCATGATCGCGTTTAATGCGGAAAATTTCCTGGAAGACAAATTAGGCATTACAACCGATCGGGTAAAAACCGGCGAATATTCTGATATTTTATCTCCTACCCATCCGCTTTCTGAAAGCGAAAGAAAAATCATCCAGAAGGGCGTGAACGATGCCTATGAAACCTTTGTAAGTAAAGCAGCAAATGATAGGAACATGCCACTTGAAGAATTAAAGAAAGTGGCTTCGGGCCGGGTTTGGAGCGGCATTGACGGAAAAGAGAGGAATTTGGTTGATGTGCTTGGCGGACTGGACGATGCGGTCGAAATCGCGGCCGAAGCTGCTGGTATAAAAGATAATTACGCGGTAAATTATTATCCGGAGCAAAAAACCTTTATCGAGGAACTATTGAAAAACCTGGAAACACAGATGGAATCCAAAGCTTTGAAAACGCGGCTTGGACCTTTGTGGCCATATGCCAAGCCGCTTGAGGAATTGAAGGAGCTTCATGGAATTCAGGCCAGGCTCCCATTTGATATTATTATCAAATAAACGCGTTTACAGGTTCAGTAAGCGGTAGCTGTTAGGGAAGTTTTAAAATTTTCTTTAATTCCTGAATAATGGCTGTGCTTTCTTTTTTTATTTCACTGATGTTTTCGGTAATCTGACTGTTCTTTGTTTTTGGGTCGAATAACGCGTTGGACTGCTCCATATATTTTATCATATTCCGGGCATCCAGAATAATCAGGGTTGGCTTTATTTTATGAATGGTAGCTTTTACCAAAGCTGGGTTCCTTTCTCTAAGGTATTTTTCGTATTCAGCAACAGATTCTTTCAGGCTTTTTATCGATTGTTGGGTAAGACTGATCAAAAAATCATGGTCGCCTAACGACAGTTCCATAAACTTTTTCAAATTAATTTTTTTGGGGGACGTACTCTCCATATCCTTTCTTCGCTTTTTAAAATTATGTAAAAGAGTATAAAGTAATAGTCTCATTGGTAGTAATTTCTATGCCAAACAGCTATATGACTGATTTTCAGCAATATACATATTATAAAAACTTTTTAGTGCCCCATTTTGGTAAAAAGTTCCATTTTAGGAATAAAATCCAATAGCAGCCATTGAAAATTTTCCTGCTATTTGCCAGTTTTTCTCCAAAAACCTCATTACAGAATAAAATTTGGCGCAATAACACCAAATTTTATTCTGTTTGCAAAAGAAAAACCCTGCAAGCGAATTTTAATTTTATTGAATTTCGCAATAAAAACTGCATTTAACTCTCAAAATTTAAGAATATATAATATTTATTACGAAATAATAAAATAAAACAAAATTTTGTTAACACCTATTTTATTAAATAGATTAATTACCTTATTTAGCGAATTGAAAAATGTTGTAGGGGTCAGTGGTAGTTTTTATATATAAAAAATTCTATTTATAAGGACTCATTACACAATCCAAAATTTATAATTTATATAATCTAAACACCTTATGAAAAAAGTAGAAGCAATCATCAGAACTTCTAAGTTTGAACAAGTTGTCAACGCCCTTGCAGAAGTTGGTGTAACATTTTTGTCATTCTATGACATTAAAGGACATGGCTTGGAAAAAGAATACCGGACTTACCGGGGAGCTACCTATGATGTAGGATATATTCCCCGTACTAAGCTGGAAATTGTTGTTTCTGATAGTTTTTTGGAGCCTGCCATTGAAACTATTCTAAAAACCGCAAAAACTGGAACAGTCGGCGACGGAAAAATTTTTGTTACCGACCTGGAGAAAGTTTACAGAATTAGGACCAGTGAGGAGGGAAGTGCCGCGCTTTAAGAATACCTATTCAATCATTAATCTATTTCTAATTATTATCTACTAAATATCTAACTAATGGACATAGCTTTATTTACAGTAAACAATGTTTGGATGATGATAGCCACCATTCTGGTTTTTATCATGCATCTGGGATTTTCAACTTTAGAAACAGGACTTACACAATCCAAAAATACTGTTAACATTTTATTCAAAAACGTATCAATTGTGGCTATTGGGTTGTTAACCTATGCGCTATGGGGATTTAATGTGATGTACCCGGGCGATGCTTTTGCAGGTGGTTTTTTCGGTTTTTCTGGATTTGGCCTTTCTATGCCTGAAGGTGCTAATGATGGCACTTATAACGAAGGTTACACCTACTGGACCGATTTCTTATTTCAGGGTATGTTTGCTGCCACTGCGGCTACTATTGTTTCCGGTGCTGTGGCCGAACGTATTAAACTGTATAGTTTTTTGATTTTTACCTTATTATATGTAGGAATTTGCTACCCTGTTGTAGGTATGTGGAAATGGGGAAATGGCTGGTTAAATACCATGGAAACTCCTTTTTACGATTTTGCCGGTTCAACCATCGTACATTCTGTAGGAGGATGGGGTGCATTAATAGGCATTCTGCTATTAGGACCGCGTTTAGGAAAGTACATCAACGGAAAAATCAAGCCTATTCCTGGTCATAACATGCCATTGGCTACGATCGGAGTATTTCTGCTTTGGTTTGGCTGGTATGGCTTTAATGGAGGTTCTGTATTAAGTGCGGATCCTGGTTTGGTATCTTTGGTATTTGTAACTACCAGTTTAGCAGCAGCAGCAGGCGCTATTGGTGCGTTGTTCACCTCTATTATCGTGGTAAAATCTAATGACCTCAGTATGGTACTGAACGGTATATTGGGCGGATTAGTAGGAATTACCGCAGGTGCCGACTTAATGAGTCCTACAGAAGCGATACTGATAGGTCTGATTGCCGGTGTGTTGGTAGTATCGGCTGTAGTTACCTTTGATAAAGCTAAAGTAGATGATCCGGTAGGCGCGCTTTCTGTGCACCTGGTTTGTGGCATCTGGGGAACACTGGCAGTAGGAATTTTCGGGAGCCTTGCCGGTGGTGTTCAATTACTAAGCCAGGCTATTGGTATCCTAAGTATTGGCGCGTTTTGTGTGGTTTTCGCATTGGTAACGTTCTACATTATTAAGACTACTATAGGACTGAGGGTATCAGAAGAAGAAGAAATAGAAGGACTGGATATCGGCGAACATAAAATGCGGGCTTATCCTGACATTACCGAGCCTGAAACTCAGAAAACTTACGCTTAAAACAAATTATTAATCAAAAAAAAGACCTGCTTTGTTTTTCAAAGCAGGTCTTTTTTTTTCTAAAAATTAATAGGCTATTAATAAGATCAGCATGTAAATTACTTAAAAAAATTATTAGTAATTTATTAAGGCAAAATCTTTCTATTTTAAATGGGCATTTATTTACACAAATAATAGAAAAAATCTACGCTAATATTTCATCCTCAATTTTTATTGTGGGCCCTTTTACGGGTAAAATAATCCCTGGCGGCAAGTCAATATCCGGTAAATCCAGTTCTTCGGGTAAGCCACCGTCATTACCTGTATTTCCTGAATGTTCGTCTCTTATAACTTTTATATACACAGCAACAACCGAAATTGCTGAAAGAAGGCATAATATAATAATATCAATGGGCATAATGGTATGAAAAGTTTTCTGTGTAATTCAATAAGAATGCACCTCTAAAAATATGAGGTGTTTTTTTTACTTTTTAACTTACAAAAACTGAACCTGTTTAATATTGGTACTATGATTGAAAAAATTTTACTTTGTTATTTTAAGTTAGTTCTTACATATCGAACGAAGGTTCGCGGAGTTGATGTTTCGTGTTGTTATTATTACTTTAGCATTAGTAATCATTACCAATAAAATTATAACATGGAAGTACAAGGAAAAATCTTAGAAATATCCGACACACAGCAAATTTCTGATAATTTCAAAAAAAGAGAGTTTGTGATTGAATATGCGGAAAACCCACAATACCCCGAATTTTTGAAGTTTGAGTGTATACAGGATAAATGTAATTTGCTCGACAATCTGTCGGTGGGCCAGGAGGTAACCGTTAGCCTTAATTTAAAAGGAAGAAAATGGACTGATCCGCAAGGACAGGTAAAATATTTTAACTCGCTGCAAGCATGGCGCATCGATCCTGTTAATGGCAGTCAGGCACCCGAAGCGAAAAAAACAGAAACGCCTGCGGCCAATAACCAGATTTTTTCCGCGGAAGATGAATCAGATGATGATCTGCCTTTTTAAAAAAATTCTTGCACAAAAGAATATTTAACTACAGTGTTATTTGGAATAATTTTAAATAAAAATTAGCTTTGTGGCATCATATGTAATTTGAGTTATTGATGCAGGCAACTATTAGTGTAACAGAAGTTTACAGCACACCATTCGGACAGGTAAGTCAATGTGATATCAGAAAATGTTTAATCGTTGAGTTTGAAGGAAAAACCACTGAACTAAGTGTTCCCTGTTTCTTCTGTTTAAAAAGAACCCTGGATAGGATCGATTTGGAACACATGGCGAAAAACACCGATCCTGCCGCTGACATTGAGATTGTGGCTCCCCATGGCTGTGCGCATTGTTTTGCCCTTCGCTTAAGCCAGATTGTGCATTTGAAAGAGCTATTGGCGGGCGCGAAAGTAATGTTGGAACTGAATAGCATTTTGCACGAGCGCATTTACAAACCCGTCCTGTAACCTGATTTTTTAGTTAATGCTATTAAAGGTTGTTCTTATTTTGTAAAATTGGTAAATTTTACCATTGTTAGCTTTAATTATTACCTTTAATCTAAAAAATATAAATAAATCTTTTTTAATTTGAATCGTGCCCAGCTTGGCAACTGAGTATGAGAAAATTCTCTTAGTAAGCAAAATAACTATCACAAGGTGCCATAGCCTGGAGGTTCGATGACAATTAAAATCAAAATTTAAACATATGAAAGATCTTGTAAGAATGAAATCTTCCCTTACTGAGGAAGCAGAACAACTTTTGAATAAACAAATTAAAATGGAAGCAAAATCTTCTTCCACTTATCTGGCTATGGCTTCCTGGTGCGACCGGAATGGTTTTCAGTATAGCGCTAACTTTTTCTATCAGCAGTCAGAGGAAGAGCGGGTGCATATGATGAAAATTTTCAGATACATCAACAATGCCGGTGGTGTGGCTGTTTCTCCCGAAATTACGGACGTCCCCGTTGACTTCGATTCGTTTAAAAGTATTTTTGAGCAAGCGCTTGATCAGGAAATAGATGTTACGCGATCTATTAATCAGATTGTGGATAGTTGCCATAAATTAAAAGATTATACCACAGCGAATTTTCTGCAATGGTTTTTACAGGAACAATTGGAAGAAGAAAATACGGCCCGCAGATGCCTGGAACTGTTTTCCGTGATTAATGAAGAAAATCAGGGTAAGTTTTTCATCGACCAGCAAATTGGTAAGTTAAGAAATTACAGTCCTGAGGAAGCTTAATTGATTAAAGTCGGAAGACCGGAAATGGAAGTGGGAAGAAAAAAATTGTCACTTCTGTCTTCCCGCTTCCGACTTCCAACTTCTTATTTCTCTTTATCCTCCGTAATGCAAATTAGTTTCCCATTCTACAATGGGGATGGCTTCCGCATCGCGGGTATTCCCGCCTACTACCTGGCCCACAAATATGGTGTGATCGCCAATTTTTACCTCTTCCACCAATTTACATTCAAAATAAGCAGGTACCTCATCAATAATAGGCGAACCGGTTTCCCCTTCATGAAAAGAATATCCATTAATCGTATCGCCTTCTATATGACTTTTTTTGGCAAAAGAAGAAAGCATTTCTCTTTCATTTTTACCGATAATATTAATGGCAAATACCCGACTCTTTTCAATGGTTTCGTGTAGGTTGGACTGTCGCTGCACGGCCACCGTTACCAGAGGCGGATCGAACGAACCCTGACTTACCCAATTTACCAAACCGGCAGCAATATAGTCGTCCTGCCTGGTCGACAGTTCATTACCCGACTTTTTCGAGGTTAAAATATAGAATCCATACGTGATTTTTTTTAGTGCCTGCGATAACCCGTCTGATTTCATTACTTTCCTTTCCATCATTTCATCTGTTTAGATTAAAAAAATTGTTGTACGCTTATAACACCCATCGTCATCGTCTTGTTTAATTCCAAATTGGTAAACAAATATGCCGAATCAAAAAAACAGGCCTAAATATGGGTTTACAATAAGTAGAAAAGCGAAAACTCTCCTATATTGTAACATGATTTATGAACAGACATGCCAAACCCCATATCACTATGAAAATTAATGACCATTCTGTATCTAGAAGAAATTTCCTCGGCGCATTAGCCCTTACCGGAGCCAGCTTTCCATTTTCACATAAAATTCCGGCAGGCATTACCCGGAAAAAAGAAGAAAAAATAACCATCCACGTTTTTTCGAAGCATTTGCAGGAATTTAATTATGAGGTAACTGCCGAAACGGCTGCTGAAATTGGTTTTGATGGCGTGGACCTGGCCATGCGGCCTGGCGGACATGTACTACCGGAAAAAGTGGAAGAAGATTTGCCCAGAGCGGTAGAAATCATCAAAAAAAATAATTTGCTGGCGCTTTTAATGACTACCGCCATTATTGACGCGGATGATGTTACCAACCGGAAAGTACTACAAACCGCAGCGCGGTTAGGCATTAAGTACTATCGTACCAACTGGCTGGCTTATCCCGAAAATCCGGATATTCCCAAGGAAATAGAAAATATGAAACAAAAGCTAAAACGTTTGGCCAGTTTCAATGAGCAAAATCAGTTGTACGGCTCTTATCAGAACCATTCGGGCGCCAAATATGTAGGCGCTCCGGTATGGGACATTGCCTACCTGCTGCACGAAGTCCAGTCGCAACACCTGGGTAACCAGTACGATATCAGGCATGCTACTGTAGAAGGTGGACTCTCCTGGCCATTAGGGCTGCAATTAATTCATCCTTATATAAATACGCTGGTGATCAAAGATTTTAAATGGGGAAAGGAAAAAGGAAAGTGGACGGTAGTAAATACGCCTATTGGCGAAGGAATGGTGGATTTTAAATCCTATTTCGCTCAGGTTAAATCATTGGGCTTAACGTTACCAATTTCCATGCATTTTGAATATGATATGCTGGCAGGTGAAAAAGCCAACGACGAAAAATCGATGAGAAAAGTGATCATGAAAAAAATGAAAGCTGATCTGTCGGCATTGAAAGATTATTTAAAAGAGGCAGAATTGATTACTTCCTGAGCTTATGATTTCGTTATTGGTTGTTGGTTAATTGTTATTCGTTAAAAGGTATTTACGAATAACAATTTACGAATAACAAATCTCCCCATCACCAATTGGAATTAAAAAGCTTTTTCTTTGGTTTTACATGATAAAATAACCGGCCTTTAAATTTTTTCATATAATTTTACCGGTTATAATTTAATTAATTCAAAGATGAAGCGAAAAGATTGCTCAATCCATTTAAGCTTGCCTTCAACTTATTGAATTCCTTTTAATGAACATTGATACTTTCAGATGTAATCCATGAAAAAGTTAATTTTATTTTCTCTTTTATTTTATTTAATGGGCTGCTCCGGCGGCCTCGATGAAAAGAAGCTACTGGTGATTTATGATGATGCCGCAAAAAACGCATCTGCTCAGATTAATGAAATTATGGGCTTTGCGGCTGCTCATGAAATCAACGTCGATACCACCGCTGACCTGAGCATGATAAACGAAACCGGGCTTCAATATACCAGCACCGTGATGCTGCTGGGTGTGCCCGGCGAAAAATTTAACTATAAACAGCAGGCCGATTTAGAGCGCTACATACAGGCGGGTGGTAGCCTGATTGCCGTGGATACCGATTTACATTCGAAATATAAGTGGCCCTGGCAGGAAGCTTTGCTGGCAGAAGTTAGGGGACAAAATATGGAAAACCAGCTTGCCATTCGGCAGGTAAATGCAGGCGAAGAAGCCCAACAGCCTATACCGCAAGGGCAATATGAATTTGATGGGGGCCGTGTTAGCTTTATTACCGGATCCGACCTCAACTCAGAAAAATTATCAGAAACCATTAACTATGCCATTGGAGATAATCAGCTTCATTACAAAAAAGCCTATTCTCAAAGGGTACCGGACGACAATCGTTTTACCCGGATTGTGCTGGATAACGACCTGAACGAACCCATGGAACTGGATGTTACGCGTGATGGTAAAGTGATTTTTACAGAAAGGGAGGGGAATGTGAAAATGTACGACCCCGAAGCCAACAGAACCCAACTGCTGGCCCGCTTCGATGTGTGTACCGAAGGTAATTACGAAGATGGCCTGCACGGGCTGGCCCTGGATCCTAACTTTGATTTCAATCACCGAATCTATATTTATTACTCCGTTCCCTGTGCCGATTCTATACAACGGCTTTCCCGGTTTTTTATGGCTGGCGACAGCCTGATTATGGCAAGCGAAAAAACTATTCTGGAAGTACCGGTACAACGCGAAACCTGCTGCCATTCCGGGGGTTCCGTACAGTTTGGCCCCGATGGTTTGTTGTATTTGTCTACCGGCGATAATACCAGTTCCAAAGAATCTAATGGTTATACCCCGATTGACGAACGGCCGGGCAGAAGTCCTTTTGATGCCCAGAAATCTTCCGGGAATACCCATGATTTACGCGGGAAAATTTTACGGATTAAAGTGGAAAAAGATGGTTCGTATACCATTCCGAATGGCAATCTGTTTCCGAAAGATGGCGCCAAAGGCAGGCCTGAAATTTATGCCATGGGTTGCAGAAACCCTTTCCGTATTTCGATAGATCAGAAAAAAGGATATTTGTATTGGGGTGATGTAGGCCCTGATTCCGGCGTAGACAGTGAGCAGGGCTCCCAGAGTTATGATGAATGGAACCAGGCCCGGGAAGCGGGTTTTTACGGATGGCCATACTTTATGGCCAATAACATAGCTTTTCCTGATTTTGATTTTGTTACCAATACGCCGGGTCAATACTTTGATCCGGAACATCCGGTCAATAATTCACCCAATAATTATGGATCTAAGGATTTGCCTCCTGCTAAAAAAGCTATGATCTGGTATCCATATGGCGAATCTGACATCTGGCCCATTTTAGGCACAGGTTCCCGCAGCGCCATGGCCGGTCCGGTGTATTATGCTGCCCGTTATGGTAATTCTGATGTTAAATTTCCGGAATATTATAATGGCAAGCTCTTTATTTACGAATGGTCGCGAAGCTGGATTCAGGTGGTAAGTTTTGATGAAAATGATAATCCGAAAAAAATTGAGCCTTTTCTGCCCGATATGCAATTGTCCAAACCCATTGATATGGAATTTGGTCCGGATGGCGCCATGTATATCCTGGAATATGGTGCTAATTACTTTGCCAATAACGACGAAGCCCGCCTGGTAAAAATAGAGTATGCCGAAGGCAACCGGAAACCGGTTCCGCAAATCGCTGTTGATAAATCGGTGGGTGCCGCTCCCCTTACCATACAGTTTTCTGCCGCCAATTCCTTTGATTACGATGCCAATGACAGTTTAACTTATGCCTGGATGTTTGATGATAATGAGAAAGTTCAGTCAGAAGAAAAAAAACCTGCTTTTACTTTTGAAAAGCCAGGGATCTATGCCCCAAAACTGATTGTAACCGATACCGAAGGCCACGAAGCCGAAGCTACTGTAACAGTAAGTGTGGGCAACCAGCCTCCGGAGGTTAACTTTATTATAGGTGGCAATCAGTCGTTTTACTTCGACAACGGAAGCCTGAACTACCGGGTAGCTGTTACCGACCAGGAAGATGGCAACCTAACCTCAGGCCGCATTGACCCGATGGAGGTAAAACTCACTTTTGATTATTTGCAGGAAGGCAAAGACCTGGCATTACTAGGGGCTGACGCGCTGATTACCCCTTTTGCCAAAGGAAAAGCTCTGATTGATAATAGCGATTGTAAAGCGTGCCATGCCGTTAGTCAGAAGTCTATCGGGCCCAGTTATATGGAGGTGGCCGAACGGTACAATCCCGATGCCACTACGGTTTCCATGTTGGCTAAAAAAATTATTTCCGGTGGCAATGGCAATTGGGGGCATAGCATGATGGCGGCGCACCCACAACATTCTGAGGAAGAAACCAGCGAAATGGTGAAGTACATTCTTTCGCTGGAAGGCAATGGACAGGCAGGCGGCAGCATGGCTTTAGACGGAACGTTACATCTAGATAAGCATAATAATTCCAGTGAGGCAGGTTCCTATATTTTATCAGCTACTTACAAAGATAAAGGAGCCAATGGCATGCCGGCGCTTACTACCCGGAAAATTATTACCATCCGGCATCCCCGGCTGCAGGCCGAAGATTATGATGAGTTTCGCAATGTACAACGGCAACGCCCCAATGATGGAGGCCTGGGTTATGTGAACAATATCAAGGATGGTTCCTATATTCAGTTTATTAACATTGACCTAACTGATATTGCCGCACTTACTTACCAAGTTTCGGGACGTTCTGATGGAGAAATTGAGGTACATCTGGATTCGCCTGATGGCCCGGTAGTGAGCAAGGCCACGGTGCGGCCTACAGGAAGCAATCGGGATTTTGCGGAGGTGAATAGTACTGTTAAATCTACCGAAGGCCTGCATAACCTGTTTTTTGTATTTAAGCATAAAGAAAAGAAAAACGATAACCTGTTCAACCTGGACTGGATTTACTTTCATAACCAGAAAATTCCCTTATAAAAAAAGAAATTCATAATGGTAAAGGCTTGTTTATTTTTCTTTAAAGTAAACAAGCTTTTTTTTAGAAACAGCAGATAAAACAAATGGAGGTATTTGTTCTTCTGGTTACTGCAGAAAAGGAGTTTTTACATAAAGTAATATGGAACTGCTGAAACAATGCTTACTTTTTACAGGTTGAAAATGCATAGTGCAATTTGGTGTTTTACTGATATGCAGAAATTTATGCTTTTCAGCATTTTATTAAAAATCAGTAATTTGCGGTAAATATATCATTAACCTTTATTCTCTTTTTGTAATACTGAGAATATCACCTAAACCCAAAGCATATGTCAGGACATAGTAAATGGGCCAATATCAAGCGCCGTAAAGGAGCGCAGGATGCCAAAAGAGGAAAAATTTTTACCAAACTCATTAAAGAAATTACGGTAGCTGCCAAAGAAGGCGGGTCCGATCCGGAAGGAAATGCACGGCTGCGACTGGCCATTCAGAATGCCAAGGGGGCTAATATGCCCAAGGATACCATAGAGCGGGCCATTAGCAAAGGCTCCGGCAGCGATGCCGATGATTATACTGAAATTACCTACGAAGGGTATGCGTCTCATGGCGTGGCCGTGTTTCTGGAATGTACCACCGATAATCTGAATCGTACCGTCTCCAACGTACGCTCCCTGTTTACCAAACATGGGGGCAGTCTGGGCAAAAACGGATCGGTAGAGTTTATGTTCGACCGTAAAAGCGTGTTTGTACTAAAAAAGCCGGAAGATATAAGTGAAGATGAATTTATGCTTACCATGATTGACGCCGGTGCGGAAGACATAGAGTTTGATGAGGAATATGCTCATATTACCGGTGCCATGGAAGATTTCGGAAGTTTACAGAACAAGCTGGAAGCTATGAATCTGGAAACGGAAACTGCCGAATTACAACGTATTCCCACTACCACCGTTTCACTCAATGATGCCGACTTCCTGAAAGTAATGCGGCTCATAGAGGCCTTTGAAGATGACGATGATGTTGCCAAAGTATACCATAACCTGGAAGTAACAGAAGAACAATTGGAACTTATGGAATAAATATGAATAAAAACAACTACGATGCAGTAGTGGTAGGTGCTGGTCCCAATGGCCTGGCGGCCGGTATTGTATTACAACAAGCCGGAATTTCGACGCTGATTATTGAAGGGAGCAACACCATTGGCGGAGGTGTCCGTTCTTCCGAACTCACCCTTCCCGGATTTGTTCACGATATTTGTTCTTCTATTTATCCTTTTGGTGTAGGAAGCCTGTTTTTAGGGCAGCTTCCTTTGCGGGATTTTGGCTTAAAATGGATTTTTCCCGAAGCAGCCGTAGCCCATCCTTTCGACGATGGTCGTGCTATTCTTTTAAGAAAATCAGTTGCTGAAA
The DNA here is from genome assembly GCA_041745535.1 of Cyclobacteriaceae bacterium. GTDB lineage: Bacteria > Bacteroidota > Bacteroidia > Cytophagales > Cyclobacteriaceae > JBGTIS01. The sequence goes on along the minus strand of JBGTIS010000366.1, from coordinate 10,426 downwards.
CAGCCGAACAATTCGGCAATGGGGCTGTGGGGTACAAAAAACTTATGGAAAAAATTGTAGCTGATTGGGATGATATTGGCGGCGATTTTCTGGGGCCTTTGACCTTCCCTAAACATCCGGCCAAATACATCAATTTTGGATTGAAAGCCATACAACCTGCTACCGTACTTGCCAAACGTTATCTGAAAGATCCATATAGTCGTGCTTTACTGGCAGGGATCATTGGTCACGCCATCTTGCCATTGGAAAATATGGCTTCTTCGGGCTTAGGGCTTGTACTAGGAGCACTGGGACATAAAAACGGCTGGCCATTTCCGGAAGGAGGGGCACAACAGCTGGCCAATGCCATGGCCGCTTATTTCAAACACTTAGGGGGTGAAATTCAAACCAATATGTGGATTAATTCCATGGAAGAATTGCCCCCTCATAAAGCGGTACTGTTTGATACCACGCCCCGTCACCTGTTGTATATGAAAGGGCTGAAATTTCCTTATTTGTACAAAAAGCAACTTCAGCGGTTTAAATACGGACAAGGCGTATTTAAAATGGATTGGGCACTGAGCGACCCTATTCCGTTTACGGCTAAAAACTGTCTGCAATCGGCTACCATGCATCTGGGTGGTACCATGGAAGAAATTGCCCTTTCAGAGCGGTTGGCCTGGGAAGGGAAACATGCCGAAAAACCTTTTGTACTGCTGGTGCACCAAACCCTCCTTGATAAAACCCGGGCGCCGGAAGGAAAACATACCGCCTGGGCTTATTGCCATGTTCCTCATGGATCTACCAAAAACATGACGGAAGTCATAGAAAACCAGGTGGAACGTTTCGCGCCCGGCTTTCGTCAAACCATTTTGGCCAGACATACCATGAACGCCATGGAAATGCAGCAGCATAACCCTAATTATATTGGTGGCGATATTATTGGTGGCGCGGTTAATTTGAGGCAACTGTTTACCCGCCCATCTGTCCGGATTTCTCCTTACAGTACACCGGTAAAAGGCATATATCTTTGCTCTTCCTCTACACCACCCAGTGGCGGGGTACATGGTATGTGCGGTTACCATGCCGCTAAAAAGGCTATACAAGATCTGTTCACTGATGCAAAGTAACCAATCAGCCAAACAGGTAAACAGGTAACCCAGGTTTGCTCTCTTTGCTACTTACTCATTAAAGTGGTATAACTGGCCGCTTCCAGCATAAATTGTGCTTTTCCGTTGGTAACGCGGATACGCTTACCTTCTTCCATGCTTTTTTCCTGATTGGTAACATAAATATGTAATTCTTTTATGCCAGAGGGCAATCCGCTGAGGGTGGCTTGCCGGTTGGAACCATTGTTTACCAAATGAATGGCAAATGTATTTTGGTCGTTATTACCCAAAGCGGCAGCGGTTACATCTTTTTTGTTACTGGTAATGGGCATAGCAAAAACTCCTTCCGGCGTAGCACCCAGTTGCTTGAGGTTCCAGAACCGCTGGGTAGGATACAAAGGATCTTCGTCATTACCAAATACCCCACCTCCCGACATGGCTGAATAATCGGAAGTAAGTTGCCATTGTAAAATAGATAACGGTTCGCAAATGGCAAGAATGCGGGTGTACAGATTAATTTCATCCAGTGCATAGGTAGGTTCTTCAAAAATGGCGGGGTAACGCCAGGCGCCGGCATCAATACTGCCTTCCCCCACCAGTAATGGCACGTTAATGCGGTTGGCGATGTCGTGCCATCGGTACAGGTTCTCATCGGAATAACCACGCCAGGAATGGAACGATACAGCCCCGATATAGGGGTAAGTTTCAGGATCTTCCAGCGTAGCCAGCGTAAACGGCCAGCCATTGGCATCGGCGGTATCGCCTAACAATAGTTTGGTGTTCAGTCCTCGCGCTGCCAGATAAGCGCCCAATCCTTTAATCAGTTGGGCATGTTCTTTTGGAGTTTGCCGCACATTAATGCCCAGGTCAGATTCGTTGAATGAAAACATCACTATTTCTACGCCATACTGATCTTTCAGATACTGGATATAATCGGCAATAGATTGGTAAATTTTATCTGTTTTGGCAGAATCCAGCGCGTTTCCATATACCCCGCCCTGGGGACGGAATTGGATAGGTCCGTCAGCGGCCCATTCAGGTGGGAACCAAGCGGAAAGGATTACGGGAATTCCCATTTTATCCAGCCGTTGCGCCATTTCCATAGCGGCTTTTACCCGCTCGTGCAGATTCCCGTTTTTGGCTGCCGCAATAGGGTCGGTGTTTTCCTCGGGGTGCCAGAAGCCCCAGGGCATTTCAACCCGTGACCAGGCTACCCGTAAATTTTCCAGCGAATAATCAATTACCTGCGGATCGGCTTTAGGGTTTTGAAGCCGGAAGTTGCCACCAATCCCGGCAAACTCGCGGCCTTTATGAGCGGGGAATACCCTAAGTTCAAGCGGCTCTTTATCGATATCACCGGTGGCTTTGATCGTAAATGTTTTGCTGTTGGTTTGCCCGGTTTTTATGCTATCGGTAGCAATGGTCAGATATACCTGCACAACACCATTGGGTTGTGTAGGATCCGCTTTCACAATAATTTCCGCAGGCTCATTTAGCATTACCTCAAGCTGGCGGTATGGCGATGTAAAACGTACACCACCTGCTGGCACGCGCAGGTATTCATTCTGCCCATTAGGTATCGTTTCTGATAAGGAAAGCTCAGCCGGAGCAATCAATTGTACTTTGCTATCAGCATAAAAGGCAGCCGGTAAGTCAAGCCGGAAGAAAGCACCGGCCATTGTGGTATCCACTTTGGAAGTAAAGGTAACTTCTACCGTGGCAGTACCGCTTCCGGTATTGGTAATCGTTTCTGTAAAAAACAAACTATCCATCCGATAGGTAAAAATCTGTTTTTCACCCTCCCGGGAAAACCTGATTTCCTGTCGCTCCCTGGCGGTTTGCCGGATGCGGGACCAATCGGCATTCACCACGCACAGGCTACCTTCAAAAGTCATTAATTGCCCGTCAACCCTGATTCCGGTTAAATTTCCCCAGGTAGTAAATTCTGCCTGGGCAGATGCTTCCTGAAAAAATGTGGTGGAAACAAAAACTGATAGCCAAACTAACAGGGGGCAAATGTTCAATTTCATAGCGATAATATCTTTAGGGATTCTGGTGTAAAAGGCATACAAATATCATCCGGAATGTAGGTGTTTAGCCATCACCTTTGCAGGGCTGACCGTTGTAACAGAAAGGGATATGAGTTTCACCTAATCTCCTGCATAATTTACTAAAAACTTAATAAACAAAAACGGTTGGCTAAATAAAATATAAGCAATATGACACCCGCATGCGTTCGAATGGTTGACAGGAGCTATACATAAAAAAAGCATAATGAAAATTAATTATTCATTATGCCATTTTAATTGTAAAGCGATCAACTATCGAACCCAATAATTGATCGCTTGTTTACTTAGATACTGTAGAATCCGCAGGGGCGGTAGTGCTTTTGCCTTTGTTTTTATAAACCTCATTCAGTTCTTTAATTACCTGCTGGGTAATATCCAGGCTGTCGTCGGCATACAATACGCCGCTGTTTTTGGTGTAGGTAAGTACCAGGTTATACTCGTTTTTCTTACCACGGTCTTCCAGATATTTGGAAACATTTTCGTAAAGTTCATCACTTACTTCGGCCTGGGCCTGTTGCAGTTCACCCGCCAGATTTTGCTGATATTGCATCAGGTTTTGCCGCTTTTTCATTAGGTCTTCTTCAATGGCCCTGGCCTGGCTGATGGTCATATTGTTGGCAGTACGCTGAAAATTAGCGACTTCATTTTCCAGACCTTTTGCCCTGTTTTGAAATTCCGCTTCCAGCTTTTTCTGCTTTTCGTCCAGTTCAGCGGATTTGTCTTTAAAAAAATCGTAGTATTTCAGTAAGGTATCTGAATTAACATAAGCTACCAAAGGCACGCCCCCGCTCATGTTAGTGCTGCCTGTTGCCGTTGTGCTATCGGCTCCGGCTGGTCCTTTGCTACCACTAAAGTGAAGGATATAAAGGATAATTACCGCAATGGCTAATACTACATTTAAAATAAGAGATAAGTTTTTCATGATTTGAAATTTTGATTCTATCTGCCTCATGGAACTTCGCTGAGTAATCATCCTGATAGGTCGGAAACTATTCTTAGCTCGGTTTCACAGCTAATATGATTTTTAGGTTTAGTGAACTACAAATATAAGTAAATCTTAAATACTGGCACATGCGCACCGTTAATCTTTCCTTATAAAAAAACCTTTCTTTGTACAAGAAAGGTTTTGATAACCTGTTCAAATAGTTTTAAAGTCAGATGGCCTGATCGGCTTTTGATACGGATGTGCTTATGTTTTCAGGAATAGTATTTTTCACATTAGCGTTTTCGTTAAACAAAATAGTAAACACGATCAGCACCACCACCGATGCCAGGGCAGGCACCATCCATATTTGCGGCCAGTTGTACAGGCTGTTTCCCAGTTCGTCTGGTGTGGTGTACATGCCCACCACCACACCGGAAAGCCAGCTTCCGATAAACATGCCTACGCCATAGGTGGCGAAAGTGATGAGTCCCTGTGCGGAACTTTTCACTTTAACAGGCGCCTTCTGGTCCACATAAATCTGGCCGGTTACAAAAAAGAAATCATAACAGATACCATGCAGTATAATACCCCCGTACAGCATCCATACCAGGGCTGAGGTATCACCAAACATGAAAAAGCCATAACGGATGGCCCAGCAGGCCATTCCGATCATCAGTACTTTTTTAAAACCGTATCTTTTTAAGAAAACCGGCATTAACAATAAGAAAAAAATCTCGGAAACCTGGCCCAAAGTCATTTTAGAGGCCGCGTTTTCCATGTTAATATCATTTAAAAACAAATTGGCGAAGCTATAATAAAAAGAAAGCGGAACGCAGATGAGTAAGGAAGAAATAATAAGTACGGCAAACGAACGGTTTTTCAAAAGCCCCAGGGCATCCAATCCCAATACATCACGAGCTGTTACCTTTTCTCCTTTGCTGGGAGGAGGCGTATGCGGCAGGGTGAAACAGTATAAACCCATCACGACAGACATACCCGAGGCAATCAGAATAGGGGTTACCTGACTTTCGATTTTAAGTGTTCCTACAATAATACCCACAATAATCCAGCTAATGGTACCCAATACCCGTACGCCTGGAAATTGTTTGCCCGGATCTTCCATATGGTGGAACGACAGCGAATTGGTAAGGGCAATGGTAGGCATAAAGCAAAGGGTGTACGCAATGGTAACCGGATAAAATGAGGAGAATTCAGTTAGGGTAGACAGGTAATACAGCAAGGCGCCTCCCACCAGGTGCAATACGGCCAGCACCCTTTCGGTAGCGAAAAAACGGTCGGCCACCATGCCTACGAAAAATGGGGAAATCATGGCAGCAATGGCGAATGCCGCGTATACGAGGCCAATTTCAGGTCCGGTAAACTTAAGGGTAGCTCCCAGATAAGTACCCAGCGTAACATACCAGGCACCCCATACAAAAAACTGTAGGAACATCATGCCCGATAACTGGAGCCGTGTTTTTAAAATCATAACAATAGGATTATTGGGTTTTTAATTGAGTTACAGTTCTGAACAGAAAGCTATTAACAAATAATTATTATTAAAAATAAATATTAGATATTGATGGAATTTTTTATGTTAGCCTGATATAAACTTTTTCCCTCACCAAACTTGAAAATGGATAAATTAGAAAAACAAAAAATGCTGGACGATGAACTCTACGATGCCTACCATCCGGAACTGGTTGCCATGCGTATTAAGGCCAGAAATCTGGTTTCTCAGTACAATGCTTCTTCGCAGGATGAAAAAGCACGGTATGATATTTTGCACGCATTGTTTGGAAAACTGGGGAAAAAAGTAGTTATAGAACCGCCTTTCCATTGCGACTACGGAGTATTTATAGAAGCCGGAGAAAACCTTTTTATGAACTTTGGTTGTGTGGTACTGGATTGCAACCGGGTAACTATTGGCGAAAATGTGCTGTTCGGTCCCTACGTGCAAATCTATACGGCTTACCACCCTGTTGATCCGCAGGCGCGGTTAGGAGGAAAAGAATATGCCGCTCCCGTTCGTATTGGCAATAATGTGTGGTTGGGGGGAAGTGTTATTGTTTGTGCCGGTGTAACCATAGGCGATAATACCACCATTGGGGCCGGCAGTGTGGTTACTAAAGATATCCCGGCCAATGTATTTGCCGCCGGAAATCCCTGCCGGGTAATTCGTGCCTGTTAATATAATTTAGGATTGTTAGTATACCTGCTGGAGATAAAACTTATCACTTATGAAAATTGAACACATTTCGCTCTGGACCATTGATCTGGAAAGGCTAAAAAATTTTTATGCGCGTTATTTTGGCGGTAAACCTGGTGAGAAGTATGTCAATGCCAAGAAGAATTTTACCTCCTACTTTCTCATTTTTGATAGTGGTGCCCGCCTCGAAATTATGCACCGCCCCGATATAACTGACCATCCCAACGACCCACACCTGGGCTTTATTCATTTGGCGTTCGCTACCGGCAGTGTGGAAATGGTGGATCAGCTGACAGAAACGTTGCGGTACGATGATTATAAAATAGTGCGTGAACCCCGCGTTACCGGCGACGGATACTACGAAAGTGTGGTGCTGGATCCGGATGGTAATTATATAGAAATCACTGTTTAGCTGCCCCAGGTTAGGCTCACTGGGAAGAGGCTATCTGTTTTCCCACGGCCTTCCCTTTGCTTCATCTGTCATAGGTTTTACCTTGCTACCATCTTTTAGCTCTTCGGAAATGGCCACATACGGACCGGAAACTATTTCCTGTTCCGCTGTTAATCCGGAAAGAACTTCAATATGATCGTAATCGCTAATGCCGGTGGTTACCGGTTGCTGTGCTACGGCTTCTCCATTTTTTACAAAAACCACCTCATGCCGGTTGTCATTGCTGGCAGCAAGTGTAGGTGCCGGTTGCTGGGTACTATCCTGATTGAGCGAACGGGTAGTAACAGCGGAGAGCGGAACCGAGAGTACATTTTCTTTACGTTCGGTAAGAATTTCAACACTGGCGGTCATGCCCGGGCGGAAAGGGTAACGATTTTCCCCGGTAATCAAATCAGCATAAGAACTGGGCAGCATGCGCATTCTCACCTCAAATTCGGTTACTGCCTCAGAAGAAAGTTTTTCGTTGGCGCTGTTGGCAATGGCAGTTACCACAGCCTTAAATTCTTTGTCCATATACGAATAGGCATCTACATCCACCACGGCCGTATCGTTCACCGAGATGCGAATGATATCATTTTCATTCACATTTACCCGCACCTCCATCTGGCTCAGGTCAGCAATGCGGAGCATTTCGGTGCCCGCCATTTGTGAGGTACCCACCACACGTTCCCCTTTTTCAACATCCAGTTTGGATACAATGCCACTAACCGGCGCGTAAATCTCTGTTTTCAGAAGATTTTCGCGCGCTTCCTGCACTGATGCCGAAGCACTGCTTACGGCATACCGGGCTGCTTCAACGGCTTGTGCCGCCGACTCTAAATCTTGTTGTGCTACTTTGTATGTGGTTTCTGCCTGTTCGAAGTCTGATTCTGAAATCACCTTGCTCTCGTAAAGGTCTTTATTTCTTTTAAAAGCAAGTTCAGCTTGTGTAAGCTGGGCTTTCGATCCGGCTAACCGCGCCTTCGCATCGGCATAGTTGGCCTGTTGTTGATTAAACATAGCCTGCGATCGCGAAAGCGAAGCTTCAAAAATATCGGGCCTGATGCTGATGAGCAGTTTGCCGGCCGGTACCGAATCGCCTTCTTTTACATATAACTCTACAATTTCGCCGGGCACATCAGGGGAAATTTTAACCTCCTTTTCAGGTTGTAAAGTGCCGGATGCCGTTACTCTTTCCACAATGGTGCGGTAACCAGCCTTGGCAAAAGTAACCGCTATTTCATTTTCTTTTTTCAGCCAGCCCGCCTGCCAGGCAACCACTGCCAGCAAAATCAGGGATACAATAACAATAATAAGGGTATTTCTTCTTCTCTTTCTTTTTTGGGTACGTGTAATGACCATGGGCAAGTAGATAGGCAATGGGGTTATACTAAGCTATACTAGTAAATGATAGTAAGGTTACAATAATCAGGCGTTCAAAATATAATGTAGTTTCGGGAAAATGGATGGAAAAGGAAAAAATAAACAGTTGTATAAAACTATTAGCTACCTGGAACTGTATTTTTTCTTGTTAAATAAGTATTTGCAAAATAGCATCCATGTTATCTATTCAGATAGCTTTCCCAGCTTTCAAATTTTCGCTTATGGTTTTTACCTTAACGATCTGCTTCAGAAATGTTCGAATGCTTAGTAGCTGATTGAACAAAATTTAACTAAATTCATTGAATGTAAAGCAACCCAATAAAGTACTATGAAAAAGACAGTAATTATAACAGGAGCCACGGGAAATCTGGGAAAAGCCGCGGTAAACCGGTTTATTCAGGAAGGTTATTCTGTGGTCGCTACCGTTTCGCCCGGAAAATCACTGGGGTATTCGATAAATGGCGATCTGGAAACTGCTGAAGTAGACCTGACCGATGAAACTAATGTAAAGTTGTTTGTGCAACGGGTAACTGAAACCCATAGCCAAATCGACGCCGCACTGTTGCTGGTAGGAGGCTATGCCGGAGGGAATATTGACAAAACAGATGGAACTCTTTTAAAAAAGATGTACAGCCTTAATTTTGAAACGGCCTATTTTGTAGCCCGACCTGTTTTTCAGCAAATGATGACACAACCGGAAGGTGGGAGGCTGGTTTTTGTCGGTTCCAAACCCGGCCTGAACCCGGAGGATGGAAAAAATAACCTGGCCTATGGCCTTTCCAAATCGCTGATATTCAAACTGGCAGAATACCTGAATGCGGAGGGTGCCGGTAAAAATGTGGTTTCGCAGGTGATTGTGCCCAGTACCATCGATACGCCGGCTAACCGTGCTGCCATGCCCAATGCTAAGTTTTCTGATTGGATAACTCCGGAGGAAATTGCCGGTGCGATGCTGTTTCTTACGGGCAAAGAAGGCAGCGTGTTGCGCGAAACAGTTTTAAAAATATATGGTAATTCTTAAAAACCTGAGCAGATACGCAATTTATGGATAAGCAGGCATGGGCAATAGCCCTTATCATGCGGCATATTGTTAAAATTCATCAATTTTCAATATTCAATGCTCTATTCCATAAACACGGTTTAGTGTATTGTTGAGCATTGAGTATTAAATACGACGTTATGATTTCTATTACACAACCAATATCAGCGGTAACAGCGTCTGTCTACTGGAAAACATACAATAAAACAGCTCTTCCAGAAAACTTATGAAACAGGATAAGGCAATAGCAAGGCGACAACTGCATCAGGCCGTGCAGATACCCGCAGCGGCAGCCCGTTCATTTCTGCTGGAACGGGAAGACGATAGCTATGCCAGTCTGGAATGGTTAAGCCGGTATGGGGCTTTGGCCAGCCAGTGGTTTGGCACTACCCGGCAGTTCCGGGTGGCTTTGCGGATAGCCGAATTTAAACTGCTTTTTCTGGATGGCAATTCCCAGGTGGCAGGGGCTTATATACTGAATAACCGCACCTGGGCGGAGGCTACGGATTGGGTAAAACATCTGCTGGAAGAATTCGGTTTGCCGGTAGCTGCGTATCATCTGGATTTACCTTATGAAATTCCAAAGTATGCTACCAGCAAACGACGACCCTTTGAACATCAGCCCCCACAGGCATTTTCTGAAATGGCCCGGTATTTTTCTATGACCGATGAAATATTAAAGAATCAGACAAAATATTTGCCGAATGCTTCGCCCATCCGGTGCTGGCCCCATCATTTTGACATGTCTACCCTGATTACGATTAAATCCAGCTATGATCCTGAACAGGTGAAATCGGTAAGTGCTGGATTTTCCCCCGGTGATAACTCGTACCATGAACCTTACTTTTTTATCACACCCTGGCCCTATCCCAATGCTGAAATTACGGATTTACCTGATTTGGCCGATAAAAATTTCTGGCATACAGCAGGCTGGACCGGATTGATACTATCTGCTGAAAGCATTATTCATACAGCCTCATCTGAAATGGCTGAGCTTGCGAAATTCTTTGCTAAAGGAATCCCCGTAGTACAAGCTCTGATTGAGGATTAACTAATTTAATTATCCAAAACACATCTTTATTAAATACTTTTTCGTGTTTCTATTTAAAAAAAGTAATAAGTTTTTGCCCTGATGCTTCTGCTTTCCCAATGAGCGGTACTTTTGGAAGCAGATGGGTATTGATAAACAGATGATTTCACTGATATGCCTCAAAAACCCATCACACCGGATAATGAGTGGGAAGCTGAGTTTAAAATGGAAGGAAAAGCGTATTCGGCCAGTT